>CAYMQF010000001.1:0-5668 GCA_964392425.1 uncultured Phycisphaeraceae bacterium
TCGTGTCGGCGTTGATCTCGACGATGAGCGTGTCGCCCGAGAAAGGCGTCGTCGCAGCAAGCAGCTCTGCTTGGTTGTCGCGGGTTGGGACATGCACCATTGCCTGACCGTCGAAGAGGAGTTCATCGTTGGCGCCGAACTGGTTGAGCGAGGCGAGCGCGACGGAGTGGGTGCGGACGTGCGCGGTGATGATGTCGCGCTGCGCGTGGCATTTTCCAAGCACAAACGGGCTCCCCGATGGGCAGACGATGAGCTTGGCGCCTGCAGCGACCAACTCCGTCACCGGGTCGGGCCGATCGTGATATTGGCTTGCGAACCCCGCGTCGTCTCCATGCCAAAGGTCTTCGCAGATTGCAAGGCCGACCTGAAGGCCGGCCACTTCGATAACGAGCGGCTGGTCGGCGGGAGTGAAATACCGATCTTCATCGAAGACGTCGTACGTTGGGAGCAGACGTTTGTCGTACCGGCTGGCAATAGCTCCATCGCGGAGGACGAGCAGACTGTTGTAGATGATCGCTCGGTCGCTGTCGCGCCATGGGCAGCCGACGATTGCGACGATGCCGTGCGTCTGTGCTGCGACACGGCTCAGTTGCTCCATCGCCGCTTCGACGAACCCATTTTGCCAGAGCAGGTCTTTGGGCGGATAGCCGCAGATTGCAAGCTCGGGGACGACGATCAGGTCGGCGCCAGTCTGGCGGGCGCGGTCGATCGCGGCGATCACGAGGTCAGCGTTGCCGGGGAGATCCCCGATGGTCGGATTGGTCGGCGCCAGTGCAAGCTTCATGGGACCATGATGATAGGTTGTCCAGCGATTGCGACCGACGCGGGCACTACACTGCAGACTTGGGACCGACGATTGCCTGCGGCGATAATCGCCTGAAAGGACCGGCTCGATGCACATCTCACGACCGATCACCGTCGCGCTGGCTGCTGTTTTTCTAGGAGCGATCACTGTCTCGACGGGACGGGCGCAGGCTGAGGATGCACAGCCGATCGCGGTTCACGCTGAGTTGAAGGTCGGCGCTGAGTGGAAGTATGAGTTGTCGTTTGATTTGCTTATTTCAGAGGAAGGCGAGTCGGCGCCGATGGTTGGGCGGATCGTTCAATCGGCGAACATCACATTCATAGCGGATCGTGAAACGCCGGACGGCTCGTTCATCATCAAGGGCAAGTTCGATCGGCTGACTTCGGTGTGGCGGCGAGGGGACACTCAGCACGAGTTTTCGTGGGTGCGCAATGATGAAAAGGAAGCCGAGGCGGAGCAGGTGAAACCTGAACCACCAGTGGGGCTGCCGGAAGCTGCGCTCAAACTGCTGCAAGGGGAGGCGCCGAAGGTCGATGACGGTGCGATCTTTCAATCTGTTATTGGCGCGCTTGCGCGCAGTGAGTTTGCGGTGGTGGTCGCAGCGGACGGGCGGGTCGTGCGCGTCCGGGGATTGGGCGCCGTCGCTGAACTGCTTTCCACTGCGGAGGATTTTGATGAGACTGCGCTGGGCATGTTCTTGCCGCCTCGTTTTGCAGAGGCGATCGAGACGATCTGGCGAGCCGTCGGCGATGAACACATCAAAAAGATTGGCGACACATGGAGCAAGACGCGACCGGTCCGCTTTGGTCGCGCAGGCGGGCTCGATATCACGACGGCATGGCGTGTTGCGAGTCTTGATGATGACTTGATGAGTGGGCAGGGCGAGATCACGGCGACCGCGGTGGCGCCGGACAGCCCGTCGCTGACACAGCCGGTGCTGGAGGTGGTGCGGGGGCAGGGGCAGGCGTCTTTCAAGTGGTCGCTTTCTGGCAGGGAGTTGATCGAGCGCGAAGATCGGCTGGACCTCGCCCTCCGCTGGACGCTCGCCGATCTGAAATCCGAGCTGCACCAACTCTCGACGAGGCGGCTGCGTCGGCTGCCCTGAGCTTGTTTCCCGCCTTGAGAACAGCCAAATACGGGCGATTCTTGCCCAATGGTCCGAAAGCTCTTGCCTGATGGGCCGCGCAAGCCGATGATTCGGGCATGAAGGTATTTTTGGATGACGCAGAGATCACGGTCAAGGATGAGACGCTTGCCTCAGCGCTGGCTGCTGGGACAACCCAGAGCGAGGGCAAAGGGCGGATCATCGTTGAAGTCTGGTCGGATGGCTCTCCCACTCCTGACGAGCATTTGAGCAAGCCGCCCGCTGATGAGCCTTATGCTGAGGAGATTCGTTTTATCTCCGCGGAGCCTCGCTCATTGGTGCAGACGGTGCTGTTGGATGTTGCAGAGACGCTGTCCTCCACGCGCGAGACTCAGCAAAAATCTGCGGATCTTCTCCAGACGGGTGAGACGGGTTTGGCGCTCAACGAGCTTGGGCAGGCGATCAACACCTGGCAGACCGTTCGCCAAGCGGTCGAGGAGGGGTGTGCTCTTTTGAATATCTCTCTCGACCCGGTGGAGAACGAGGAGCCGATCTTTGATCCGACGATCATCACCGATCTCGCGGAGATGCTGACTTCGGTCAAGGCGGCGCTCACGCAGGAGGATTGGCCGTTGTTGTCGGACCTGCTTGCGTATGACATGGACGAGCACATCGATCGGTGGCGCGTCGAGCTGGGTCGGCTCTCCGACATGATCGCTGCGTCGCGTTGATCGGTTTTTGTTGATCGGTTTCTTTCGGGAAGGATTCGTTGATGGGAACTGCGGTGCAATCAAAAAAATCGGACAAGATTGATTTGCTTATGGAGCAAGCTGCGGCTGCTCTTGCGCGCACCGATTATTTTGAGTGTGAGCGTGCCTCGGGGGAGGCGCTCACGATTGCTCATCGGTTGTGTGATTACGGGCGGATGGAGCGCATCCTCATGCCTTTGGAGGAATGTCGTCGGCAGAAGCGTTTGCTCGCTGCTGAGGCGGGCATGAAGGGCCAGCTCAGCGAATTTCCTGATGAATCGTTTGAACTTGAGGCTGGCTGTTGGTTGATCGAGCCGTTCTTGGTTGGCGCTGACGGCCGGGAGCTGCGCCGAAGGGCGAATGAAGCGGGCATTCCCGTGTTGCTCATTGTCCGAGAGCCCAAGACGCAACTGCGAACGTGGCCGATCGTGATGATCGGCGTCAAGACGGTGCGGGCGTATGTTGACCCGCCGAAGAAGGGCCAGGCCGACGTTCAGTGGCTTCTCTCTGCTGCGGAGGCGCTGGGGGACGCAGCGATTGAGATGGTGGACCGTTCGCGCTCAACAGAACGACGAATCAACGATCTCATGGATCTCGTGGACACGTTGCAGGACCACGATCTGCTTCATCAAACACTCGCCCACACATGCGTCGAGGCGCTGCGGGGCGAGTAAGTGTTGGCGAACGATTCGGACCTCCTCATCGTTCGGAAGAAAAATGGACTGTGGGAAGTGCCTCCTTGCGAGCCGATTATCGTCGTCGTGGTCGGCGCGATCGTGGTGAGCGAGGGGCCGTCGCTGGCGCTGGCGCGACATCCTGCGTAAGCGGGCCAAAGTCAGCAAGCAAAATCTTCATATCAACGCTGTCGACCATTCCGTCGCCGTTGAGGTCGCTTGTGCCGTTGCATCCCGAGGGCTCGTTGTCATCACCGCTCGTGCTGGTGGGGTCTGTAGAAGTAGAAGTTGTGGGGAACACGCCGGAGAGGATGACCACGCCGCCCTGACGCACTTCAACGACTTTGCCGCGCGGATCGAAGTTCAACGGGAAGGTGTTGGGGTTGGCGCCGACGGGGTCCTGGAAAACAATTTCACCCTCGGAGTCCGGCCCCGACGAGACTGTTGCGACCCTCTTGCTGCGTGCGAGTTGGCGACCGCTGATGGAAGTGTTGAAGTCATCGCTGGAGTTGTCGTTGGAGTCGTCATCAGGATGGTCGTTGGAGTCATCGTCGGAGTTGTCGTCAGCGTTGTCATTGGAATCATCGTCGGAGTTGTCGTCGGCGTTGTCGTTGGAGTCATCATTGGAGTTCAGCGACGCCTGGATGCTTCCGACGTTGTCGCCGTCCACGAAGAGGTTGTAGGAGCCCGGCTCCATGTTTTCGATCTGGACTTCAAAGCGTGTCCGGTTTGGATCGACTTTGAACTCCAAATCGCCCGTAGCGGAAGACTGCGGGCCGACGGCGGGCAGTGTGAACTCGATATCGTTCGAGTTGGATGATGGATCGTCTGTGCTGGCGCTTGCGAGGACACCCTTGAAGACGACGACACCGTTGGGCTGGGCGATTTCAATCTTCGCACCAGCCGGGTCGAAGCTGAGGAACCGTTTGTTCGACGACGTGGTGTTGCGGAACTCGATTTCGCCGGTGGTTCCAAGTTCGTCAGCGACGACGTTGATGGAGCCTTGCCTTGCGCCATTGACCATGAGGGTGTACGGGCCAACGGGCAGTCCGACGATCTCAACTTTGAAATCGACCCGGCCTTGCTGGATGCGAAGATTGGTCTTTCCTTGGGCTGAGGGTGAGGTTGTCGATGTCTTCGTGAGCCGGGTCACGGATCGCACTTCGCCAGTCGCCCCAAGCGCGGCGGTGCTTGTTCCAGCGAGAAGAGCGAGTGTCAGAGCTCCAATGATTCCTGATGCCATTTTCATTGTGATTCCTTTCTTTTCTCACCAAGCTGGATCACGCGAACGGCGTGCAGCTACTGTGTATGTGCGACCATAGAACAAACCGAAGTCCGATTCCATAGGGAATGAAGACTAAAGAGCCCACCCTGTCCAGCCTTTGAGTTGATTGAATCATGAGAGAAGCGACATGAAACGACCGGATCATCATGCCCGCCGGCGAAAACGATTCCTACTCAGTCTGGTGACCATGGCGTTCATCAGTGTCGTGGCGATGGACCGGGCGGGTCTGCTGTTGGCGCCTCGCAATGATGCGCGTCGGTATGGGGATTTGCGGGCGCAGGTCATTCGTGTCGTGGACGGTGACACGTTCATTGTTGATTTGCCTGACACACTCAAAGACACGTCGAGCACGCGCGTTCGTGTGTGGGGGATCGACACGCCGGAGATGGCTCGCAACGGCAGCCCGGCTGAACGGCTCGCGCTCGAAGCGACGCAATATGCTCGTGAAATCCTTGATGGTCAAACGGTGATGCTTACCGTTGAACCAAGCCGACTCCGCGGGCGGTGGGGTCGGCTGCTGGCGCACGTCGAGCTTGCCGATGGTGAGCTTTTTTCAGAAAAGATGTTACGGGCGGGGTTGGCGCGCGCCGATGGGCGTTGGCCTCATCGGTATCTCAAGGAGTTTGAAGAGGCGCAGCGCGACGCCAAGCAACGGCGTGTGGGTCTGTGGGCGAAGTGAGACGGTTGCAGCGCGTTGGTCGCTCCTAGCCGCCGTGACGACGACGGTAGCGGTCGCGGTGCCGGTAGGGACGGTTGTATGGCGAACGGTCGTAGTAATAGTTGTTCTCGACGACGTAGGGCCTGCGGTTGTAGCTGTTTCTTGCGTTGCGTTCGTTTTGATCGCCGATGACGGCTCCCGACAGTCCACCTGCTGCTGCGCCGATCGCGGCGCCCGCGCCGGCTGAGCCGAAGACCGACCCGATGATCGCGCCTGTTGCAGCGCCGAGCCCAGCACCGGAGAAGGCGCCTTGCGGGCCGGTGGCGCATCCGCCCGCGGTGATGACTCCTGCCGTGAGAGCGATGGCGGAGACCAACAAGCTGGCTCGGTGCATTCGTGCTGGCTGTTTCATG
>CAYMQF010000001.1:5768-25801 GCA_964392425.1 uncultured Phycisphaeraceae bacterium
TGTTTCATGCTGAATCCTTCCATGTTGTGGACGCATCGAAAAGCGGTGCGTCGCTCTACGCCATTGGAATTATACGTTTGGCCCGGAAAACGGTTGCGACAGGGCGTCCCGGTGATTATTGGTCCAACGGCTGTGTCAAGTCGATGGTATGGCCGTCTCGGTTCGTTTTCTACGTTGACGCAGCCGGCACAAAGACGACAATACGCTCACTTCTGATGGATGCAGGCGTGCCAGTACGCCGATCAGATGTTCGATAATCAAACCGCCCAACGACTACGGATAGGACGCTCATGCAGGAAACGAAACTAAGCACCAAATGGCTGATCAAAATCGTCATCTTTCTGGTGGCGTCCTCAGGGCTGGGTGCGTGGGGGTTGTACGACGCGCTCATCAAGTACCCCGCGCGAGGTGAGGCGTCAGCCCAGTGGTCGCTCAAAGAATATCTCGCTGCAGCGCAGGAGTCCGGCGATTTTGTGTTGGTCTCCGTTGACGATCCGGTTGCGACACTGGAGAGCCTGGAGCTGGAAGAGGCTGAGCTGCGCGAGTTGTCCACGCAAGGATCAGGGCTCAGCGCAAGGCAGGCGACAACCAAGCTCAAGCGACTCGACTGGCTCGATGCGCTGCGCAATGTCGGGCATCTCGATCCGGCGAACACCACCATTGAAAATCCGTCGAAGATGTTGCAGGACCTCGAACTGGATCAGGCAAACAAGAACCCGCCCAAGCCGTTGAGCAGGTTCGACCTGCCGATGCAGTGGGTGTTTGTGGTCGGCGGGTTCTCCGCTGCTGTGTGGCTTGTCCTTCTCACGTTTTCTGTTGCACGCAAAAAGCACCGCTACGACCCGGAGACGCTCACGCTCACGCTGCACGGCGGCATCGTCATTACGCCCGATCTCATCACGCAAGTCGACAAACGAAAGTGGGACAAGTTCCTCGTCACGCTTCGGCTCAAAGATGGGTCGAGCCATCGCCTCGACCTGCTTCGCTATACGCCTTTGGAGGAATGGATCCTCGAAATGGAGAAGCAGACGGAAGGGTACGAGCCTGACGATGAGCCTGCGGATGAAGACGCTGAATCGAAAGATGATGGAGCGGGCGATTCGCAAGAGTCTGAGCCTGAGCCTGCGGAATCTCCAGCGGATGCAGCGGATGATTCCAATGCTCCAGCGTCGGGCCAGTGACGTGCGAACTATCGGGCGGTTGACAGACATTCGCTTCCGCTCCCAATGACTCAATCGGGATGCTTGCAATCATCGGCGCCATCATGGGGATCGTGGGAGTGCTTGGCGTCATCGCCACGCTCTTTTCGCTGCCAGGCATATGGTTGATCGTCAGCACGGGGATTGTGGTTGACTTGATCAAGCCTGAGACGTTTTCGCTCACCACGCTGCTGGTTGCGGTGGGCGCCGGGCTGCTTGCTGAGATTGTCGAGTTCGTCGCTGCGGGGGCGGGCGCCAAGCAAGCGGGCGGAACCAAACGATCTTCCTTCGGCGCAATCATCGGCGCGGTGGTCGGCGCGATCGTCGGCACGCCATTCTTTCCCATCATTGGAACGATCGTGGGAGGTGTTCTTGGCGCAGGCGTCGGCGCGATGCTGATGGAGCGGACGCGCGATGAGCGGACGTGGGGTCAGACGTGGCGCGTTGGGCAAGGCGCCGCGATCGGCAGGCTTGTTGCGACCATCATCAAGGCGGGATTCGCCATTGCTATTGCGGTGTATCTCACCGTTGCTGCGGTGATGTAAACGAACTATCGGTGTGAGCCTGCTGCAGCGAAAGTGTCGGCGCGTTCGAGCGCGTCGGGCGCGTGGCCGCCGAGCCAGGTGATGAGATGAGGCACGAAGGGTTGATCGAGCAGCGGGTGGCATGGCAAGACCATGACTGAGAAGCCGAACCGACCGGAGCGATCCGCCTTGATGGCGCCGGCGTATTTGTGCCTGCCGTCGCCGAGCGATTCGCGGTGCGTGAGGTCGAGCCGTTCTGCGTCGACCAGCTCGCCCAGACTCGTCACCGACCCGGCGTACAACTGGACGCAGACGTGCGCGGGATCGAGCTGTCCAAGATGAACGATCGCCTCGACCGTTGCTTCTTCGCCCAGTTTGAGCGTGTTTCCGATTGATGAATCGACGGACTCGATGCGAATTTGAGGCCAAAGCTCGCGCCAATGATTCAGTTGTTGGTGCAGCTCGCGGGCGCCGGCCAGGTTGTCTTTGGAGCGCGCGACGTACGACCGGGCGGCGGGGAGATAGTGCTCCTGCGTGTATTGCGAGACCATGCGGTTGGTGTTGAACTGCGAAGCGGAGCGCGTGATGCAGCGCTTCATGCGGTCGATCCAACCTCGCGGCAAACCCGATGCGTCGCGGTGATAAAAATCGGGAATGATTTGTCGTTCGAGCAAGTCGTAGAGCGCGCGGCATTCGACTTTGTCCTGCAGGTCTTCATCGTCGTAGGACTCGCCCCGGCCGATGGCGTAGCCGCTGTCCGCGTGGAAGCCTTCGTCCCACCAACCATCGAGGATTGAGATATTGACGACGCCGTTCATGGCGGCCTTCATGCCGCTGGTGCCTGACGCTTCCATTCCTCGGCGGGGGGTGTTGAGCCAGACATCGCAGCCGCTGACCATGCGCCGAGCGACTTCGATGTCGTAATCTTCGAGGAAGACGATTCGGCTGTAGTCGTCGTCAGATTCGGCGAACTTGACGAGTTTGCGGATCATCTCCTTGCCGGGGCCGTCGGCGGGATGCGCTTTGCCCGCAATGAGAATCTGCATCGGATGATCGGGGTCGTTGAGGAGGGCGCGCAGGCGATCGGGATCGTCGAGCAGGAGCGTTGCGCGCTTGTAGGTGGCGAATCTTCGCGCAAAGCCGATGGTGAAAACGTCGGGATCGAGCGCTCCCGCAGCGAGGTCGATATTGGTGCGCGAGGCGCCTCGCCGGTTGAGCTGTTCGCGGATGCGCCGGCGACACCAGGTGACCAAGCGTTCGCGTTCACGTTCGTGGGAGCGCCACAGTTCTTCATCGGGGATTTTTTCGACTTGATCCCACACGGAATGGTCGGCTGGGTTGCGCTGCCAGGCCCAACCGAGATAGCGATCGTACAGATGGGCAAGGCGAGGCGAGATCCAACTGCGGATGTGCACACCGTTGGTGACGTGATCGATGGGGACATCGGGGACGGGGACGCCGGGCCAGAGTTTGGCCCACATTTGCCGGCTGACTTCGCCGTGGAGTCGGCTGACGCCGTTGCAGCGGTTGGAGGTGTTCAGGGCGAGGACCGCCATCGAAAAGAACTCGCGGTCGTCGTCGGGGTTCTCGCGGCCGAGCGACAAGAGCTTGTATCGGTCGACTCCCAAATCACCGAGCATCGGCTCGAGATATTGCTCGACGAGCTCGGGGGAGAAGCGGTCGATGCCTGCGGGGACGGGTGTGTGCGTGGTGAACAGGTGGGAAGCGGAGGTTGCGACCAAGGCTTCGTCGAAGGAAAGATCGCTTTGCTTGCGGACCTGGCAGATGTGTTCGAGTGCGAGAAAGGCGGAGTGCCCCTCGTTCATGTGGAAGACGGTGGGGAGGAGGTTGAGGGATTCGAGCGCCCGGGCGCCGCCGATGCCGAGGACGATTTCTTGTTGGATTCGTCGTTCGACATCCCCGCCGTACAGGCTGCGCGTGATGTCGCGGTCGGCACGCGAGTTGCCGTCGATATTGGTGTCAAGGAGGTAGAGCGTGGTTCGCCCGATCTGACAACTCCACAGGCCGATTTCGATGCGCCGGCCGGGCAGGTCGACGGTGACGCGTTGTTGGGCGTTCGTTTTCGGATCGATGACTCGGCGGATGGGCTGGTTTGGGAAGTCCAGCTCGGGGTACCGTTCTTGTTGCCAGCCATCGGCGTTGAGGTATTGGTGGAAGTAGCCGGTGCGGTAGAGGAGCCCGACGCCGACGAGTGGGATTCCCAGTTCGCTTGCGGATTTGAGGTGATCTCCAGCAAGGCATCCCAAGCCGCCCGAGTAAATCTGGAAGCACTCGGTCAAGCCAAACTCCGCAGAGAAGTAGGCAATGAGTGGCGATCGTCCTTCCGCTTGGGGGAGGTCGCCGAAGGTTTCGTCGAACCATGTGGGGCGGGTCAGGTGTGATTGAAGGTCCTCGACGGCCTGATTGACTGCATGGACGTAAGCGCGATCCCCCGCGGCCCGGTCCAGACGGTCCTGCTCGATGGTGCCGAGCAGCTTGACGGGGTTGTGATGGGTTTCTTCCCAGAGGTCCGGATCGAGTTGTTCGAAGAGGGCAGCGGCTTTGGGGCGCCACGTCCACCACAGGTTGTGTGCGAGCTGCAGCAACGGCGTCAGGGGCTCAGGAAGGGCAGGGAGGACGCGGAATGAATGGATGGTCGCCATTGATGAATCAAGCATATGGGTTGCCTCTGCTGGGCTGGTGTGCGGTGTGTATGGGCAGCGACGTGGCTGGGTCTCTTCGATCAGACTATCGGACGAACGGTCGAGGAAGTTTATGTCACTCGACGGCTTGAGATTGCCTTGATGGTGCGATGAGCCGACAAAAAGAGGGTGTTTTTTTCCAAATGTGCCAGAAAATCATTGACTGCGTCCCATAGATGACCACAATGTGAATGAGCCTCGCGAGTGGCCGTCCAGAGGGGGAGGCGTTGGTTTGCGTATTTCCAGCCCGATCGCGAGCGACGGACGGCGTGCCAGTGGAGGTGGTTGGGTGAGGAATGATCGCATCAAAGGCAGAGTCCGCGCACGAGCCGATCATCCCGACTCCATCTGGGATTCCGAAGTTGGTCTGACTATTTCATTTTTCGAGAAAGAGAATTCATGACACGAACAACCCAAGCTGCTGCCCTGTTGGCTCTTCTGAGCGTCTCCAGCGTTGGCTACGCTCAGAATACGAAGTCCATTTTGGAAGGGCTGGCGCCTCAACCGATCGAGGAGATTCCAGTCATCATCGGCGTCGATTCGGGACTCGTTCAAGCCAAGCAGTCAGCGGGTAAGAATGCTGAGATCGTGTTCTCGACGGAAGTGAATCTTCCTTTCGCCCCGTGGATTCGCCTGCAGTTTCAGGAGGCGGCTCTTTCGGGCAACCCCGCTTTTGGCAATGACGCGTTCCTCTGGATTACGTCGCTCGCGGACGGCGCCGTGCAGGTGATGACGGCGGACGATCTGAAAAAATGGGGCAACACCTCGGCTTATTTCAACGGTGATCGCGTGCGCGTCGATCTCTATGCGTATCCCAATGCAGGGAAAAACCGGCTCATGATCGACACGGTGCTCATGGGGCCTCCCGGCAATCCGACTCCATTTTCTATCTGTGGTACGGACGATCGCGTGCTTTCCACCGATGCTCGCATGGCGCGTGTGGTTCCGATCGGGTGCACCGCATTCATGATCGACGATCAAACTCATAACTTTCTGACTGCTGGGCATTGTGCGGGCGGTGGTTTGTCTGTGCTGCAGTTCAATGTGCCGTTGTCCAGCTCGGGTGGCGCGATTGTCAACCCGCCGCCTCAGGACCAGTACCCAGTGGACCCCACTTCGGTTCAGGCACAGTCCGGTGGCATCGGAAACGACTGGGCGTACTTCGGCGTCTTTGCCAACTCGAACACCGGGTTGACGCCCTTCCAGGCGCAGGGAGCGTTTTACTTTCTCGCCAATGCGGCTCCCCCCGTGCTCAACCAAACGATCCGAATCACCGGCTACGGCGTGGATTCGACTCCGGCTACATCCAATCAGGTTCAGCAGACGAACTCCGGGCCGTATACTTTCCGTTCTGGGAACGTCATCAAATATGCGGTGGACACGACGGGTGGCAACTCGGGGTCGCCCGTTCTCGACCTGACGACGGGTTTGTGCATCGGCATTCACACCAACGCAGGCTGCACCACAGGTGGAGGCGCCAACCAAGGGACCGCGATTCAACATGCGTCCCTTCAAGCCGCGATGAACAACCCCTTGGGTGTGACGGCGGCGCCTGACTGCAACAACAACGGCGTGCCTGATGATGTCGATATTCTGCAAGGCGCCACCGATTGCAACAACAACGGCATCATTGATTCATGCGAAGTCATCGGCATCCCCGGCGACCTCAACGGCGACAACATCGTCGATGGTGGCGATCTGGCGACTCTGCTCGGATTATGGGGAACGGCCAACGCTACAGCAGATGTCAACAATGATGGGATCGTCGACAGCGCCGACCTCGCCATCCTCTTGGGCAACTGGGGACCACTCTGCTGAACCGCTGAAACATGGCGGCTTCCAGTTTGGATTTGCTCAAGGCGTTGGGCGCGGTGTCACGAGGCGCCATCGGTATCAGTCTTGGTGTCTGTGATTTTGCCTTCGATGAGCCAGCGCAATTCCGGCGCTCGCATTACGATCGAACCTGCGATGAAGACGCCCGCGCCAGCGAGAACCAGTGCGCCGAGCAGCAAGAGGGAGCCGGTCCAAGAGTCTGAGTGTGGGAGAATCGCTCCCACGCCAATCACCGCGGCGCCCATCAGGGCTGAGTTCACGACGACGATCACCACCGGCTTGACGAGGGTTCGATCCAGAACGTCGGCTCCCCAGCGTCTGCGAGCGAGCCAGACTAATGCGACACATTGACCGATCGCGGCGAACGTGGTGGACCAGGCGAGCGCCGCTTCGCGCAGAGTCCAGATCAATGTGAAGTTGAGAATCGTGTTGACCGCGATCGCGATGAGCGAGACGCGCATCGGTGTTTTCGTGTCTCCCTGAGCGTAAAAAGCGCGCGTGAGGATGTGCGTGAGGCCGAACGCCCAGATGCCCGGCGCGTATCCGAGCAGGACGTCGGCGACGCGGGCGCCCGCGCTGGCGGAGAACTCGCCGCCCTGATAGATCACCGCGATCAGCGGTTCGCGCACGAGCAAAAGCCCAATCGAGGCGGGGAGGCCGATGAAGAGGCTGAGCCGAACGGATCGGCGGAGTGTGCGAACGAAGTCCGCGTGCACTTTGGTGGACCGCGCAAGCGCGGGGAATGCTGCGGTCGCCAGCGCGATGCCGAAAACGCCCAGCGGGAAGTGGTAGAGGCGCTGCCCAAAAAACAGCACCGCGTTGGAGGCTTCGTCCAGTGGGTATTTCAAAGGCTCAGCAAGAAATGGCAGCGCGATGGTCGGCCCGATGAGGATCGGCCAGCTCGCGATCAAGCCGTCGATCAGCGTGTTGATCTGCAGGGCGCTCATGCCGATTGCGACGGGGCCCATTCGTTTGATCGTTCGTTTGAGCAACGGCGCCACTCGTTGACGATCGGGTCCGAGCCATGCGGTCCACCTCGGTCGGCGTCCTTTGAGTGACCAGAGCATCCAGACAATCTGCACGACGCCTGCCACCAGCACCGACGCTGCGACTGCGAAGATCGTTGCCTGTTCTGATGCGGAGAGGAATACGGTCCACACGGTCGCTGCGGCGATGATGGAGAGGTTGATGATGATCGGAGCTGCAGCGGGCGGCCCGAACCGATGGTGGCACTGCAGGGCGGCGCCCATCGTTGCGGTGGCGCAGACCATGGGCATAAAGGGGAGTGTGATCATTGCGAGCCGAAGCGCCAGTCCGCCGATGTCCGCGAGGGGGGACAGCAATACGCCGAGCAGGACCAGTTCGCCGAGCAGTGTCGCCGCTCCGAGCACGCCCACGAGGAGCACGATGGTCGCCCCAGCGTAGGAGCGCGCAAGCTCTTCATCTTTGTCGGTGAGTTTGGCGTATTCGGGCAGGAACGCAGCGGAGAGGGCGCCCTCGCCGAAGAGTCGTCGAAAAAGATTGGGGAGCATGAAGGCAAAGGCGAACGCGGACCAGATCGGGCCGGCCCCGAAGATGCGCGAGCAGACGGCGTCGCGCGCCAACCCGGTGCATCGGCTGACGATGGTTATCGAGGCGACGGTGCGGAGCGCATGTCCGACGCCATCTGAGGCTGAGCCGGGCTGCTGGGGTGGCTCAGCGGGGTGTGGCTCATGTTGTGATTCGGTCCCTGCGGTGGTCACGGTGTCATTGTCGTCAAAAAAAATCCCCCTGCCTGAGTTACAGGCAAGGGGACGATCAAGTCAAATACTTATTCGCGGCGGAGTAGGCCGCGCTGGATCAGCGTTTGCGTCGCGGAACGATGAGCAAACCGCTGATTGCGACCAGAGCGAATGAGCCTGGCGCGGGGATCGCGGAGCCGTAGAACTGCGTCGCTAGGACGTTTGTGGGGAAGAAGAACCAGCCACTGTTGTTGGCGACTGGATCGCCGGCGGGTGATTGCAGGAAGCCTCGACCGGTCAAACCTGAGGTGTTGGTCGGGCCGACTTGGCGGACTTTGAACCCCTTGGCGCCGTTGGATCCGATGACGAGGAAGTACTCGCCCGGTGTGTCGAGGACGATTCCGAGATTGAACGCATGCCAGGTGGGAGCGCCCGCAGCGTCAGCGGTGACATCATACGTTTGGGAGAACAGCACGGAGTCGCTATTGCCACCCAATCCATTGGTGATGTACAGGGTGACGCTGTCGCCCATCGTCAGAGCGCCGGTCATGACGCTCTCAGCGAGGATCGACACCGAATCGAGAACGATTGGGGAAGTGACACTGAATCCTTGCGAACGCTTGACGGCGCCCGACGAAGCAAGATTGGCTCGGTCTGTCGTGCCTGCAGCCGAGAAAAGGGATTTGTCCTGATTCTGGATGCCGGCGATAAACGTTGCGGTGTTGATGACACCAGCGTTCGCTGACCCAACGATTGCTGCGCTGATCGTGCATAGCAGCGCACATGTACTCATCTTCATTTTGACTCTCTCCTGTGCGTGGCGAACTTGAGCCTGAGCACTAAACCTTATCAATCAGGATCAATCAGGCGCTCATTGCCACAAAAACTGACTCTCATCTCACGGCGTTCGGCGTGCAACCGATTGCCATTTCCCTATGCAAACTCAGTTGTACCACAACTGGGATTCTCAGTCAAGACAAACTCGTTCGTATTGAAATTTTTTTTTCACTGAGCTGGTCTATCCCTCCCGCGGCCGATAATTATCAATGTCAACACGCCAAACGTTATTCCGAGCCAGTTCGCCGCGAGATCGCTCGCGCTGACTGTCCGCATTACACCCGGCAAGCCCTGCGTCAGCTCGTCAACAGCAGCGTACAACCCCGCGATCAACCCGATTGCAAACAGTTGCCGTCGTGGGCTCCCCTTGACGCGACACCAGCCTGTGAGCCCCAATAGGACCGTCCAGAGCAGAAATGCCGTGAAATGCACGACTTTGTCAGCGTAGTTGAAGCTGGGCACACGAATCACCAACCCCGGCCAATGCGTGCCTGTCGCCAGTGTGAGGGCATAGAGGATGAATGCGAGCCGGATGGGCCAGCGCGCTGAGCGGAGGTTCATCACAACCTTCTTCACTCCGGCTGGCGCCCAGCGGCGATCTCAACCTCAACGCCTTCTGTAGGGATGACGACTTCCGCTGTGGGGGGCTGCTGTTGAGAGGCTTGTTTCGTCGGCGGGGTCAATAACTCTTCGCAAAGAACAAGTGCAAGCTTTTTATAGTCGCGCGCGCCCGGGGCGCCGGGCGCATATTCAAAGATGGTTTGGCCGAAGCTTGGAGATTCAGCGAGCTTGATGTTCCGCCGAACCGCGGGTCGAAACACTTTGCCTGCTGCCCAAGGCTCGTCGGCGCCTGCCGATTTCTCGAAGAATGATTCGAGATCCTCGACGACCTCCCGCCCGTGGGTTGTTTGTTCGTCGTGCATGCACAGCACGACGCCGGCGACTTTCAGGTTCGGGTTGACCTGTTTGGACATCAGGTGAATGGTTTCAAAAAGTTTGCTGACGCCTTGCAGAGCGAGAAAGTGCGCCTGCATAGGCACGACGACTTGCCCCGCAGCAGCAAGCGCGTTGAGCGTCAACAGCCCAAGCGATGGCGGGCAGTCAATCAGCACCGCGTCAAAGCGATCGGCCATTTGCTCGATCAAAATGCTCAGGCGATGATGCCGATTGGGTTCGTCGGCGAGTTCGATTTCCGCTGCTGCGAGATCAACTTCGGCAGGGAGAATCGACAGGTTCTCGCGAGATTCGATGAGGGCTGACTCGGCGCATGTTGGGTCGAGCAGCGCGTCGTAGACAGAATGTTCGAGTTCATCGGGATCGTGCCCGAGGTGGAGCGTCGCGTGGGCTTGCGGGTCGAGATCGACGACGAGGACGCGGTGTCCATTTTGGGCGATCGCTGCTGCGAGATTGACCACGGTGGTGGTTTTGCCGACGCCTCCCTTTTGATTCATGAAGGCGATCGTGGTCGGCGCCAAACCCTTCGTAGGGTCTGCTGTTGTCGACGTGTTGTTGCTCCCGCCGTTGGTCATCGGAGGAAGTCTACCCCGAATCGGAAGGGCGATCCCATTGGCACGCGCATGAGTCGCTCGCAGTGGCAAATGCTGGAGGGATTTTACAATAGAGGATTAGGAAAACTCATCGCTGCAAGGGTCAGCGAGGAGTGGAAAGGCCGCGGTGGGATTCGAACCCACGATGGCTTACGCCAGCGGATTTGCAATCCGCCCCCTTGGTCCGCTCGGGCACACGGCCGGTCTGTTTCGCGCCAGACGCTATGAGAGTGGATAAGCCGGGTCAAGCGGGCGGGTGGGGTGAGGACGGCGACGAAGCCGATACAGTGAGCTGAACAGCATCTGATCCCGACAGGAGGCTCGCAGTGAAACGGACATGGACAGCGTTGATGATTGCAGCAGCGACCGCAACGGCGACCACTGGGCCAGCTTGGGCGCAGCAGCCTGTGTCGCAGCAGTCTGCTTCACAGGAATCCTCGTCGGCGTCCGGGAAAAAGGTGATTCGTTCTTCTCGCGGTCTACTCCGGGAAGGGGCCTTCCTTGCCAATCAGCCCGGCGTGCTCCGCTCACTCGATCACGGGCTGACCGCGATTCTGTTCGATCTCAACGATAAAGGGCAGTCAGCCCCTCCGATGATCCTCCTCCCCTGCGCCCTGCTGATGCGCATGGAGCAGATCCACAATGCGGGGGAAACCGATGTTCACTTTTTCGTCAGCGGGCAGGTTTTTGTCTACGGCCGGCGAAACTACCTCCTCCCGACGTATTACAGGGTTGATTCTGGGGATCACGAAGAACAACCCGAATCGAACGACGAACCCGCGCCAAACCCCGATACAGATGCGGACCCTTCCGTCGAAGCGTTGATCCAGGCGCTCAACACCGCAACCAGATCGACCCCCATCTCAATCGGAGCAGCGGGGCTTGCTCCAGTGGGCGCCAATCTTCTTTCCGACGGCTCGTACCTGAAGCCTAGGCGGGGGAGAATCATCCTCGATGATGCGGACGCTCCAGCCTTTGTGGTGGATAACGATGTGGACACTGCTGACGGGCCGGTCGCCCCGATGTCGATCCTTCCCAGTCGAGGGTTGGCCATGATCCAGAAGTTGCGAAAAGACTACGGCGACGATCAGGTCTTCCTCGTCAGCGGGCGAGTCTTCCTCTATCGCAGCCGAAACTACCTGCTGCCATCCATGGTTCAGCTCCAGCTTGACACCTCCTCGGGGCTGACGTCGGCACAGTGATCGGTCCAGTGATTGGCCGGTGTTATCGGTTGGTCCGTTTGCGACGCTCAATGTCAGGCATTGCGGAGTATCCCTGTCAAGACAGGCGCTTTGTGCGTCGATTCGCGTCTGGGAAAGCTGCGCGGTCGGACCGTCCACGAAGAAGTTGGAGGCGGTCGGTGCGCAGGGGAGGAAGATGCGATGCCACCAGGCGCCAATGGAATCGAACAATTGCGGGACAAGAAGGTGTTCACCACCGGGCAGGCAGCCAAGCTGTGCAACGTCAGCCAGCAAACCATCATTCGATGCTTTGACAGCGGTCGGCTCACTGGCTTTCGCGTGCCCGGCTCGCGGTTTCGCCGAATCCCCCGCCTCGACCTCATCGAGTTCATGAAAACCAATGGCATCCCCACCGATCCGCTCGAAGGGTCCAAGATCCGTGTGCTCGTTGTTGATGACGACCCCGAGATTGTCGACCTGCTCAGCGATGCGCTGACGCTCAACGATCGTTTCGAGGTCGCGACCGCTTCGACGGGATATGACGCGGGATTGCTCACGCAGTCGTTTCAGCCTCATGTGATCTTGCTGGATTATTTGCTGCCTGACATCAATGGGAACTTGGTGTGCCAGCGTGTTCGCGAGAACCCGGAGTTGTCCAATACTCGCATCATCGTGGTGTCAGGAGTCATCAAGCAGGACGAGGTGGACGCGCTGCTCGGGGCTGGCGCCGACGATTTTATCTCCAAGCCGTTTGATATCCAGGACCTGATCGGCCGGATCGAGGTGCTTGCCGCCCGGTGAGCTGCGGGCAACGACTCCCATGAATACGACCAGTGATCCAACCAGTGCCCAGCGCGTCGAGCTGATTATCCAAAAGCTCGACACGATTCCCAGCCCGTCGCCTATTGCGATGGGGCTGTTGAGCTTGGCGTCGGATGATGATGTCGAAATCTCGGAGATTGTCCGCCTGATCGAGTCGGACGCTGCGATGACCGCCAGACTTCTTGCAACGTGCAGCCGATCCACCACCGGTCTCGGCGGCGCCATCACCACGGTCGATCGTGCGGTCGTCATGCTCGGGCTCGACGCAGTGCGCACGATGCTCTTGAGCGTTGACATCCACGAGTTCATGATGACGGCGGACGAGGATAATCCTCGCGACTCAGCAGGCGGTGATGGGAAATCGCCCGCTCGGATCGATCGTCTCGAGCTATGGAGGCACGCTCTGGCCGTCGCGTGCGCAGCGGAGCAGTTGACCGCGGTGCACGCGGACCGGTTCAGCACGGTCAACCCCAATGAAGCGTTCGTCTGCGGACTCTTGCATGACCTTGGCAAGATCGCGCTCGATGCGCTGCTGCCTCGCTCGTTTGCCAAAGCAGTGCAGATCGCCCAGCGGCGGTGCCAGCCTTTGACTTCGATCGAGCGAAACCTGATCGGCATCGACCACACCGCCATCGGCAAACGGCTTGCGGAAAAATGGGGGCTGGCCGGCGTGATCCGTGATGTCATCTGGCTCCACGGCAGGCCCGAACAAGCGATCCCCGACCTCCCCAGCGCCCGGCTCATCAGCATCGTCAGTGCGGCCAACGAGATCGCGCGACTCATGCACGTCGGGGATTCGGGCAATAGCGCCCTCCCGATGGCCATCAGCCGAATCGCTGCACAATGGAGTCTGGACGAAGAGCGAG
Organism: uncultured Phycisphaeraceae bacterium; assembly: GCA_964392425.1. Classification (GTDB taxonomy): domain Bacteria; phylum Planctomycetota; class Phycisphaerae; order Phycisphaerales; family UBA1924; genus CAYMQF01. The sequence goes on from CAYMQF010000001.1 coordinate 19,001, forward strand.
TCGAACAAGTCGCCGTCTCCCTGCACGAGCGCGTCAGTGAACGCAGCATGCAGATGGGAGTCGATGAGGCGCCCCCCGAGCAGTGGTTGGTCCAATCGCTCACCGTCGCCAACCGGAAACTCGTCGGCTTCAGCGAAATGCACCGCCGACGGGCACAGGGATACGATCGACTCGAAACGATGCTGCAATCGATGCGCTCGTTTGGTGAATCGCTCGCCGCTGCGCCTTCCCCGTCGCCGATGGATGTCTTCAAATTGATTGTTCAAAACGGGCGTGAACTCTTCGGCGATGAATCGGTCATCGCGGGGTATTCCTTGCCGGGTGGGAGTTGGACACTCCGCGCGTTTGATCGCTCTGCAAAGCATCGCAAGACGGGGGGCGCTTTGGCGGAGCTCCCGCTCGAAGTGTTCCAAGGTCAGGAAAATGGGAAGCTGGCGTTCTCCGATCAAACGGCCAGCGAGATCGCGCGTGCTTTGAATATCGAAGAAGAGATCGTCCAGCGGAGCAAGCTGCTCGTGCTGCAATCCAACAACAACGGGGGCGCCTGGCTCTTGCACTCTTGGCGATTGGGTGATGAATACAAGGTCGCGGTTGCCCATTGGCGGGCCGCGATGGCGGGCGCTCTCAACCACGTTCACGCTTCCTATCTGGCTGAGGAGTTCGCCGAGGTGAGCAATCGCCTTGCGTGTGAACAAGATCGAATCGTGGAGATGCAGTCGTACGCTCGGCTGGGGGAGTTGGCAGCGGGCGCCGCCCATGAGATGAACAATCCCTTGGCGGTGATCAGCGGGCGAGCGCAACTGTTGCGCAGCACCTCGCTGGGCAAAGAACAGTCCGAAATGGTTCGCGCGATCGTCGCTGCAGCCACGCGAGTTTCCAGACTCATCGAGAACATGCACTTCATGGCGTCGCCGGCCAAGTTGGAGCGAGTCCACATCGATCTGACAACGATGCTCCCAAAAATAATCAAAGAGATTCGGCGCGAGCGCGCCGCAGAGGGTCTCGACACGCAGGCGGTGCGTTTTATTGTCCGCGGGCCGTTGCCACCAGCGTTTCTGGACATAGACCTGTTCTCGGTCGCAGCCAAAGAGTTGATTCGTAATGCGGTGGAGTCAGCGGAATCTCATCAGGTTGTCGTTCGCGTTCAAACTGAACGCGAAGATGACCGACTAATGCTCTCAGTGCTGGATGATGGCGCCGGGCTCTCGCCCGAAGTCATCGCCCACGCCGCCGACCCGTTCTTTTCCTCCAAGGAGGCGGGCCGGCAATCGGGGATGGGCCTGGCCAAGGCAAGGCGGGTCATCGAGATGCATGGAGGGCGGTTGGAGTTGCTCAATCGCGCAGACGGAGGAGCGGAGGCTCGCATTACTTTGGATCGGTGGCGAATCGAACACGAACTCGCGGGGGCGTCAACCAACGCCCGTGCAGCGTAGTGCCTGAGAGCAGAGAGAAGAGAACCATGGCGACCCCGACTCCAGACAACGAACGATTTCAAACGCCCGCTGCTGGGCACAGCGCTCCCGCGGGCGATGAGCTGGGCTTGACCGACGATGCGTCGCTCAACGAAACCGCGCGCATCATCCTCATCGAGCCGGCCGCGCGAACCCGCCGGGAGCTGACCAAAATGCTCCGCAAGCATGGGTTCACCTGTGACCCCGTCAAACAAAGTCTTGAAGCGATCGGCGCCGTCCATGGAGCCTCCTACGACGTCGCGATTATTGGGATGAGCGCGACGGACAATACGGGAGTCGACCTGCTTCGCGCCATTCAAGAGCAATCGCCGATGACCAAGGTCATCATGCTCGGCGATGAGCCAATCCTCGACCAGGCGGTGATCGCGATGAGGCTCGGCGCCATCGACCTGATCGCCCGACCACTCGACGAACAAGAAGTCATCGACAGTGTCACCCACGCGATCGACCTCGCCCACGAAGATCAACAGCGCGACCGCCGACTCCGCAAACTCCAGCGCTTGTGCAGCGTGCTCTCCAGCTCGCGCACCGATGAAGCGGATCAGGTCAGCGCTCTGTGCAAAGAGCTGGAAACAACCTCGCAAGAGCTGGACGATCAGGTGCGGGCGCTGCAGTTTTCGGCAGAGTTTCGTTCGCTCATCGAGCAGGAGCTGGACATTGAGTCGCTGCTTCGCGTCTCGCTCGAGTTCATGCTCCGCAAAACCGGCCCCACCAACGCAGCCGTCTATCTTCCCAGCGATCACTACGACTACAGCTTGGGCGCGTATGTCAACTACGACTGCCCGAAGGACGCTGCCGATATTTTGCTCGATCATCTCGCTGACGTCTTGGCGCCGAAGTTCACCGATCTTGAAGACGTGCTCGTTCTCAACAGCGAGTGCGATCTCGAAGAACATCTCGGCGATGATGCGAGCTGGCTCGCGGAGTCGCGCGTTATCGTCTTTGCCTGTCATCACGAAGGTGAATGTTTGGCGATCGTCACGTTCTTCCGTGATCGCGATAAGCCGTTTGCTGAAGATCTGCTGCCTCAACTCAACGCGATCAAAGGCGTCTTCGGCAAGCAACTCGCCAAGATCGTCCGCGTTCATCATCGCATGAAGAGCACGCCTGACTGGCTCAACGCCGACGACAACGATGACTATGGTTTGGCTGCGTAAGGACGCGCTGCATCAGTCCTGCTGGGACAGATCAATCACGCGAACTTCGGGATGTGGCGGAGGCTGGGTCGGCGTGTCATGGCGCGACGGCGCACGTCCGGCGCCTCGCTTGGTGTTCGTGCGCTCCCGTCCTCGAACAATGAGCCGAATCGGCACTTCCTCAAAGGGGGTGCGCTCAGCGAGCCGGTTGAGCAGATATCGCATGTAGTGAGGCGAAAAGAGCTCCGCGCGGTTCACTTTCAACACGATCGTGGGAGGCGCCACACCGACCTGCGAGACGTAGAGAATCTTCGCCTCTCGACCAAGCCGGGAAGTCGGCCCGCGCTCCTTGAGAATCTCCTCGAACAGGCGGTTGATCTCGCCGGTGCCAAGACGGACGCGCGATTGCTCATTCAGCTCAAAGGCAAGGTCGATCGTGTCGTCGAGCCCGGTTTCTTCGAGCGCGGAGATGAAGACGATCGGGCAGGTGGTCAGCCCCCCGAGCTCTTTGGTCAGGTATTCGCGGTAATCATCGATGGTGACCGCTTTGCCGTTTCGCCCGACGCCGTCTTTCGCGAGGTCCCACTTGTTGACGACGATCACGCAAGGCTTGAAGCGGTCGAGGATCTGCTTGGAAAGCTTTTTATCAACGGTGGAGATTTCTTCGGTCGCGTCGAGGATGAACAGCACGACATCGCTGCGGTCGATGCTCTGGATGGCGCGCTGCTGGGCGACCCACTCAACCTTGCCGGGGATGCTGCGTCGGCGTCGCAAGCCCGCGGTGTCGATCGCGAGGAAGACTCGGCCGTCTCGCTCAAAGCGAACATCGACCGCGTCGCGCGTCACCCCTGCGATTTCCGAGACAATCACGCGTTCTTCACCGGCAAACGCGTTGACCAAAGTTGATTTGCCCGCATTGCGTTTGCCGACGATCGCCAGCTTCATCACAGGGTTGGGGTCGGTGTCTTCGACCGGTTCGGGCGCGATCTCGTAGAGCAGTTCACACAACAGGCGCCGACGGAAGTTTGTTTTCGCTGACACTGGGATCGCTTCGCCGAAACCGAGACGCGATGCCTCCGCTGCGTAAGGCTCCCAATTCTCCGCGTCCACTTTGTTTGCGATCGGGATGATTCGCGCTCCAGCTTGGGCCGCTTGTTCTCGCAACGTCTGGGCAAAGGTGTCGTCGAGCGCGGTCACGCCGACTTGGGCATCAATGACAAAGAGGATGAGGTCCGACGTGCGGACGGCGTGGGTGATCTGAGCTTCGATGGCGCCGGAGAGTTGCGAGAGGTCGACGCCGATTTCGTTGAAGCGTTCACCATCTGCGGTGTAGACGCCGAACCCGCCGGTGTCGATGAATTCAACGAGCTTGACTGGCTCCGTTTGCAGCGGGCCGTTGAGCTCGACGACCGCGGTGACCCGGTCGCGCGTCACTCCGGGCGCCGCGTCAACGATGGACACGCGCTCATGGGCGAGCATGTTGAGGAGCGAGGATTTGCCGACGTTGGGTCGGCCGACAATGGCGATGCGTGGCAATGACATAGAGGGGATGGTAGGCGAGCCGGGCAGGACTATCGACCGGGGCAGGGCAATCTCTCGCAAGAGACGTCCACATATCCCATGGATTGGAATCCGTGGGCTTTTTCTTGAGACGGGCAATCACACCGGGGCGGCGACGAGTTGGGTGCGGGCGAGCGTCTGGTAGAGCGGGCTGGACTCCAAAAGCTCATCGTGTGTGCCGACCGCTGAGATTCGCCCCCGGTCGAGGACGACAATCTGGTCCGCATTGCAGACGGTGCTGAGCCGATGGGCGACGATCAGGCACGTTCGCCCCTGCGAAAACTCGTCTAGGGCGTCGGCAATCCGGCGTTCGCTGTCCGCGTCGATCATGCTGGTCGCTTCGTCGAGGATGAGGATGGCGGGATCGCGGAGGATCGCCCGCGCGATGGCAAGGCGTTGTCGTTGCCCGCCTGAGAGCGTCGCGCCTTGTTCGCCGACGACTGCGTCGTAGCCGCCGGGCAGGTCCATAATGAAGTCGTGGGCGCGGGCTCGTTTGGCTGCTGCGATGATTTCTTCCTCAGCGGGGGGAGACGCTGCGGACTGCCTGCCGTAGGCAATGTTGCTTCGGATCGTTCCCCGGAAGATGACGGTTTCTTGTGTGACGACGCCGATCTGCCTGCGCAGGGATCGGAGGTCCATGGTTGCCAGGTCGTGCCCGTCAATCAGGACTCGTCCGCTGTCCGGTTCGTACAGGCGGGGGACGAGCGAGAGGAGCGTTGTTTTGCCTGAGCCGTTGGGGCCGACGAAAGCGATGGTGGAGCCTTGCTTGATGTGCAGGCTGATGCCGTCGAGGGCGGGGTCGTTGGCGCCGGGATAGGTGAGCGAGACATTTTCAAACTCGATGGACTCACTGTGGCGGGAAAGGCGAGGCCGGCGCGATCCCGAGCCTCGAATGGTCCACATGGGTTCGGGCTCTTCGTCGAGCAGTTCGAGCAGGCGGGCTGCAGCGGGTTCGGACATCTGGACCTGCTGGATAGCGCGCGTCAGCGGCTTGATCGAAGCAGCAGCGGCGCCGAGCGCAGCCATCGCCGCAATAAAGGTCGGCAGCTCCATCGTTCCATTGATGATCGCGCGCGACGCAAGCAGCGCTAAACCAGCGAGAAACAGCACCGTCAGCGCCTCGTTGAGCGGCGTGCTGAAGGCACGGATGGTCAGAGTGCGAACAAGCTGCCTGACGGTTTCATCGTTGTGCTCGGAAAATCGATTCAGCTCCCGGCGTTCACTGGAATACACCTTGACCACGCGCATTCCTTGCAGCGCTTCGGTCGCCGAGTTGAGCAGTTCCGATCGCGCCTGGAGCACACTGCGCGACGCTCGGCGGATGCGTTTTCCGAGTTTGCGTATCACGGTGTAGAGAATCGGCGCCACGAGCAGTGCGATGAGCGTGAGCTGCCAGTCGATGATGAATGCAACCGACACACTGATGACGCCTTTGGTGAGCTGCGCGACGGTCTTGCTTGTCAGCGCGAGGAAGCCCAGCAAGAGCACTTCCGTATCGTTCATGAGTCGGCTGATGAGGTCCGATGTTTGCCCGGCGACTTTGCCGATCGGTAGGTGCAGTGCGTGGCGAAACGCATCACGTCGAATGTCGCCAACCGTTTGGGCGGACAGGCGAAAGGCGATCGTCGTGTGCAGGAAGCTGGCGGTGGCGCCGACCAGTGTGAGGATGATGAGCCCGCCGATGAGCCAGACGACGGAGATGAATCGGTCAGTCGGCAGAATCCCTAATAAACCAGGCGAAATCCACTTGGGATAGCCTTCCGCAATGGAGCGCAGCGAGGCGCCTTCTCCGCCAAGAATGAGTTCGAGCGTGGGCAATAATCCAAGAAGCCCGGCGCCCATTCCGCCTGCGGAGACAAACGCCATGCCGATGGCGAAAGAGAGACTGCCCGGTCGTTTGAGAAGCCGGCGCGCAAATGGACGGAAGCTGGACATAAGAAAAGTTATCAGTTGGTGGGTTCCGCAGGCGTCGCCCACGCAGCGATCGAGCGTTGGTACAGGATCGAGAGGTCTTTCCAGTACGTCGGATACGTTTTTGCGACGCACGCGGGATTCTTGATGTACACATGGGGCCGACGCAGGCCGACCAGCGCGAGCGACATCGCCATCCGGTGGTCGTCGTAGGTTTCAAACTGCACGGGCGCCGCGTCGCCGACGCCGTCGACGGGTGGGTCGATGGTGATGGTGTCACTGGTGGAAGTGGCGCGCACGCCAAACTTGGAAAGCTCCGCGACGGTCGCCGCGATCCGGTCGCATTCTTTGACGCTGAGGGAGCGGACGCCTCGCAGTTGGGAGCGTCCCTGTGCAAACGATGCAGCAACAGCGAGCGCCATCGCCGTGTCGGGCATGTCGGAAAGATCCACGTCGATCCCCGCGAGCGTTCCCTTTTCTGAAGCGGAGACCGCAATGGAGCCGGCTGTCATCTCGATGTCGGCGCCCATGCGCTGGAGCGGCTGAATAAACCGGACGTCCCCCTGCATGCACGAAGAGCCGAGGCCGGAGATCAGGCATCGCGAGTCGGGGGACATCGCAGCAGCAGCCCAAAAATTCGCGGCTCCACTCGCGTCAGGCTCGATCTCCATCTGGAACGATCGGCATGGCCCCGGCGCCACCGCAAGACGCGTCATGTCCGT
>CAYMQF010000001.1:25901-48047 GCA_964392425.1 uncultured Phycisphaeraceae bacterium
GGTGAGATGCAATAGGGCGGAAAACCATATTCGCCGAGAAAATCAACGCGCACATGCATCGCGCGCAGCGCTGCGACCAACCCGCCGATCGGGCGTTTGCGCATTCGGTTCGAGCCGTCAATCACGGTGGGGCCGTTAGCGAGCGCTGCGACTGCGGTGAGAAAACGGACGGCTGTGCCAGCGTTGGACAGGTGCAACTCGCCCGCTGCTTGCGGCCTACCTGACGTTCCACGGATGTGCAGTTGCGCCACGCCGTCCTCGTCGTGGAAACTATCGATCTCGGCTCCAAACTTGCGAAGCCCGTTGATCATCACATCGACATCTTCAGCGCCGATCGGCGCTTCGGTCAAGGTGGTCATGCCGGTGGACAGTGACGCAAGAACCAACGCGCGATTGGTCAGGCTCTTGGAGCCAGGCGGTTTGATGACCGCATGAAAGGGACCGGGCAGGGGCAGCATCGGCAATGGATCGGGGAGATCCTCCAAGTCCCGGCGCAGGAGGTCAATGAACGCCTGCGTCTGCCCAATATTAACTTCGCTGGTCATCGCTCGGCTCGCGTCTGAAAACAGCGACAATATCTTCCACGGGAATCACGAACAGGCGATTGTCCCCCTCAAAATCCACCGGCACTCCATTTTTCGGATTGAACAGCACCCGGTCGTACTTGCGAATCGGGTAATCGTCGTCGTTTTCGACCTGGGCAGCGATGCTGACGACCCGGCCGGTGATCGTCGGGATTTCGATCTTGTCGGGGAGGTGAATGCCTGCTTTGGTTTTCTTGCGGTCCTCATCCTTGCTGATGAGAACCCGGGCGCCGATCGGCTCGACCGTCTCCAGCGCTTTGGCGGATTTGCTTGCGTTTGACATCGAGGAGCATTGTAGACGCCCGACCGCGCCCATGTACACATGCACAGTGGCGCCAAGCTGGGTCAGGCGGGCGTGGGGAGCATCCCGGGGGGTGGCTCCTCGTCCGGCTCTCGCTTGGGCTCGACCTTTGGCTCGGCGGGTTTGGCCTGAGCCTCAGCAGCGAGAAGGTCGCTGACGGTGGGCTTGTTGAGGTCTTTGCCTTCCATGAGCTGGTGCACTTCGTCTGCGGTGAGCGTCTCATGCTTGAGCAGAGCCTCAGCGACTCGCTCAACCTGCACCCATTGTTCACGGAGCAGGCGCTCTGCATCTTCATACGCCTCGTCGATGATTCGGCGGACTTCCTCGTCGACGAGATGAGCCGTCTCTTCGGAGTATTCCCGCTCGGGGACGAACTGCTCCTGCCCGTCAGCACCGGCATAGCGAACGAAGCCGAGCTTCTCGCTCATGCCCCATTCGAGGATCATGGCGCGGGCGATTTTGGTGACCTGCTGGATGTCCATCGACGCGCCGCTCGAAGCGTCACCCGTCTTGATGCTCTCCGCGATGCGTCCGCCGCACGCAACACGGAGCATCGCGTGGAGCCACTTGACTCCATAGGTGTAGCGATCCTTGATGGGGAGGGTCATGGAGGCGCCGCCCGTTTCGCCGCGCGGGATGATCGTCACTTTGTGCAGGGGGTCGGCGTCTTCGAGCGTCACTTGCAGGACGGCGTGCCCCGCTTCGTGATACGCCGTGGCTACGCGTTCGTCCTCTTCGACCTTTCGGCTCTTGCGCTGGCGGCCGAACCGCACCTTGTCGCGGGCCTCTTCGAGGTCTTCGTGTTCGATGAAATCCTTGTCGAGGAGCGTCGCGATGATCGCCGCTTCATTGATGATCGCTGCGAGCTCGGCACCGCTGAACATGGGGGTGCCGCGCGCGATGCGCTCCATGTCAACGTTCGGCCCGAGCTTCACTTTGCGAGCGTGAACCTTGAGAATCTGCAGTCGGCCCGTCACATCAGGCAACGGCACAACCACTTCGCGGTCAAAACGCCCCGGGCGCGTCAGCGCGGGATCGAGCACATCGACCCGGTTGGTCGCTGCGATGACGATGACCTGATCGGAGGTTTCAAAGCCGTCCATTTCGACGAGAATCGCGTTGAGCGTTTGCTCGCGTTCATCGTGCCCGCCGGTGGAGAAGCCGGCCCCTCGGCGCCTGCCCACCGCGTCGATCTCATCGAGGAAGATGATGCAGGGCGAGTTTTCCTTGGCTTGTTTGAACAGGTCGCGGACGCGACTGGCGCCGACGCCGACGAACATTTCAACAAAGTCGGAGCCTGAGATGGAGAAGAAGGGGACGTCCGCCTCGCCGGCGATCGCCTTGGCGAGCAGAGTTTTCCCCGTGCCAGGCGCCCCGACGAGCAGCACTCCACGCGGGATGCGGGCGCCCAGGCGGGTGAACTTTTTCGGGCTTTTGAGGAACTGAATGATCTCTTCGACTTCATCTTTCGCTTCATTGATCCCGGCGACATCGCTGAAGCTGACGTTGGTCATTTCCTTGTGGAAGACGCGGTGGCGCGATCGACCAAAGTTGCCGAGCATCCCACCGCCACCCCCGGCGCCTCTCAGCCCCCGGCTGATGAACATCCAGATGACAAAGAACAACAACAGCATGATGAGCAGCGGGTTGAAGAGGATGTATTGCCAGATCGGCGGGCCGCCCGCGTCGCGGAAGTTGCCGTTGGTCAGATCGTTGAGCCACTGGGCGTATTGATCCTTGATGTTGGGATCGATCTTGATGCGGACGGGGCGTTCGGGCCCGTCGACGCCTGCCTTGCGCGTGGCGATGATCTCGCGGTCGCGCAGCTCGATCGTGCCTTCCTTGATCTCGCCTTGCTGGTAGATGTTTTTGAACTCGCTCCACGAGCCGAGCGTCTGGACGTTGCCGCTGACGTTCTGGAAGAGGAGGACGAGCATCGCCACGAGGACGAAGACCATCACCCAGCCGAAGAGCCCCCGGCTGAAGCGTCCGCCCGGCTGGGGGATTGGCCCTTTGCCCGGCTGCTTGGGATTCTTGGGTGAATCGTTGTTCGTGTTCGGTTTGTCGGAGTTTTTCTCAGGCATCGGGTCTCGCAACGAAGGTCGGTTCCATGCTATCGGTCGTTTGGGATCGTTTCTGAGTGTGACTTGCTGGGCTATCGGTGTGCTGGATCAAGGATAGGCGAGGCGGGTGTCACCAGCCCGATCGAAGCTCGGTGACGATGTCTCGCGCGAGGTTTTCGATTGCACCTTGCCTGCCGATCTCGATGGGCTCATTGATCCCCTGCGTCGGCACGAAGCTGCCTGAAGCCCGGAAATGCTTTCGGACGAGGATCGGCTTGTGCTTGGAGATGTCCTGCCATTGAAAGTCCACCGCGAGGTCCACAGCCATATCCTGGACGAGGCCGGAAGTCGGATCGGTGCCAAGCCTGCGAAGGTCCGACGCGATGATGACGCCGGTGAGCCTGGTCTGGGCGCTGGAGGTGACCATCCATGGAGTGGATCGCTGAATCTCCTTGATGATCGCTTCGGTGAGCTGGGCGCCAAGCTCGGGGGTGAACGTGCGGTTCTCCCAGATCGGGACGGCGACGGTGCGCACGTCGGTGCGATAGCCGCCTCCAAAGGCAAAGCCTGATGTTGGATCGCTCGCGCAGGAAGTCAGGAGAAGAGCGGACGCGCACAGAGCAGCAGCCAGCGTTCGACTCCATCGGCATGTCCATTGGCGGAGCAGGCTCACAGCTTGTCCTTACTGGTTTCAGCCTCGACGGGTTCAGACTCAGGCAAATCAGGAATGGGAGGCCCTTGCGTTGAGGCAGGCTCCGCCCAGCCATGCTCTTGTAGGAGTTGGAGCGCCTTTGCAGCAGCGGGGGAGTCAGGATGCCTGCGGAGGAGTCGGCGGAGCGTGAATCGAGCCGAGGTCTGATCGTCCCGCGTGATATACCATCGCGCCCCTTGGAGCATCTGGTCAGCAGCAGCGTCGTCGAGCCGTTGGATCAGACGATCGTCAAGCCCGGCGTTTTGTGCAGCGACCGGGTACGCCCGTTGGAACATCTTCGTCTGTTCGCTTGCGTCGAGCAGGCTCGAGCCGTCGTAGTCGGGCCCTTTGTACTTGGCCACGTTGGCGCGGATGCGGCGCTCCATCGCGAAGGCGACGTTCGAGCCGCGAGGATAGTTTTGGATGTAGATATCGTATGTGATCGCTGCAGATTCAAGATCGCGCCGACGGTAGTACAGATTGGCAAGTTCGATCGCTGCACGTTCAGCCAGCGCGCTGCCTGGGAGACGCTCTTGAACGCGGATGAGCGTTTCGTCGGGGATGTCGCCGGTGCTGAGGATGCGGATGCCGAAGATTTTCCGGCGTAGCCCGTGCGCATAGCGAATCGCGATGTCGAGAGTGCGCTCGGAAGCGCGGACAAACTCTTCGCTTTGGGGATATTGCTGGATGATTTTTCGCTCGTAGACGATCATCGCCTTGAACTCGTCGTTGAGCTTGACGAGGGCGTCGCCTTGCAGCAGGTACGCGCGGGGGAGCCACGGATTGTCGGTTTCTTCGTTCGCGTCGATCCAGCGTGTGATGAGCCGAAGCGCCCGGGAGGGTTGGTCGGTCGCAAGCAGGGCGGACGCTTGGGAGATCAGCGCTTCGTCACTGCCCGGCTCGGGCGCGCGCTCCTGCGCCCAATCACCTTTATCGTCCAGCTTGAACTCTGAGCTTTGCGCCCAAGCTCCTGCAACCATGGTGCATGCCAGAGCCAGCACGAGTGTGCGCAGTGTCAATCGCTTCACAGCGTTCATCTTCATGGTCATACGATATCGGCTCGGGGCGCCGAGCGGGCGGGATGTTTTCATCGGCGCGGGTTTCGCGCGGAGGTTCGCCTGGGATCGCGCCGGCGAGCCTGCGTAGATGGGTCATCCTCTGAGGGATTTGGTCCGCTTGAATCAGCGTCGGCTGAGTCAGGCTGTTCATTGCCAGATTCGGCCACTGGTTCAGTCGGAGGGGGCAACACGGTTGCGGGGGCCTCCGCAGGTTCAGATGAAGGAGCGGAGTCGGCTATCGCTGGGCTGGAGTGGTCGTGGCCGATTCGGCCGAAAATGAGGCGGCCGGCGCTTGTTTGCAGCGAACTGGTGACAGTCAGACGGACATGCTGACCAACGAAATCGGCGCCATCTTCCGCAACGACCATCGTCCCATCGGGGAGATACCCCACGCCTTGCTTTGGCTGTTCGCCCGAGCGGATCAGCTCGATCTCCAGCGTTTCGCCGGGTTGAGCGCTGGAGCGGAGCGACCGCGCAATGTCGTTGAGGTTCAGAATCTGCACGCCTTGAATCCCGGCGACACGTTCGAGCCCGGTGTCGGTGGTCATAATCATCGCGGGCATCTTTGAGGCAAGTTCGACGAGCATCTGATCGACACCGGCGCCTGGCGCTGGCGTTTCGTCAATGGAGAGATCAATCCTCGGTTCGCGCTGCAGTCGGGAGACGATTTCGAGCCCGCGCCGGCCTCGCGCTCTCTTGAGCCGATCGGACGAATCCGACAGCGTGTGCAGTTCATCAAGGACAAAGTGCGGGATCAAGATCGGCGTCTGAATCACACCCGTCCGCCCCATGTCCAGCACGCGCCCGTCAATGATCGCGGATGTGTCCAAGAGCGTCGGCTTGTGCCCGCGAAACTGTTTGGAAAACTCGACGTAGGGAATCACCAGCCGAAACTGATCCTGCGTCTGGAGCACGATGCTCATGCAGAGATACGTCGCGGCGATGCCGAGCAGGATTTTGATTGTGCTGATGATCCGCTCGCCTTGAATCTCGTAGGCCTCAGCGAGCCGATCCACGAGAAAGGAAAGCGCGATGGAAGCCAGGATGCCGACCACCAATCCAAAGAACACGCCTGAGACGGTCGCGATCTTTTTGCCCGGCGTCAGCACGTCGATCGCAATCACTCCGAAGCCCAGCGTCAACGCGAAGAGCAGCACCCATCGCCAGCCGGTGACGAGATCGATCTCGAAGTCGCCGAGCTGCTGGGGGTTCTGCCCGATGTCGAGGACATAAAAAAGGGCGACCAGCACGATCACGATGATCAGGATGAACCGCAGCAGCCGAAGCAGGGCGGCTCGCCCCGCGGTGGCTTCATCAGGCATCGTGACAGTCGGCGGCGAATCAGGCATCAGGGAGAGTGTATGCGCTCCAGCGGGGAAGTGGGGGATTGGAGGGGGCGATCATCGGCGGCTACACTGTGCGTCCGTGACGTTTTGAAGTTGGCGGCCGGGCCCGGTGCGCGGGTGGCCCGTGAACCTGGTCAGAGCCTGACCGCAGCAGCCATAAGCGGTCGTCGTCCGGCGCCGCCGGTGTCCTGGTCGCCAACTTCGCAACGTCGCTCGCCTTGTCACCACCATGTCTTACACCGTTCTGGCACGTCGATACCGCAGTCAGTCGTTCGACGAAGTCGTCGGGCAGGAGGCGATCGCGCGCACACTCAAAAACGCGATCGAGCAGGACCGCGTTGCGCACGCCTATCTTTTCATCGGCACGCGAGGCGTCGGCAAGACGTCCATGGCTCGCCTCCTTGCCAAGGCGCTCAACGATGGGTCGCCCGAAGTCAATCAGGCGATCATGGCCGGGCAGGACACCGATGTCGTTGAGATTGACGCAGCGTCCAACCGAGGCGTCGAAGAAGCGCGCGACCTCATCGCCAACTGTATTTACCGCCCCATGCGCGGGCCGTACAAGATTTACATCATTGATGAAGTGCACATGCTCACGCGTGAAGCGTTCAACGCGCTGCTCAAGACGATGGAGGAGCCGCCGTCGCATGTGAAGTTCATTTTGTGCACGACGGAGCCTCACAAGGTTCCGCCGACGATTCAGTCGCGGTGTCAGCGGTTCGACTTTTGCAACATCTCGACCGAGGCGATTGCGCAGCACTTGACCAGCGTGATCGAGTCGGAGTCGATGAAAGCTGACACTGATCTGGCGCGGGCCATTGCGTCGCTCGCTGCGGGGTCGATGCGCGACGGGCTGTCACTGCTGGACCGCGTGATGGCTGCGGTTGAAGCGAACGAGACGATGACGCTGCAATTGCTGGAGAATCTGCTGGGAATGCCGCCTCGTCAGGCGTTGATGCAGCTTGTTGAAGCTCTTGCAGAACAGAATCCGCGCACAGCTCTCGAACAGGCAGCCCAGTTGCTCAGCCGGGGTGTGTCCATCGAGCAGGTGATCGATTCGATCATCGCGATGGTGCGCGACTTGATGGTTCTCGCAGCGTGCGGCGTCGAGACGGACCTCGTTGATCTGACGGGCGAACCCCGCGAGCAAGCAGCAGCACTGGCAAATCGATTCACGCCCGCTGGGCTCGTCCACATGATCGGCCTGTGCGAGAGCATCGCGCGATCGTGCAAGACTTCGTCCAACCCGCGAGCTTTGTTTGATGCGCTCGTAGTTCGTTTGGCGATGACTGAGCATGTTGCGGAGGTCGCAGCGCTGTTGCGGTCAGGCGCCGGGTCGGCTGCTCCGTCGCCCAGTCGATCGACTCAAAAAAAAAGTAATGAACTGAAGGCTGGTCCTGCTCGCGTTCAACCCGGCCGGCCAGCGGCGGCTCGACCAACTGCAGCGACCGCTACGAAAGAGTCTGCGTCGTCGGGGGGTGACGACTGGTCCAAAGTGTGCCAAGCAGCGTCCGATCGACCCACGGCTCGCGTGCTGACCCAGGCGCTTCGGCCGGTGTCCATCGGGAAAGATTGCGCGGTTCTTACTGCTGACGAGCCTCACATGCTCGCGCACGCGGGGTCTCAGACGGAATTGCTCGCGTCGCTCTTTACGCAGGCGCTTGGGCGCCCGATGCGTGTGGAGTTGGTTGGCGAATCGAGCACAGCGTCGGCGCCTCCCGCCAACATCGCCAACGATCCTATTCTCGAAAATGAAATCGTCCGCAAGGCGATCTCCCTCTTTGATGCTCGCGTAGTCGGCATCGAGAAGGCAACGAAGAGCGGGAAGGCCGACTGACCGATCGACGGATTGTCTGAAGCATCACGCATCAAAAACAACAGCGGCCCCCGGTTGGAGGCCGCTGTTTGCATCGTGTTGAGTGTTACCAATCAACCACAAACGAAACGAACGGCTTAGCGTCGACGACGAGTCGCAGCTAAACCGGCGATTCCAAACAAAGCGAAGGCGCCCGGCGTGGGGATCTTGTTGACGGTGATGGTGAAGTTCACCGTGTTGATGCCGAGGCCGACACCGCCTGTGATGCCAACCCCTACAAACCCATCCCATGGCGACGCCAAGATTCCTGTGATGTCAACCCCGCCGGCGCCAGCGAAGACGGAGCCTGCTGAATTGAGCATGTCAAGCTGGGCGCTTTTGACAAGACCCCATGTTGGTGAGGCGTCCATCACATTGCCCAGGCCGCCGATGAAGAAAACCGCTCGGTTGAGCGCATTTCCCAAGCCATCGGTGAAGCCGCCGACGAAGAGATCCCCACCCGCAACGCTGGTCATGGTGACGGAGATCGTCTGTGATCCGTCGGCGTTGACGATGAAGGACTCAATGACAGACGGGGTCACCGCGCCTGCGCCGAGGTGCCGTTGTGTGAGCTCCTTGGCGCCGTCGAAGTTGACGACGTTGTCGGTCGTGTCAGCCGCATCACCGATCAGGAATGCACTGGCGCCGAAGCCTTCCGCAGCGACGATGTCATAGGTCCCAAACGGGTTTTCCTGTGAGTTCACCGTTGGGAGCGTGCCGTCCATGTTGTACAGACTGCCGGGCAGGAACGACGTCACCGAGAGCTGCGCACTTGCGGAGCTTGCAACTGCGATTGCAGCAGCGGCTCCAATCAATACAAATCGTTTTTCCATTTTTCTTCCTCCAAGATTGTCGCGTGAGCGGAGAGCGCCGCCAACACAGAAGCGTTCTCTTCCCACGCTGAGTTGTCTTGAGAGAAAGCACACCTGTCGCAATAGAAAAGCTGAGCGCTGTGCAAGAGCGCACCAGTTCATTCTGTCACTGTGTAGGATTCGTTGCGCATTCCAGCATGACCCCCGCTGAACATGTCGCTTGACGAATCAAAGACGTGTTTTCTCTCTTCTTCTCCTTACAGAACGCCGACCGCTTAGACACGGCAGAACGAACCCCTCGGGACGTTCTGGCGTGCGCAGCAAATCGGACCCCGCCAGTATGACACCGACCGGGGTAGAAAAGCAAGAGAAAAACCGCACTTCTTGCGCAGAAAGTCAAAATTTTTGCTGCTTATTGGACGCTCGGTGATTTCCTGGCAGCAAGCCGAACCGCTTGATTGAACGGGTGACGAGCACGGTGCGCGCAGTTGAAAACGAGCGAGACAGGAGGGCAGAGGCTCACTCAGACGGTGGCTGAGGTATAGGGCAGCAGACCCATGTATCGAGCGCGCTTGATCGCCTGTGAAACCATGCGTTGTTCGCGGGCGGAGAGCCCTAAACGCTTGCGAGCATAGATCTTGCCGTTGGGGCTCATCATTCGGCGGAGCGTGTCAGCATCCTTCCAATCGATGTAAATCTTGCCTTTGGCGCTCTTCTTGGTGACATCAATCGGGCTCATCCCGAATCGGCTGAATCGGCTCATTGCTCAGGGTCCTCTATCTTGACGCGTGGCGTTTGTGCTCTGCGTCGGATGTTCAAGTGTAGCCACCGGAGATTGGTGCGCCAAGCGGCGACGGGCATGCCTCGGTCGGTCAACGGTCCCGATCGAGCACCGCGTCAGCCAGATCGAGCATGAGTCGGCGTGCGGGAGTGTCCGAGAGGGCGTCAAGCGAGCTTTTTGCGGTTTCCACAGCAGCACGGGCACTATCGCTGGCGTATTCGATGGACCGTGTCTCGTCCAGGGCGGATCGCACTTCACTGCGGACATCGGTCAGTTCAGCGACGGCCGTCGATCGGGAAGGCTCGCTGCGATGACAGGCGAACTGCTCATCTCCCCAGAGCCCCGCCATCAGCGCGAGCGATCGAGCCCTGCGAGTTTCATCTGCTGTGCTCAGGTGGTGGATCAAGGGGAGCGTGAGTTTGCCTTTTTCGAGGTCCTTGCCGAGCGACTTGCCGACGATGCGCTCATCGCCGAGCAGGTCGAGCAGGTCGTCCTGAATTTGGAACGCGACACCGATCTTCACGCCAAAGTCAAAGAGTCTGTGTTGCAACTCGAGGTCAGCCCCCGCGAACATGGCGCCAAGCTCGCACGCCACCCCAATCAGCGAGGCGGTCTTGCGCTCAATGATCTCGTAGTACGTCTTTTCGTCGAGCCCACTGTCATGGCGATGGTCAAGCTGGAGAAGTTCGCCTTCGCAGATGCGCGTGGTGATCTGGCCGATGCGCAGCGCGACATGTTGATTGTCCAGCGATGAGCACAAATGAAATGCTGAGGAGATCAGGTAGTCGCCGAGGATGATGGCTGCTTCGTTGCCGTGCAGCATGCTGATGGTCGGGCGCTGCCGGCGGACCGCAGCATCATCAAGAACATCGTCGTGGACGAGCGTGGCGACGTGGATCATCTCGGTGACCGCAGCGAGTGTGACCGGACTGTCGCTCGGCTCAGCGAGTGCGTCGTGTTCGTTGACCGCCAAGCCTGAGAGCAGCGCGAGCGTCGGGCGGAGCATCTTGCCGCGATACTGCTCGACACGGGCGCAAAGATCGCTGACGCACTTGATGTCCGACTTGAGGTTGTCAACGAAACATCGTTCGACGCGCGTCAGGCTCTGAGCCATCACGCTGACGATCGGCGCGTGCCTGTCACTGAACTCGTCGAGCCAACTCATGGGTGGTGCATGCTCCCTTGGCGTGCGGGGGTCAACCGTGCCTGCCGCCTGCCGAAGGAGAGGATAGACGATCAGCCGCTGTGGAGAGTCGGCGGGCGGTCATTTTTCCGCGATGAGGTAGCAGATCCATCCCGCGTCAGCCTCGCCTTTTTCGACGCATTCGAATTCGCCGGTGCCGTCGCCCTCTTCGTCCGCCCCTTCCCACCAGATCGAGACTTTCTTGAATCCCGCCTCGGTCAGCAGTTCCTGCAGCTCGGGCAGGCTCCACAGCCTCCATGTGTATTCAAAAGCTCGATTCATCTTCGATCCGTCGGGGAAGTGAAAGTGGATATAGCACTGCATTGAATGGGAGATGGGGTCGAAGTCGTCCTGATCCCAGATGTAGGTGAACCCTTCACACTCGCGCTCTTCTTCGATGACCTGGTGGGCTTCGTACCCGCCGTAGGCGTCGAGAAAGAGGAGCCCGTCGTCAGCGAGGGCTTCGCGGAGGGAGCAGAAGTAGGCCAGCAGTTCAGCCCGCTTTTGGAAAAGCCAGTAGCTGAAGTTCATCGCGAGGATGGCGTCGACAGGCTCCGTCTTGACCTTGAAGACATCTTCCTGAATGAGTTCGATCCGTTGCTGCGCCTCTTCGGGAAGCTTGGCGAGGTTGTTCTCTTTGCCCCAAGTGAGCACGTCGGGATCGATGTCCACGCCGATGGCGCGTCGGTTGGGATCGCCGCTGACCCACTCACAGCACATGTTCGCGGTGCCGCAAAAGTCTTCGCGGATCAGGCACAGGTCGCGCCCGCGGATCTCTCGGAACCGCTCGTCGATGAACGCCGCCTCATCTTCGACGCTCTGGACGGACTCCTGATAGAGCGTGTGTCGGTCGGCGAGGTCAGCCATTCTTGGTTTACCCGCTCGCTCGATCTGTTTTTTCGATTTGCGAGTGGAGACTGCGTGCTTGTTCTTTGTTGCGGTGCTCATAGTGAGTCAGTGTAGGAGGGGAAGGCGCAGCATGCGCGCTGAAAACACTTTGGTTTGCGTCTCGTGTACCTGCGGAGCAAGCGGAAAGGGTGGACGATCAGCTTCTCGTTGGCTGGGCAGGCGTCAGTTCGCCCGAGCCCGCGTCAGCAGGAGATCGCTTTGGAGCGCGACGGGAAGAAGCCTGCTTGGACAGTTCTTGCTCTCGAGCCTCAGCAATGGCGCGGGCTTCATCTTGGAAAATCTTGAGCCGAGCGATCTTGACTGCGGTGACTCCGATGAACGACGCCACGACCAGTGCGATGACGTACGAGACTCTCGCCCGTCCCATGCTGACCAACACACCGAGGACGCCAAAGATCGCACCGATGCCATAGAGGACGAAGACCGCGCGCGTCACGCCGAGCGATCGTGCGAGCAGATGGTGGATGTGCTGATCGTCAGGCTCGCTCATTGGCGCTCGCGCCATCCGCCTGCGGACGATCGCCAGCGTGGTGTCGATCAGCGGGACGGAGTAGATGAGTAGCCCTGCAACCACCAATGGTGTTCGGCCGGTGTCGCCCAGCGTGAGGATGATGACAATCGTCATGAACCCGAGGAGCATGGATCCGCTGTCGCCGAGGAAGATCGTGGCGGGCCGGAAGTTGTGGGGGAGGAAGCCAAGACAGGCGCCGAGCACCGCCAGGCTCATCATCACGCGGGCGCCGTCCAAAGGTCCATCACTGGTGACGGCAAGCCCCAGCGCAATCACAAGAAGAGCGCCGACCGCGATTGAGGTGACGCCGGTGGCAAGCCCGTCGAGCCCGTCGAGCAGGTTGCTCGCGTTGCATGCGCCGAGGATGAAGATCGCGATGATCGCAGTGCCAGCCCAGTAGATGAGGTCGATCTGGAGCGTCGAGCCGAAAACCGGAATCGTGAAGGGCAGATTGAACGAATACAGCAGGTGCTCGTTGTGAAAGAGTCGGCCGATGGGAATCATGACGCCCGCAGCGACTTTGACACCGACATCATCCATCGCGAGCGCCGCCGCTGCGAGCAATTGCCCTGATATTTTGATTCGCGGGTTGATGCCGATCAGGTCGTCGAGCAGGCCGACAAACATGATGAGGGTCATCCCGAGCAGGACTGAAAACGGGATGGTGTGCTGCAAGACTTCTGAGGGATGGATGTCGAGCCAGCCTTCGGGAGCGAACAGGCTGTAGGCGAACGCTGCGAGCAGGCCGAGATAAATCGCCACGCCGCCCAGGTATGCGACGGGGAGTTTGTGCTCTTTGCGTTGAAAATCGGGGTGGTCGACGACGCCGTTGGCGATGGCAAGCCGACGCAAGACGGGGGTCGCCAGAAGCGTCACGAGGAACGCGATGATAAATATACCGATGTACCCGTGAAAGACCGTCAGCCTTGACATCGGCTCGGTCAGAAGCTCGTTAGCCCGGGCGGAGGGCAGGCTGAACTTCTCAAGCCCGCCCAAGTCGAAGATTGACGATCCATCATTCATCCCTGCACTCTCATCCCGGTTGCTCTCCTCGCGCAGATGGAATATCTACCAGAATCAGGCTGACTTCGCCTCTTCGTCTTGCTTGTTTTTCTGCTTTTGGATTCGTTCCTTCTTGCTGCGCGTGGTGATCTTCTCAGCGAGCCCGTTTTGATATTCGTGCGTGACGCGGAAGTTGCGCTTGAAGTAGCCGCCCGCGGACGATCGCACCGAGTTGAGCACGACACCAAGGAACTCGGCGCGCGTTTCTTCAAACTGATCGCGGATTCTCGCGACCAAGCCGCGTTTTTCGCCGTAGGCTTTGACCACCAGAAGAACGGCGTCGCAGCGGTTGGCTATCGCGATCGCGTCGCCCGCGACAATGGCAGGAGGCGAATCGACGAGCACCAGGTCGTATCGAGCCCTCGCTTCATCGAGCAATCGACTCATGGAGACAGTCGTAAGCCGTTCGTAGATTCGGCAACCCGGTTTTCCAGCGCTCAGTACATCAATCTCGGAAGTTTCTGTGGACTGAATCGTGTCGGCCAGTTGAGCCTCCCCGAGCAGCACTTCACCCAAGCCTGGCCCTTCGGACACTCCGAGGTATTTGTGCATCGTCGGGCGCCTGAAGTTGGCGTCGATCACGAGGATGCGATGGTCAATCGCTGCAAAGCTGTGCGCCAGGTTTGCAATGAGCGAGCCGGCGCCGGAGCCGGGCATTCCGCCAACCACCAGAAGTGCTTTGTGCCCTTGCTGAGCGAAGTTTTTGAGAATGTTGGAGCGAATCTGCCGGACGGCTTCAGCGATCACGCCAGCCGGGTTGTCACGCACTGCAAGCTCCGCTGCCACCGGTCGCGACGGATCCTCACTCAGCTCAGGGATCACTCCCACGACACGAGTTCGGGGGATGAGCCTGACGTCGCTCGGGCTTCGCAGACGTTGTTCAAAGACTTCTCGCAGCACAATGATCCCGGAGAACAGACTGAGAGTGAACATGATCGTCATGGGCACCACGACTTTGATGTCAGGAAAGATCGGTTGGTCGGGAGGCGTCGCCTCGGCGCTCACTTTCACTCGGCTCGAAGCGGATCGTTCGACGATCGCTCGCTGGTCGGCGATCGCGTTGTTTAGATCCGACTCCTCCAAGGCGAGCCGGGACTGATCATTTTGAAGTGTGCCGTACTGCTCTGAGATTCGTTTGAGATCGGTGAGCCGGCGCTCCGCCTTGTCGATGGCCGACTGCATCTCAATTTCCGCAGCTTCGAGACTGCGAACCTGGGTGCGAGTCATCTCAATAAGCTGGATGAACATTTCGCCCAGAAGCTGCTCTTGGACGCGACTGTATTGCTCTCGAAGGGACGTGAGATTGTTCTCGTATTCCTTGACGAGCATGTGATTGGGGCCGAGCCTTTGGAGGGAGCTTCGGCGAGCCGCCTCGAGGTCGGCAATCTGCACCTGAAAGTGCTGAACCACGGGATCCATTTTCATCTGGGAACGGACCAGTTCGGGATAGGTGGCGCCGCCGGGCGAGGAAAGCTGTTCTTCGAAGGACTTGAGTTGATCGCGCGCCACTTCGAGGTCTCGGCGTATTTCGCCCATGGTTGGCAGCAGGTAGGCGAGATTGGCCGACTGCATGCCGAGCCGCTCATCAAGGCTGGTGACGTTGTTGTCTTCGAGGAGTCGCTGCATGCGCGCTTCGAGGAGCCGACGCTCTTCCTGCGTGCCGGTGAGCTGGCTCGACAGCGACTCTTGGATGTCGGAGGCTTCAGACTGGTTGTTGCTCTTGAGCTGCCTGAGGTACGCGGTCTTCACCGCAGAGACAATGGTGGCGGAGTCTTCCGGGTTCTGCGTGGTCGCTCGGAGAAGAACGATGTTCGAGTCGGGAACGGAGCGCGCATGGACGATGTCGCCCATCTCTTTGACCATGGCGTCGTAGTTGGGGAGACCCGTGTCTTTAGAGATAAAACGCGCCGCCCACTCGGTTTCATTACGAATCGCAGGATCGTCTGCGACCGCTTGCATGAACAGGACGCTCGAGGTCATGATGAAGATCTGACCGCCGATGAATCGTTCGATTTCCGCCTCGTTGGAGCCGACGGTTGTGGTGATGTCCTTGGCTTCGGTGATCTGCGAGGTCATTTCAAAAATGACTTCTGCCCGGTAGTAGGGATGCAGTTTCAGGATGGCGAAATGCACCCCGACGCCGAGGACAGCGCCTACGAATCCGACGAGAGCAAGCCACCAGAAATACTGCTTGAGCAGCCTGACTGGGTCCAGAGAGGCGCCTGGCGCGCCCCCTGCAGCGGGGGAGCCTGAGCGTGCGCCAAGGTGAGGTGGTGTGTTGCGTCGGGCGCCGGATTGTGTCTGCATCGCCATGGGTTCAACTCATGAATGTTCGTGGACACGAGCAAAGTTCTGCGGTGCGGAGCATTGCTGGGTTGGGATAGATCGTTTCCGGACGTTCCGGAACGTGAGATCGGATTGGACGCAGATCGTTCATTCGGCCTGATCCAATGCGTTGATAACCTTCTCCAGCTCTTCTCCGAACTGCGAAGTAAGAATTGGGTTCCTTTTGAGGATTTCCTGAGCCTCATCGAGATTTTGACGGGCTCGATCGAATTGACGCTCTGCAATCAGAGTCTCAGCCAAGTGAATGTATGCGGGCAACTTTTCGGCAGGTCCGTCCGCGTTGCTGATCGCACGGTTGAGAGAGGCCTGCGCCTGGCTGTATTTCCCGATTCGGAAGTAGACCCAGCCGAGCGTGTCAAGCACATTGGAATCCGCAGGAGCCAGGAAGGCCGCCTTCTCGGCAGGCTCCAAGGCGCTTTGTGGTTGGTTCAGGTTGCGGGCAAGGAGATACGCAAGATTGTTGTTGAACTCGAGATCGTTGGGTGCAAGCTTGATTGCTTTCCTATAAATCTCGGCGGACTTTGCGTAATCTTGCTTGACATAGAGCAGGTTGCCTTGCAGTCGGTACAGGTCCAGCGTGGTGTTCACGTCTTCCGGGTCGGGCGGTGTGTTGGCCAGGTGCTCGATGACGGCGTTTTGGTTGGCGGGATCCTGCGCTTCGAGCCTCATCGTCATGACGGAAAAGAGCGTTTGAAGGTTGTCTTTCGGCTTCAGTTCGCGGTAAAAAGAGAGCAGGTCGATGCGGTCGGGATACACACGGATGGAGCCGTTGAACCAATCTCGCAGGTCGGCGTGAGTGGTCGTAACGTTGAACGACTGTGTCAGGAGAGAGCGAGCCAGACCGGTGTCTTCGAGCTCAGCAGCGGCTTGGGCTTGCAAGAGATACACCGTGGAGAGCAGTTCGTCCTGATTGGTGTGGTTGTTCAACAGCTCCATGGCTTCCTCCGGCTTGGGGGGATCGATCTGGAGGAGCGATTGCGCCAAGCGTACCGCCACGCGCGGCGTCGGATCCAACTCATACGCCGCTCGATAGCTCACCTCGGAGAGCGCCCAACGTTCTGCACGAGCGTGGAGCACGCCCGCGATGAGCAGCCAGTTGGAATCATTTGGAAAGGTTGCAATGGCGTTATCAGTTGCGATCAACGCTTGGTCCTCTTGCTTCATCGAAATGAGTTGATCAATCAGAGCTTGATGGAGCTCCTTGAGGTCGGGATTGGTGTCGACGGCGCTTTGCAGTTCACGGACTGCTTCGGGTCCCCGGCCATTCCGCACCAGCACGGCTGCCTTGATCGTTCGCGGAGCAATGGCTCGCGGGGCCAATCGGATCGCCTGGTTGAGGTCTTCAAGGACATCATCGAGGAGGGCTTTGTCGTCAGCATTGAACTGGGCTCTCTGGATGAACGCTGCGGAATCGTTGGGCGCCGCTGCGACGGCGGCATCGAGGTATCGGTTGGCGCCTCGGCGGTCGCCTAAGCCGTTGGAGATCTTTGCCAGAAGGACATTCGTTTTGATGTCGGTGCGAGCGTCGCCCTCAAAGGAGAGGAGCAGCTCACGAGATTCATCGTAGCGTTCCAGTTTGAGGAGAGTCTCGGCAAGTCGGCGCGCGATGTGTCGGCTCTCGTTGTCAGCGTTTCCTGCGATGCCGGCGCGGTACAACGGCACTGCGAGCTCATAGTTTTCCTGGCTGTAGTAGAGATCGGCGAGCATGAGCTCAGCGATTTTTTGATCAGCGGTCTCCAGCGTCATCGCTTCTTTCAAGATGACGGTGGCTTCGTCGAACTGCCCGTAGTCGGTCAGGTAGCGGGACAATCGAAGCAAGGGAGTCGCCTTGTCGGTGTCGCCGGTGAAAGCCCGGAGAACGTCGGCGCCCTCCTCGATTTTCCCTTGGGTGGCGTACCAATCCGATTCCAGACGCGCTAAGCCCGCGTCCTGGGGCGCGATCGAACGCGACTCATCGATGATCTTTCGCGCCTGATCCCACGATTTGTCTTGGAGCATCATGCGCACCCAGGCAATGGCGTTGGGGGCGAAGAATTTGTCCGGGTCCGGGCTGTATCGGTTTCGTCGTTCTGCGAGAACGAGGCTGCGGTCCCCGACAAGTTCTTCCAGTCCGAGCCAGAGATCCGTCAAGATGGGGTCGGAGCCGTTGAACTTGCGAGCTTCCTTTACCGTTTTCAGCGCGGCGTCGTACCGCTGGAGTGTGGCGAGCGCCCGCACATACATCCGCGCCACATACAGGCCATCCGGCTTGCTCTCGAAGGCCCTGCGGAACGCATCGATGGAGTCGTTGGTGCGACCGAGCTGGAGGTACGTTTGTCCGAGCAGACGCTGCGCCAACGGGTTGTAGGGAAGTCGTTCAACGACTTGTTGCAATGTTGCGAGCGCCGAATCCATATGGCCTTGCGCGAACTCAAGCCTGCCCTGAAAGAGCGCTCCGTTGACGCTGTCGAGGTTGAGCCGGGCGGCGTCAGAAGCGATCGAACGGGCTTCAGCGAAATCACGATCGATGAGAGCGCGGGAGAATCTCAACTCCACGACCGCAGAGTTGTCCGGGGCTCTTTGTTTAGCCTGATCGAACAGTTCATCCGCTTCAGCGTCTCGCCCGGCCGAGCGCAACAGCCTAATCTTTGAGATCATTTTGGCGATCGGATCGGCGCGGGATTCATCCACCAACGCGAGGCGGCCATCGATCGTGAGGTCAGTGGACTGCAACTCAAGGCGGCGTTTCCAATCGGAAAAGCGAGTGTCTGCTGGATACAGCGCAATGGCTTTTTCAGCGAATTCCAGCGCTGATGTCGCATCCCCTTCCTGATCGTAATGAATGATCAAGGCATTGAGGAGACGCGAGTCATCGCCGTGCTGGCTCCGTGCTTCGTTGAGAATATCGAGAGCTTCGTCTGGCTCGGGGATATCCTGTTGCATCAACGCGCGCCATCGAATGAGAGCGATCCGGACGGGATCGGCGTCCGTGGAGCTGATCATCGTGGTCATGCCTTGCTCAGCCCGGTTGGCGGCGAGCCGGATGCTGGCTTCGGTGAGATTGGGAGCGATTGCGAGTATTTGCTGGAGATGCTCAGCTTCGGCGTCGAGGTCCCGGAGCCGGCGTTCAATCTCTGCAAGGGTAAAGAGCCCTCGCACATTGCCCGGGTTCATCGAGACCAATCGTTCATATTGTTTTCTCGCGGCGCCCAGCAGGTTTTCCTGAAGGAGCGCTCGACCAAGCAACTCAACAACTTGTTCACTGTTGCCGCCCGACTGGTCTTCGAGTGCTTTGAGTCGTTCGATGGCGTCTCCGGATCGCCCTTCAGCCATGGCGATCCGGCCGTCCAAAAGCATGACGACCGGCGTGTTGGCGCCTCCGACAATCTGATCTACAAGCGCCTCCCGAAACCCTTTGGCTTGTTCAAGAAGTTCATCTTTACGTTCTTGGGAACTCTCGACGTCGTACAACTCAAGAACAGACTCCCCTTCGCGATACAGCGCATTGATTCGGTATTCACCGGCCAGCAACATTCCCTTCAGGCTGACGGGGAGGTTGGGCATCGTCACCACTTCATCGAGTTGAGCGAGCGAGTCTTCGAAGCGGTTGATGTCGCTAAGCGCGTCAGCTCGGAGCAGCATGGTCTCCGGGTCTGTCGGAAACTTTTTGAGCATCCGGTCATAGATCGGGAGCATGACGTCTGCATAATCGGTGGGGCGGAGCATTTTCAGTGCGGCGTACGTCGAGGTGAGAAACTGCGTGTCCAGAGTCGCAGGGTCTGCCTTGGCGATCGCATCGAGCAGCGGTTGCTCGGCGCCTCGCATATTTTGGATCATGCGCACGCGGGCGCCGGGATTCGTCTCAAGCTGGAACACGCGCCGAAGCGCGATCTGAATCTCTTTGATCAGCACAGACGGATTTTCAGGGAACTGCTCCTTGACCGCGATGACTTCTCGCCCGAGTTCGATCCACCGCTGATCAGCGGTCTCGGACCGTCGTTCCCGATAGGCGCGCAACCATTCATTGAAGCGCCACTGGATGACACCCACAGCGACTTCCACATCGTCGGGGTCTCCGAGAAGCGCGGTTTGAAGATCAGAGAGTGTGTTGGCACGATCTTCGGTGCGAGCTTGAATCTGATCCATTTGTTTGAGCAGCGCCAACCCTCGATAGCGGTGCAAGGATTGGACGGCTGGGTCGTCTTCCGGCAGCCGATCAATCAAGGTGGTGGAGAGTTCGATGAATTTTTGCCAGGACTCCGGACCAGCGCCGAACACCGTGAGCTGCTTGTGCCACGGATCGAGGTACGCACGTTGGGCAGCGGGGTCCATCTCCTGCAGCGCTGCGAGCTTGCCGAGGATGCCGAGGTAGTAGACGCGGTAGTACTTGTTGTATTCGACCTGCGTCTCGGGGACGACCTGGACCAATGCATTTCGCCACTTGGTGAGCCAACCGATGTTGGTTGGATCTTTGCGGTGGGCGTTTTTGTACATGTTCGAGGCTTCGTCGAAGAGCCCCTCAGTCATCAGAGCGTCGCCTCGGGACTCCCACTCCAGACCGGTGGTGGTGAGCTTTTGGTACGCCACAAAGCCCACCCCGCCAAAGAGGATGATGAGCGTCGCTGAAAGTGCGATGACGAACTTGATGTTGACTTTGGTCGCCATGATGGAAGGCGCCTCCTCGTGTTCAGATCGGGGCAGATGCAGTGAAGGTTCGGTTTCGGATTACTTTTGGCGTCCCGGCAGATCGGGTGGGACGAAGTCCTTTTTCCATTCTTTGAACTCTTCGGTCCCGCGTCGGGATCGAGTCGTTGCTTCAGCCTGATCGTCAGCCGGTGGATATTCACCCGATAGGACGCTGGTCCAGTCGGGGATCCGTCTCATGATTTCAGGCGCCATCTCGTTGAGAAAGTCCGCAGCGTAAACACCCAGTTCTTTGGCGGTTTCCACCGTCGAGCTGGTGAACTGGACCTTCGCGTAGTAGGCGTAATCGGCGCTGAGGTCGAACGCCTGCTGGCGCACTTGGATCGTGTCGCTGGCGACCCAGCCGTTGGCGACGAAGAAATACCCCGAGAAGATTCGGCTGCCGTCGATGCCCTCGTATTCGGTGACGCGAAGCTCAAGCCTGTCAAAACCAAACGGCATGCGCGGCCGGATGCCTGGCGCATTGGACCATTGGCCCGTGCGTCCGCGACGAATCGTGCCGTATGTTTCCGGATCGATTACAGCGGGGTCGATGGTGGGGTCGGGTGGAAATCGTGTCAGGTCGATCGGGATCGGCACAGTGACGGCGCTGGCGATGAGCCTCATGCCGCCTCCCACGAAACATCGCTCGGGGATGTGAGGGACCGTGTCGACCATGCCGGTGTAGTACGCGCAGTGAACATCGAGAACGATTGGCTTGTTCGCGTCCATCGATCCTTTTTTGATGTAGTTGCGCGAGATGTAGTTGCGCGTGCCCAAGCTTTCGAGCACCTCAGCCGTTAGTGGCGGCGGGTCGGCGCCAAGACGCTCCCACGTTTCCGTTTCAACCGGGAGAGAGTGAAAGCGAAGGCCGTTGGGAGGGTTGATCGGGAGTTTGCTCAAGTGGGCGCCGCTGGATTCGATCGCAGCGTGGAGCCCGATGGCTGAGCCGCCCAACAAAACCGTGGTCAGGATCGCCGCTGGATTGAGCAGGATGAAACGCTTCATGCTTTGGTCGACTCCGCGCTTGGATCACGGATGAGATTCTTCAGCGCCCACACGCTGAACATGAACAGCGCAAAAGCGGGCACGAGCCAGAGCAGCCCGACAAACATGTGGGCGCTGCCTTTGGAGATTTCAGGATTCCACAAGCTCAAAACGCCCAGCGATGCAACGCGCAAGACGTTGACAAAGATCGCGATTGGCCCAGCCAAGAGGAGCAGCGCAATCCGTTGCCACCATTGTTTGGTGGAGAGGAATGCGATCGCTGTGCCGAGCGCGTAAAAGGCGATCACCATGCGCATCCCGCTGCACGCCTCTGCGACATTGAGCGGGATGGTTGATCCATCGCTTTTGAAGATTTCGAGCGTGTTGCCGGCGAGGTCGGTCTGGACTCCCATGCCGTTCATCAACAGCCACGCGCCTTTGGAGGCGATGAGCTGGAGTTGAAACGTGACGCCTTGCATCACGCGTTCGGAGATCGTCACGGCAAAGAAGAGGTACGCAATGGGAAACGTCAGCACGGGCATAAACCGTGGGCCAAGGTTGAGGAGTGTGGCGCCGAAGATCGCAAGGATGATCGACAGCCCTTGTCCCATGTGGTTGGGAAAGCCGAGCAGGAAGAAGAAGTAGGAAACGATTCCCAGCGCCAACGGCGCCAGCCCGGGCCAAAAAACCTCAGGCACGAAAGTCGCGAGTCGTTCGCGGTTCGTCCAGATCGCATAGCCGCTGATGAGCGGGACGACGTAGGCGTGCGCCCAGTCATCGCTTCCCCAGCTAAAGCGGTTCTGAAAGCTGAACCACTGGTAAAAGAGCGCGAGAAAGGCGCCTGTGATGACCACGGCGATGGTGATGTTTCCAGCATTGAGCCAGTGCGCAGAGGCAGCGCGGTCTGTCGCATCACCTTCGGTGCTTACTCCCGCAACGCTCATAAGGGCTTCTTTCTCCCAATCACACTGACGCCCGGCGCCGATTGAACCACC
>CAYMQF010000001.1:48147-51345 GCA_964392425.1 uncultured Phycisphaeraceae bacterium
TCATAAGGGCTTCTTTCTCCCAATCACACTGACGCCCGGCGCCGATTGAACCACCCGGCTATCAGGCCCATCCCACCATCCCCAGCGATCGCGCAGGATCGACAGGGCACAATCGGTCCTACGAACCCCGAGCGACAAGGTTCACGCCGATCAGGCCAAGCTTGAAAAAATACCGAGCAGCCGCCCCTCAATCGTCTGCGATTCGTCACCTTTAGAACGCTCTGCTGAACGGCGGCGGGCCGAATACGTCGTTTCCGAAGTTCCGGTCCAGCAGGAAGCCGAAGCCGTATGTCGTTCGGAAACCGTTGCGGATGACCGCCAAAGGCTGAGCCCACCAGGTGGTGCCAATATTGACCACGTCGTCTGGTTTGAGGAATACATCAGGCTCGGACCCCTCAAAGATTGATTTGAGATTGAGCCGAATCGTTGCTTGGCGGTTCGTGCCGACCATTCGTGTGAGGTCGGTGCGATTAGGGACCCCGATGGGGGCGAGCCCGCCCGCTGCAAGAATCACCTTGGTGAGTGTCAGTCGGCCGATCACGGGCAGGTTGTAGACGCCGGGCCGATTGATGCCGATGCCGCCGACGTAGACCACACCTTGATCAGCCGGTGGGACGCGAATCCGGTCGCCGGGCCTGATCACGATGTTGTAAGCAGCGTTGCCCTGCAGCAATGGCTTGATTGGAATCTCGATGACGCGCTGTGTCACAAGATCCCCAGCAGTCAGGGCTGCATCAAGAGGATCGGGCCCTTCAGCAAGCGAACCCTTCGAATCGGCAGCGCCGCCCTTGCCAGCGATCGGGAGCCACTTGCCATCAAGAAAGACCCAGTTGCTGTCGTTGGAATGGTCGGCTGATTCCTGGCTGGCCGGTGCGGGAGGGTCATCAGGGAGATCGATCAACGGCTTTTTCGTTTCTTTGGCTGGCTGGGCAGACTGCAAGCTGGTTGCGAAGGCGCCGGGTGAGCCTGGCTCATCAGGTTCAGTCAAGTTTTGAATCAGATCCTGCAGATTCGTCCCTCGTTTGGTTTTATCAGGATCTGAAGCGTCGGGTTTGGGAGGTGTCGGGGCGGTGAAGCCTCGCCCGAGTCGAACTTCATCTGTCAGAGGAATCTGGCGGATCACGAAAATACTTGGCGTCGAAGCTGGGGCGCCGCCCGCTTCAGTCAGGGCGTCGAGCAGGCGGAAGTTGGGCTCCGCGATGACGTACCGACCCACGCCGGGCACAGCGCCGAAGATCGTATATGTCTCGTCGCGCTGCGAAATCACCTGGATGGTCACCATGGCGTCTTGAATGATGCCTTGTTCACGAAGCACACCGGCGATGCGTTTTTCGGCTTGAGGCGCTGTGAGTCCAGCCAGGTTGATTCGACCGATCTGTGGGAGATCAATGTTGTTGCGACCGTCGACGATTCGCTGAAGCTCGGAAGGGACATCCGGCGCGAAAAAGTCCATGATGTTGACGGTCAGGCCGTCCCCCGGGCTGAGGAGATGCTCATTCGCCTCGGGGATCAGGTCTTCAGGCATGATTTGCGAGGTTTCAACGAAGTCGCCTTTGTCCTCCTCGATCACATCGAGATGTTCGAGAATGGGGACGATCGTCGGCGTGTATTCCCATCGACCCACGACTGTCGGGTCGAACCACGAGTTGAAGTTGTTGCCCGAGCATCCACCCGCAGCAACGACAGCCAACATCCCCACATGCAGGAGGTGTCTGCGGCCACTCTGTCGGCTGACGCTTCGTGCGATCCTCTGCACCGTCTGAACTCCGGCCACGGCAGACTCCTTCTATGAGCGGGATGCGCCCTTTTTCTTCCAGAAACGATCGGGTGTCGATCGGCATGCGCAACGCCGATTCCACCGCTCTTTATTAGATGAGAAGTCCGGTCAACCTAACACCGGCCCCCACGCTGTCAATAAACGCCCAGCGAGGCTTCCCACGCTGGAGCATTCCGTCCACATGATCGGTCCTATCGGCCCCTCGGTTGACCCATCTTCTCCAGTTTCACCTACCCGTCCCGAGGTACTATCGGTCGTCAGCGGGAAAAGTTCGAGTCAGCACGAGCATTCTCCATCCCCCGTGGCTTCCTTCGCGTCGATAGCCGACTACACTTGCAATCAGATGCCGACGCAATCCACCCCATCAAATATGCCTCATGCTCCCTCCAAGGGCTTGCAACGCCACCCCAGGCCTCTCGGCGGCGATCCCGTCCGCAGGCACGACAAGCCAGCTTTCAGCCTGACAGGCATGGTTCTCAACAACGCGTCAGGCGCCAAGCACGTCGTCACACCCAAACGAAAACCGAAATGGCTCCGAGCCAAAATGCCCGGCGGCCCCGGCTATCGCAACCTCCGATCCCTCCTCAAAGAACACTCCCTCCACACCGTCTGCGAGGAGGCTGGCTGCCCCAATCTCGGCGAATGCTGGGATCGAGGCGTCGCCACCATCATGATCCTCGGCGACACTTGCACACGATCGTGCGGCTTTTGCAACGTCAAAACGGGCAAGCCTCCGACTCTCGATCTCGAAGAACCCCGTCGGGTCGCAGAATCGCTTCGACTGATGACCGAACAGGCCGGTCTTCGCCACATTGTCATCACCAGCGTCGATCGCGACGAACTCGAAGATGGCGGCGCCGCGATTTGGGCAGAGACGATCATGCGAACACACGAAGCCTGCCCCGGCTTGTCCGTCGAGGCGCTAATCCCTGATTTTGAAGGCAAATGGGACGCTTTGCAGAAGGTCATCGACGCCAAGCCTGAGATTCTCAACCACAACCTCGAGACCGTCCGGCGGATGTACCCAGCCGTTCGGCCGCAAGCCAAATACGACCGGTCCATCGAACTTCTTGCCCGCTGCAAAGAGGCGGGGCTGGTCACCAAGACAGGAGTCATGGTCGGCATCGGCGAACGCGACGACGAGCTGCTCGAACTGATGGACGAGGTGGTGGACCGTACTGGCGCCGAAATCCTGACGATCGGGCAATATCTCCAGCCGACACAGAACCACCTGCCGATCGAACGCTTCGTCGAACCGGCGAGATTCGATGAATACCGCGTCCAAGGGTTGGCCAAGGGGTTCCGTGTCGTCGAGTCCGGCCCGATGGTGCGGTCCAGCTATCACGCCGACGCACAGGTCGACCAGCTGGCGGGTCGATAACTCACGCCTGCACCATCCCATCTCCTGCCCAACCCATCTC
>CAYMQF010000001.1:51445-63476 GCA_964392425.1 uncultured Phycisphaeraceae bacterium
TTCGGCGCAAAAACAACCGCCGGAGCCCATAAAGGAAACTCCGGCGGCGGCTTGGTGAGAGACGGTGTAGACCCCCGGCGACCAAAGCCGCGACCCCCGGGAGGGAAACTCAAACAAATTCAGGACGCCCCAACGCGAACAGCCGTGTCGAAGCGGCGGCGGTCCGTCCCGCCAACGATCCACTCGCAGGCAAGACGATCCACACTCAGCATAGCGACCAATCACGCCGCGTCCACTGTTTTTTTGAGCAAGAAATCGGGGGTACGACTCAACGCACAAAGCGGGGACTGCGTTTGCCGAGAATATCGAGCCAGACGATCACTGACACACCCACAGGCTGTCCAGCGTCATGGCCAAGCTGCCCAGAGACAAACGACGGCCGTCGGATCGAGCCGCATGGTTCAGACCATCCTCTGATGACTTGGACCGACACGTCCGAGAAATCGGAGCCGACAGGAAATCAGTGTAAGATCGAGTCGAGTGGGTCGGGGCAACCCCGGATCGGGAGGAGTTCCTGTTGAAGTGGGCCAATCATAAAATCAGCGTCGGGTTCGTCGCTCTCTTTCTGGTCAGCGAGATCGGCGCCCAGCCCTGCCAACCTGCGTGGAGCGCGACGGCCGATGCGACGATTGTCAACGGGGGTGTCCTTGCGTTGCGTTCGGTCAGTGCGGGAGTCGTTTCGCCGGGGCTGTATGTCGCAGGCTCGTTCACCATGATTGACAGCGTGCCGTTTTCTCGCATCGCTATGTGGGACGGCGCTGGCTGGACATCGCTCGGCGTCGGGCTCAACGAAGCAACATTCGCGCTCCATCTGCATCAGGGTTCTCTCTTCGCTGCGGGGCGGTTCATAATCGCTGGCGCTGTCTCAGCCAATCACATTGCGAGCTGGGATGGTGCTGTCTGGACTGCATTGGGCAGTGGGCTCGACAACGATGCGCTCGCACTGACGACTTTTGATGCGGGGGCAGGCCCGGACCTGATCGCTGGCGGCTTGTTCACCGCGGCGGGTGGAGCAACCGCGCGAGGCATAGCCCGGTGGAGCGGCGGACAATGGAGCGCGATGGGAACCGGCTTGCAGGGAGGCGCCCGCGCAGCGACGGCGCTCGCGGTTCACGATGATGGCTCGGGCTCAGCTCTCTATGTAGGCGGCTCATTCCTTGGAGCCGGGGGAACGCCGTCACCCAATATCGTTCGTTGGGATGGATCGTCGTGGTCGGCGCTAGGCAGCGGGCTCAACGGCGTCGTCAACGCACTGGCTGTCTACAACGGCGAACTCATCGCAGCAGGCGACTTCACCGCATCCGGCGCAACATCAATGTCGCGGCTGGCGCGATGGGACGGCGTGGCGTGGTCAGCGTTTACCACAGGCGCCAACGGAACCATCACCGCTCTGCAAGTAGTCAATGCGCCATCGGGTCAACTTCTGCTCGCAGGCGGTTTGTTCTCCATGATTGGTTCAACTTCCGCTAGCAACATCGCTTTCTTCGATGGACTTGCATGGAGCGCGCTGGGCGCAGGCGCCAGTTCCCAGGTCCGCGCGATCGAACCAGTCACCGATGGCTGGCGGGTCGGCGCACTGGCGACCACCCCGGCAGGTTTCCCGGCACAATCCTTCAAAGAGTGGCTTCCCTGTCTGGCCACACCCGGCGATCTCAACGGCGATGGCTTCGTCAACAGTGCCGACCTTGCGACGCTCCTCTCCCAATGGGGTCTGGCTGGTGTCTCCGGCGATCTGAATGGCGACGGCGTCGTCAACAGTTCCGATCTGGCGACACTGCTCAGCAACTGGGGATAGCCGCCGGTGGGTTTCGCGTACACTGTTCTGTTCAGGAGTCGTCGCACGCGTTGACGTGTCTCGGGAATAGGCGGGGCGGACTTGCAACGGGGTCAGACGAAATCTCAGTCAATCAGAAGCGAATAATGAATCGGGTGGCTCGATGTTCGTGTCGGTCTTTTACAGCCGCCTGCGCATTTCATTTATAGAAAGAGGTGTCTCATGTGGACAGTTGCAGTCATAGTTGGCGGTTTGGTGATCGCGGGGACGATACTTTCGAGTGTCCCTCGGGCGCCAAAGTCGACCCGGCCCTTCATCGTGCTTGCAGCACTGGGGGTGTTGTTCGCCGCGGTCTTCGCCAGTTCGTTCCGATATGTCGGTGAAAACCAGGTCGGCATCGTGATCAAGAATGTCGGTCCGAGTTTGCCGCCGGGGCAGATCATCGCCACCGCTGGGGAAAAAGGACCGCAAGCGGCAGTCCTCCCGCCGGGTTGGCATTCATGGCTCTGGCCGGTGATCTACGACGTGCAGGTCGAACGGATCATCGAGATCGGGCAGGACGAAATCGGCATCTTGACCGCCCGCGACGGCCAGCCTCTTCCCGCGGGGAGTGTCTACGCGCCGGAATGGGCCGACAGTGAAATCAAGAATATGCTCAATGCGAAGTATTTTCTTACGGATGGCGGCGGGTACAAAGGGCCGCAAACCACGGTGCTGACGCCCGGCAAACATCGTCTCAACACCAAGTTGTTTCAAGTTGAAAAAGCGCCCGTGACCAACGTCGCGCCGGCGACCGTTGGGGTGATCAAATCCAACGTCGGTCTGGCGCCAAAGATCTCGCCTGGAGAGGTGACACCATTGGTCGCTCGAAGCGAGCGGGGCATCTGGCGCACACCACTGCCCCCGGCGAAGTACTACCTCAACACGAAGGCGTACGAGTTTATCATGATCTCGACACAGAAAAAAACCGTGCGATACATCAAGGCGCGCGGTGAGGGTGAAGAGCGAGAGATCACCGTGCGATCATCGGATGGATTCACGTTCCCCGTGGACGTCCGCGTCGAATACATCATCGAACGGGCCGACGCGCCGATTGTGGTCGATCAGTTTGGTGATGACGGCGCCGCACTTCAGGAGCGAATCAACTCCGCCGTCCGCGCGACGTTTCGCAACAACGCCGAAGGCGTCAAAGCCCTTGATTATGTTCGGCAGCGATCGCTCCAAGAGTCCCAGTCGGAAATAGCGCTGGCTGAGGAGTTGAAGCCCTACGGCGTGACCGTCAGCGCCGTCCGCATCGGCGATGTCGGCGACGAACTCACGCTCGGCTCACTGCTCAAAACGCAGACCGATCGCGAAATCGCCCTGCAGGAGCAAGTGACGTTCCAAGAGCAACAGCGAGCCGCAGAACAGCAAAAAGCACTCACACGCACTCAGCAAGAAGCGCAGGAGGAAAAACGCCTGGCGACCGCGCAATATCAGGTGCAAATCGCTGAGCAGCAAAAGCAGGAGCGCATCATCGCCGCCCAGGCTGAGGCGGAGTCCATCCGCATCGAAGCGGAGGCCCAGGCAGAGGCGTTCCGCGTGATCGCTTTGCAGATCGGGCAGGGCAACGCCGCACTTATTGAGCTGATGAAAATCATCGGCGAGCGTGGCATCGCCATCACACCCCGCGTCATGGTGACCGGCGGACAGGCAGGCGCCAGCGATGCGCAAACCACCGCGCTGATCGGAACCATGCTCGACTCGATGGTGAGCAAGGAGCCGGCGCAGAAATAAGAACGGTCGATGCGCAAGAAGCAGTGTGCAGCGCATCGAATCGTGTGTCACCGTTTGGCAAAAACAACAACGGCGGTCCGGAGTGCCGGGCCGCCGTCGTTTTCAATCTCCTCGCTGTCGCTCGCGATCATGGCGAGCCCGTCTCTCACCACCAGCGGTTCACGCAGCCTTGCAGGTGTTCTGTGCGGTCGGGTTGGCGAAGGGGCCAAAGCCGAAGGGGAAGCCGGGGACGAACCCG
This sequence comes from uncultured Phycisphaeraceae bacterium, assembly GCA_964392425.1. GTDB lineage: Bacteria > Planctomycetota > Phycisphaerae > Phycisphaerales > UBA1924 > CAYMQF01. Next base: position 55,234 of record CAYMQF010000001.1, read on the forward strand.
AAAGGCATCTGCGGCATGTTCGAAGGCATGCCGTTGTTCTCATTCATGTTTTCGTTTTGACCGTTGGCGAAGGGCATTCCCCAGCCAGCCATCGCCCACGGGTTGAAGTTCATCGCGTTCATCGGATTGCTCCACGGGTTGAATCCGAAGGAGTTGAACGGGTTGGCGCCGAACGAGTTCATCGGGTTGAAGCCGTTGAAGTTCTGGAAGTTCGAGTTGAATGGCGTATTGAACCCATTGAAGTTGTTCTGGTTGTTGAAGCCATTGAGGCCGTTGAAACTGTTCAAGTTGCTGAAGCCATTGAAGTTCGGTGTGTTCGAGTTGAACGGCGTATTGAAGCCGTTGAAACCATTGAAGTTGTTGAAGCCGCCGAAGTTCGGGTTGGACCCAAAGCCGCCGAAGCCGAAGTTGTTGAACGGCGTGTTGAACGGGGCGCTGAAGGGCGTCATAAAGGGATTCATCTGTTCGATCTCCATTTCTATTGCCAGTTGAGTGTGGCGCCGTGTGACTGCGTGCACACATGGTGAATGGCCGTCGCCTACGGACGGGGCCGGTTGATCCTGAAGAGCCATATCTGGACGGTCATCAGGGGTCATCCAGAGCCTTGCGACTTGCGGGCAGGCTCACTCACCACCACGGGGGTCTGCATCGGCGTGAACGGTCGGCGACTTGGCAGTGGATCACGATTTTCTGTCGGTTTCCTCAAACGCCGCGATCAACCGACCGCCTCCCGGTACGCTGCTGATCTATGACGCGAAAAGCGGCCATCATGTTGGCGCTCCTCACTGCGATTCTCGCAGCAGCTATCGCACTGCGATTGGTCGTTGGGCCGGAGGGTTTCGACCCGCCTCGCGACAGCGTCGAATGGGCGCTGCGATGGGATCGCATCCTCATCGCAATCACCGTCGGCTCCGCGCTTTCAGCCAGCGGCGTCATGCTCCAATCCCTTCTGCGCAATCCACTTGCGGCGCCAGCCATCCTCGGGCTCACCAGCGGCGCCGGGTTCGGCGTCACGCTCGCCAGCTTTCTCGGTTTCACTTCAGCAGCAGCGTTGGGCGCGATCAGCGCGACCGCCGCAGCAGCAGTGCTCGGCTCCATCGGCGCCCTTGCGATGGTCTACCTGCTCGCACAACGGCGGGGACTCATCGAGCCGATCTCGCTCATTCTTGTCGGCGTGGTGGTGAGCCTGATCTTCGGCGCCGGGATCGTTCTTCTCCAACATCTCATGCCCGATCGCGGCCTTGTCTCCACAACACGCTGGCTCCTCGGGTCCATCCGTGATGATGCGCCCACGTCGCTCGTCTGGACAGTGCTGATCTTCACTTTCGCAGCGGTGTCAGCGGGCGCCTGGCTCGGCCCCGCGATGGACGCTGCAGCACTCGGCGATGACGAAGCGCAAAGCGTCGGCGTGCGCATCCATCGACTTCGACTCATTCTCCTGGCGCTCAGTGGCGCACTCACCGCAGGCAGTGTGATTCTCGCTGGGCCCATCGGCTTTGTTGGATTGATCTGTCCCCATGCGGTTCGCTTGCTCATGGGGCCGACCAATCGGTGGGTGATGATCGGCTCTGCGCTTCTCGGCGCGTCGTTGATTGTCGCTGCAGACGCGATGATCCGCGTGATTGATCTGGGCGCCGGGCGGATGCCTATTGGTGTGCTGACCGCTCTTTTGGGCGGCCCCGCGTTTCTTTGGCTGCTTCGATCACGGTGGATTCGAGCATGACTCTCCGCGCTGAAAACATCACGTTTGGCTATCGACGCCGAGCGCCGGTATTGAACGAAGTATCGCTGACGATCGAGCCCGGGTCGGTGACGGCGATCGTCGGGCCCAACGGCTCGGGCAAGTCCACACTTCTCAGGCTGTTGGCTGGCGTCGCATCGCCATGGTCCGGGCAAGCTTTGCTGGATGGCGATTCGATCGCGGCTCTGTCTGCGAAAGATCGTGCTGCAAGGCTTGTGTATGTTTCGCAAAGGCCGACCATTGCCGGGCCGTATTCGGTTGAGCAGGTGGTCGCGATGGGGCGGTACGCACTGTCGCGCGATGATGACGCGGTGCTCTGCGCGATGCGATCGCTTGAACTTGAAGAGCATTGCAATAGGCCGGCGCTGGAACTGTCGATCGGTCAGCAGCAGCGGGTAGCCATCGCACGGGCGTTGGCGCAGTTGGGGGGTGTCGCCGCGACGGGCGAGACGCCCATCCCACCTGTCGATCAAGTGCAGTGTGGTCATCTCAATGGGAAAGTATTTCTCGCTGACGAGCCGACCTCTGCGATGGATCCACGCTACGTCGCGCTGACCATGCAGTTGCTCCGCTCTCTCGCAGGGCAAGGCGTTGCGGTGGGCGTCGTGCTCCACGACTTGTCATCAGCGCTGCGGTGGGCGGACCAAGTGGTGCTCCTGACGATTGCCGGGCGCGTCGCTGCAGCGGGGAAGGCGGGTGAAATCCTCACGCCCAATACACTGGAAGAAATCTACGAGGTGCCCTTCGAGTTGATCGAGCAGGGGGGTCGGGTCGCGCTGCTGGCCGTCGCTCCCGAGCGGGCATCGCCCACACTTTCCCCGAGCGTGTAGAATGTCGCCATGTTCCAAAACGGTTGGGTATTCTGGATCATCATCGGCGCCACCGTGGTGCAGTGGATCTTCGGCAAGCTCCGTGAGCAGGCTGAGCTGACCCGCGCCAAACAGGGTCGCGAAAAACGACGCGTCGACAACCTTCGGACGGGGCAAGGGGGTAGCGCCGGCGCATCCACCGTGAGCAGGTCCGCCCCAACCATCACCCAGCATGATCTTCAGGCTCGTCGCGAGGCGCAGCTCAAGGCGCTCCGCGATCGTCAGCGAGCTCTCGGCCAGTCGCAGACAGCCTCGACTCCAGCACCGCCGCGCACGACGCCCCGACCGGCCCCCAGCGCCTCAGCGCAGGCTTCCAGTTTTCCCACCACATCTTCTCGGCCTGTTCCTCAACAGCGATCGCTTCCCACGCCTCAGACCTCCCGGCAAGCCGCCGTCGCAGCCCAACGGGCGGCCCGCGCCAAGCAGATCCGCCTCAATCGTCAACGCCATCTTCAACAGCAACAGCAAAAACAGCAGGCCAAAGCGCAAGCCCAAGCTGCGCAGAGTTCGTCAGCGGGCGATTTACGGATCAGTAAACCGAAAAAATCGCGCATCTCCGCTCCCAAACAATCCCGCATCGCCGCTCCCAAACTGTCCCGCATCGCCGCGCCCAAACAATCCCGCATCAGCCAGCGAGCCTTACTGGAGCAGCGTGAGATTCGGCCGACGACCACCTCGAACTTGCATGGAGAACGGGACGGCGGATCGTTGGCGCCGAGGACGCTCGACGATTGGCGCCGGGCGATCATCGCATCGGAGATTCTCGCTCCTCCCGTGTCGATGCGCGAGATGGAGTGACGCTGAGCCGGTGTGCCCGCGTTCGATATACTCCCCGGCCCGATGCCCACCAAGAATGCCCCGCCATTTCGCGCCCGGATCAAAAAGCTGCGTGCTGCGCTGGGCTCCCACGAGGTCGACGCCATCCTCGTCATCAATCCCCCCGACATCCGCTACCTCACCGGCTTCCACGGTGAAGACAGTTGGCTCGTCGTGTCAGGCCGATCGACGGTGATCCTCAGCGATTTTCGTTTTCAGGAAGAACTGGCTGACGTTGAAGGCGCCCGCGTCGTCATCCGCACCGGCCCGATCGACCGTGCCGCCGTCGATCTTCTGGACCGCTTCAACCATGTCGCGGTGCAGGCGGAGCACATGACGATCTCCCTGCGCCAGCGATTGGCTCGGCTCGTCGGCTCACGTCGCCTGCGCAACACCACGGGCGTGCTCACCAAGCTGCGCATTATCAAAGACGCCAGCGAAGTCGCCATCATCCGCAAAGCCGTGCGCATTCAGGAAAAGGCATTGCTCGCGACGCTCGAAACCGTCGCGCCGGGGCAGAGCGAGCAGGACATCTGTGCTGAGCTTGAATGTCATATGAAAAAGTTTGGCGCAGCAAGCGTGAGCTTTGAGTCCATCGTCGCTGCCCAGACCAATGGGTCGCTGCCTCACTACACGCCGGGCCGGATGCGGACGAAGGCCAACCAACCGCTGCTCATCGACTGGGGCGCCCGCGTCGGCGGATATTGCTCGGACATGACCCGCACCATCGCGTTTGGCCGATGGCCCAAGAAGCTCGCCGAGGTGTACGAGATCGTTCTCGAAGCTCAGCAGGCGGCGATCGACGCGATCGAACCGGGCAAAAGTTGCGCAGTCATCGACGCCGTCGCCCGCGAGATCATCACCAAAGCTGGGTATGGCGATGCGTTCGGCCATGGGCTGGGCCACGGGATCGGGCTGGACATCCACGAAGCGCCGGGAGTGAACAAACAATCGGAGATCGTGCTCGCCCCTGGCATGGTCATCACCGTCGAACCAGGCATCTATCTGCCCGGCATAGGAGGCGTGCGGATCGAGGATGACGTGCTCGTCACCGAGCGAGGTCGGCGAAATCTTTGTTCACTTCCAAAATCGTTAGAATGGTCGACGCGATGATTGATCAAAAACGACTAGCGCAGCTCATCCAACTCATGGTCGACAACGACCTGTCTGAGCTGAATATTCAGGACAAAGACCAGACCGTGGCGCTCAAGCGGCAGCTCAATGCTCCGCCCGCTGTTGCGACTGCGGCGCCCATGCTGCAAGCGCAACCGCCGCCAGTTCCCGCAGCGACGGTCCCGGCGATTGTCGAGGCGGATGCGGACGCTGGGCTCGTTGCCATCGAATCCCCCATGGTCGGCACGTTCTACACCAAGCCCAACCCCGATACGGACGTGTTCGTCAAAGTCGGCTCACCCATCGGGCCCGACACCGTCGTGTGCCTGATCGAGGCGATGAAAGTCTTCAACGAAGTGCAGGCGGAAATGAGCGGCGTCGTCGAACGCGTCCTCGTTGACAACGGTGAGCCTGTCGAGTTTGGCCAAAAGCTGTACTTGGTTCGGCCCAACTGAGCCAAACGGGGCGCACAAGAGACAATGTTCAACCGAATCCTTATCGCAAACCGAGGCGAGATCGCTCTCCGGATCATTCGTGCCTGCAAAGAGCTGGGCGTCGAGTCGGTCTGTGTGTACTCGCAAGCGGACGCCGGGGCGCCGTACCTCGATCTTGCCGACCGTTCGATCTGCATCGGGCCGGGACCCGCGGCGCAGAGCTATCTCGACATCTCGCGGATCATCTCAGCAGCGGAGCAAGCGAGCGCCGACGCGATCCATCCCGGCTACGGCTTCCTCGCGGAAAACGCTCACTTCGCAAGCGTCTGCGCGGACTGCGGCGTTGAGTTCATCGGCCCATCGCCCGACGCCATGCAACAGCTTGGAGACAAGATTCGCGCCAAAGCGCTCGCGCGCGAAGCGAAAGTCCCCGTCTTCCCCGGCTCAGACGGCGCCATCAACAGCCCCGAAGAGGCCATCGAAGAAGCTCAAAAAATAGGCTATCCCGTCATCGTCAAGGCAACGTTCGGCGGTGGGGGGCGCGGCATGCGCATCGCCCGCAACAAAGATGAACTCATCACGGGAGTCGAACGAGCGTCGCGCGAAGCGGAGGCTGCCTTTGGCAATGGGTCCGTCTATCTCGAAAAGTTCCTCGAATCGGCAAGGCATGTCGAAGTACAGGTCATCGGCGATAAGTTTGGGTCAGCCGTCCATCTCTTTGAGCGCGATTGCTCGATCCAGCGACGCCATCAGAAGCTCATCGAAGAGTCCCCGGCGCCTGGCATCGACCAACGCCGCAAGGACGAAGTGTGCAAGCGCGCCGCCGGGTTGTTGCGCAAAGCGAAGTACGCTGGCGCTGCGACGGTGGAGTTCCTCGTCGATGAAAAGCAAAATTTTTACATGCTCGAAGTGAACACACGCCTGCAGGTCGAGCATCCTGTCACAGAGATGGTCACCGGGATTGATATCGTCAAGACGATGATTCGTATTGCAGCGGGCGAGCCGTTGCCCTTCAAGCAGCGCGACATCAAACGGCGTGGACACGCGATGGAATGCCGAATCAACGCGGAGGATCCCGATCGCAACTTCGCGCCGTGCCCCGGCAACATCGTCCGTTTCGATCCGCCGGGCGGACCGGGCGTGCGCATGGACACGCACTGCGTTGCGGGCAGCCGAGTCCCGCCTGATTATGACTCGATGATCGGCAAGCTGATCGTTCACGATGATGATCGCGCTTCGTGCATTGCGCGGATGGACCGGGCGCTGAACGAACTCAAGATCGAGCCGATTCGCACGACGACGCCGTTGCAGATCAAGCTCATGCGCAACGCATCGTTCCAAAAGGGCGGCGTGGACATCCACTTCCTCGAACGCCTGCTCAAAAGCTGACTCGCAAAAACTCTGCTGAGACACGTTGGAGCTGGGCGATTGGGGCAGTGATCGCGTCCTTCCTCAATATTTTTTTGATCGGCGCGAAAACCGACGGTCGGTGACGTTGTAGACAGAGTAGGCGGGCGCCGTCCGCTGTAGGCTCATCTATTTCAGGAGATACAACCATGTCAAAGCATGTTGCGCTCAAGGCGCTGGTCGTAATGTTCGGTGTCGTCGCTATGTCACTGATCGCTACGCCTTCCGCCATCGCGCAGGAGAACCCCGCGGGCGCCGCTCTGAATCAGGATTTGTACTTTGATCTCGACTTCCCCGGCGGAACGCTCGAACAGTACCTCGATGCGATCCGTAAAGCGCACCCCGGCTCCAACGTCAAGCTCTCCGATGAATCGAAAACAGCGCGCATCCCAGCGATGAAACTTAACGGTGTGACACTCGGCGCCGCTGTCAAGCTGGTAAATGGAGACACTCTCAACACCGCCGGTGACACAGTTATCATTTGGAACACTCCCGTGAAAATCGCTGGGCGGATCGAGAGGGCATATCGCCTCGGTGTGACCATAATGATCGAGGCATCCGCCAAAGGGAAGGGAGAAAAATCATCAGATCAACAAATCAAAGGGGGTCGGTCCAACGTCTGGAGTCTGCGCGATCTGGTTGATGCGGGCATGAAGATGGACGACGTGCTAGGAGCTGTGCGCGTGGCGCTCAAGACGATCGACAAGCCGTCCCAGATTCGCCTTCATGAGCCGACCTCGCTGTTGATCGTGCGAGGCACGAAGGAACAACTGGAGCTTGTCGACCAGACCGTGTCAGCGATGGCCGAGGATGTCAGAAAACGATCCGGGAAAGGGGAGTGGACGGCAGAGCAGATCGACGATCTTCAAGGCGAACTCGTCAAGGCGCAGGTGGAGAGGCGTATCGCGGAGAAGAGACTCGAAATATCGTCGGAATCGTTGAAACGTTCACGACAGAACTTGGAAAAACGCCGGCCGGACCTGACAGATGATCAGATTGTGGGTGCCGAACAGGCGGTCACTAACTGGGAGCTTGACATAGTACATATCATTGGGAAGTTGCAGATCGCTCAGGACAAGGTCGAACGGCTCACCAAACGCCTCAAACGTTTGCAAGGCGCCGACTCTGAGTCTGCTTCGCAATAATACGATTGAAGGCTGTTGTGTCATGATGTCCGCCGTTTCCCCCGAGAATGATCCTTGCAAAGTGTCTTCGAGATCACGTCTGCGATCGCGTCGGGCTCGTCCGATGCTGACGCGCTCGTCGATGCGTTCAGCAGGCTGTACGACTCGAAGTTTGATTTCGTTCATCGGCTCATCGTGCGAAAGACCGGCGTCGATGAATCTGCTGCGATGGACATTGTGCAGGAGACGATGATGCGCGTGATCCGCCACATCAAGCCGATGCGGACCGAGGCCGACCTTGACGCCTGGCTGACGCGGGTCGCGCTCAATGCTTCGTACGATCGACTTCGCGCGGACCGACGCCGACGAGCCCGCGAGATGGAGAGTGTGAATCACCGAAACTCGATCGAGTCAGTGCAGAATTTGGTCGGCATGTCCGCCAATGTCGAGGCGTTGCGCGAGGAGATCGCTGCACTGGATGTAGGCTCGTTTGACCTTCTTTCCATGCGGTTTCGCGCGGGCATGACGCTCGAAGCGATCGGGCGCAGGCTCGGCGTTGGCGCTGGGGCGGCGGACGGGCGGCTCCGCCGAGTGCTGGCGCAGTTGCAACAACGCCTTGAGGAGCAGGAGCTATGACGGGCGACACGCGCGACAACAAGCTCTCTCCCGATGGTCAACTTCGGCGTGACGTGATGCGCACGGAGCTGTGCCAACGGGCGCTCGAGCATCACGCGCATCG
>CAYMQF010000001.1:63576-69889 GCA_964392425.1 uncultured Phycisphaeraceae bacterium
GTGACGTGATGCGCACGGAGCTGTGCCAACGGGCGCTCGAGCATCACGCGCATCGCAAGGGGCGCCGGCGAGCGGCACAGTCGATCGCGGGTGTGTTTCTTGTTGCGTTGAGTGTGTGGGGCGTTGTTCTTGCGACATCAGCGCTGCGGTCTGCGCCGCCGAAACCGCCGATCGCGCACGTTGACCCCAAGTCGACGATTCCAAACACCGGGCCGATTGATATGCCAGACTCACAGCCAACGCTCGTCACTATCACACGCGTGAGCACCACCGTGGATGTTTCGTCGGTCAGCATCAGCGACGATGAGTTGCTCGACCTGCTCGCCAAGATGGGTCGGCGGACGGGCATCGCGCGCATCGGCGACCGAACCATTCTCACTCAGCCCGTCACCGACAAAGAAATCGCCCGCGCTGAGGAGAAGCCTGCCAATTCGCTCTAATCACTTTGCGATTATCGCAGTCCTTGCACAAAGGCTTCGAGGCGGTCCATGCCTTGTGAGATTTGTTCTTCGGAGCAGGCAAAGCTGAACCGGATGCAATCTCTGCCGCAGCCGAGGAAATCTTCGCCGGGGACGATGGCGACGTGATGTTCTTCGAGCAGTGCCTGCGCGAAATCAGCTGCGGCGTCGATGCGTTTGCCGCCCGCGCTGGTCTTTCCGAAGTGCGCGGAGACATCGGGAAAGATGTAGAAGGCTCCCGTTGGTTTGGCGCAAACAAAGCTGGGGATAGCCTGCACCCGGGTGTAGACAAGATGGGCTCGGCGTTCAAAAGCCAATCGCATCTGCTCGACTTCGTCAGCACATTCGGTCAGCGCGGTGCAGATCGCTGGATATAAGAAAGCGGGGATGCACGTTGTGGTTTGGCTTTGCAACTTGGCGACGGCAGCGGCGAGTTTTTTTCCAAATTCGCCGGACCCTGCGAGGTATCCGATGCGCCAGCCGGTCATGGCGTACGCCTTGGACAGGCCGTTGACGGTGATGGTTCGGTCGGCGATCTCGGGGCACGAGCCGAGCGATCGGTGCGTCATGCCGTCGTAGAGAAGCTTTTCGTAAATCTCGTCGGTGATGACAACGAGGTTGGGCGCGTGTCTGTCCGCGGCGCGGGCGATGGCGCGGGCGAGGTCGGCGACTTCGGTTGGTGTGTATGTCGTGCCACAGGGGTTGGAGGGGGAGTTGAAGAGGAAGGCTCGGGTGTTGGGCGTGATCGCCTCTTCGAGTTGTTCGGGGGTGAGCTTGAAGTCGGTGTCGGGCGTGGTGGGTAGTTCGACGACGTGGGCGCCGGCCAGGCGAATCTGCGGGGCGTAGCTCACCCACGCGGGCGTGGGCAGGAGCACATCGACGGGCGGCTGGTCATGCAATGGTTTATCAAAGAGAGCTTGGAAGAGGAGGTAGAGGGCGTGCTTGCCTCCCGTGGTGATGACGATGTGGTCCGCGGTGACGTTGGGGATGTTGTTCTCGCGCGTGAGCTTTTTTGCGATGACCGCGCGAGCGTCGGGGTCGCCCGCACTGGCGACGTACCGCGTCAGCCCAGCGTCGAGCGCCTCTTGAGCAGCGGTTCGGATCGCGACAGGTGTGTCGAAATCGGGTTCACCCGCAGCAAAGGAGAGGACATCGACGCCCTCCGCCCGCATCCGCTTTGCCAGGCTGTTGATGGCGAGCGTCGAAGAGGCGGGAAGCGACAAGACTCGGCGGGAAATCTCCATGACGCCAGAGTATCAATCGATCGAGGGGGATGGTTGTGTGAGCCATGGAGGCCCTCAAAGACCACGGATTCGAATCAACGGGCTTTTTGGCTTGAGTTCCGGCTGCCTCCCGCTTGATTGGAAGGCCGATCGGCCCTACTCTTGTTGCTTGTCGAAATAATGCAGGGCTGCTGGTGCGGTCCCATTTCCTTGAGATTGATGAGGCTTTCCCACATGGCTCTGGCGCTTGAAGAACGAACACAGATCATCGGTGATAACCGCCGAACCGACACCGACACCGGCTCCCCCGAGGTGCAGGTCGCGCTCCTGACCGAAAAGATCAAGCAGATCGCTGAGCACATGAAGGATCACAAGCACGATTTCTCGAGTCGTCGAGGCTTGGTGATGATGGTGGGCAAACGCACCCGCCTGCTCCAGTACCTCGCTCGGAAAGATCACGAACGCTACCGGGCGCTCATCAAGAAGCTCGGCCTCCGTAAATAAAACAAGTACGAAGAGACGTCGGAGCCTTGCTCCGGCGCAGTGCGATATAAAATATTCAGACGGCGAACCTCGGTCGGGTTGAGTCGCGTGGCGGCAGCAGGCCCGGCGCATTTGCGGTGAACACACATCATCGGCGAATGCGTCAAGCCTCCTGCCTCTGGCGATGACTCCGCATCGGCCTCAATCGCATCGTCTCTCGCCCCGCATGCCGTCCGGGAGTGTTCGAGGGACGATCCTGCAACGCAGGAAAGGAAATAATCATGGCATACGTTCGTGTAGAACGTGAAATCGGTGGTCGAACCTTGACCCTCGAAACAGGAAAAGTGGCAAGGCTCGCATCCAGCGCGGTCATCGCCACCTACGGCGGAGCCACCGTGCTCGCGACCGTCGTTCGAGCCAAACCCCGCGAAGGGCTCGACTTCTTCCCAATGCAGGTCGACTACCGCGAGCGCACCAGCGCCGGCGGCAAGTTCCCGGGTGGCTTTCGCAAACGCGAGGGACCGCCTAACGAAAAAGAAATCCTGACGATGCGGATGATCGATCGCCCGATCAGGCCTCTCTTCCCCGACGGTTTTGTCGATGAAGTTCAGATCCAGTGCTGGGTCATGAGCCACGACGGCGAGAACGACACCGATGTCATCGCAGGAACCGCAGCGTCGGCTGCTCTTGCGATCTCCAACGCTCCCTTTGATGGGCCGATTGCGACCGTTCGCGTTGGACGCATCTTCACCGACGACGGACCTCAGTTTGTCATCAACCCGACCGTCACGCAGCTTTCGTACTCCGATTTTGACCTCGTGCTCTCCGGCCATTCCGATGGCATCAACATGATCGAGGTCGGCTCAGCTGAACTGCCCGAAGACGTGATGACCGACGCGATCGAGTTTGGCTTCGGCCAGATCAAAGAGATCCTCGAACTCATCGGCGAGCTCCAGGAAAAGGCTGGTCAGGAAAAAGTCCCCGGCGATCTGATGGGCCCCACCCCCGAAATCACCGACTTCGTCAACAAGCAATGTGGCGACGCGATGATGGAAGCCCGCCAAATCCCCGGCAAGGAAGACCGCAGCACCCGCATCGACGAGATGCGCGCCGCACTGCTCGACGAGCATTTCCCTGAGAAGATGGACGAAGGCGTCGCAACGTGGCGCGATTCCACCAAGCGCCGATCCATGGCTAAGGATGCCTTCCGCAATCTTGAGAAGAAGACTTCACGCCGACTCTTGGTCGAAAAAGGCATTCGCGCCGACGGCCGAGCGTTTGACGAGATCCGCGCCCTCGAGATGGAGACAGGAATCTTCGAGCGCACGCACGGCTCAGCCTTCTTCCAGCGAGGCGAAACACAATCGCTCGTCACCTGCACCTTGGGCACCGGCCGCGATGAGCAGATCGTCGACGGGCTCGTTCCCGAGTACGCCAAGAAGTTCATGCTTCATTACAACTTTCCCCCGTTCTGCGTGGGCGAAGCTCGGCGGATCATGGGCCCCGGTCGGCGAGAGATCGGGCACGGCGCCTTGGCTGAGCGATCCCTGCTCGGCGTGCTTCCCGATGTCGAGGACTTCCCCTACACCGTCCGTCTGGTCAGCGACATCACCGAGTCCAACGGCTCATCTTCGATGGCGTCGGTTTGCGGCGGATGCCTCGCTCTGATGGATGCGGGCGTGCCGATCAAGGCGACCATCGCCGGCATCTCCGTCGGGCGAATGTCCGATTCGGAGGGCGGCAACATCAAATACATCACCGACATCATCGGCGAAGAAGATTTCTTCGGCGATATGGACTTCAAAGTCTCAGGCAGCCGGGACGGAATCACCGGCGTGCAGCTTGACCTCAAGGCTCGCGGCCTGCTCATGGACGAAATCGGCGTGATCTTCGGCATCGCCCGCGAAGCACGAATGAAGATTCTCGATCAGATGGAAGCGGTCATCGCGGCGCCGCGAGAGAAAATCAGCCCGTTCGCTCCACGCCTGGAGACGATCAAGATCGACCCTGAGAAGATCGGCAAGCTCATCGGCCCCGGTGGCAAGACCATCCGTTCGATTCAGGAGCGATGGGGCGTCACCATCGACGTTCAGGAGGATGGCTCCGTGACGATCGCCGGTGCGGATGGCCCATCTCTGGAAGGCGCTGTCGGCGAGGTCGAAGCGCTGGGAGCTGAGGTCAAGGTCGGCACGATCTTCAACGGTAAAGTCGTTTCAGTGAAGGACTTTGGAGCTTTCATCGAGCTGGCGCCCGGCACGGATGGCATGTGCCACATCTCTGAACTCGCCGAGGGGTACGTCAAGTCTGTTTCCGACGTGGTCAAGGTTGGCGACGAGATTTCGGTCAAGGTCATCAATGTCGACGATCAGGGCCGGATCAAGCTGAGCCGAAAGGCTGTTCTCGCTGAGCAGGGTTCCAAAGAGAAAGAGACCGCGAATTCTGCGTAACTTCTGAAAAGACCAATACGTCATTTTTTGATTGACGTGATCTTTACATTTTGATACCCTTACAGCGGTTGGACTCTCTCCAGCCGCTGTTTTTTGGGTGTAGATGGGCTATTATAGGTTCATACGCTCTTTTCGAGTGTTGAAACGCCGGGCTATGTTCGGCGTATGGAAATGCGACAGATGTGACGCGATGGAGTGATCGCGCATGTTGATTCCGCGTTTACGGGGCGTAATGCGGAGCCGGTCGGAATCGCAGTGGATGCAAGCGAACCGGGGCACAATATATGAGCAGTGAAGCTGACAAGCGTATTGAAGATGTTGAAGGCGTGGTCAAGTGGTTCGATCCTCGAAAGGGGTACGGATTCATCATTGGCCCGGAAGGCCAGGATATCTTCGTCCATTATTCCAAAATCGAAGGCGACGGGTACCGCGTCCTGAAGGATGGCTCAGGGGTCACCTACAGCGCGGAGTTCGGCGACAAGGGCTGGCAGGCGACGAAGGCCATCCCGCTCGACGCCCCGGAAGTCACCGTCAGGCCCAAAACAGGCTACGCGCGAACTCCCAGGCAGTGAATGCGCGCCGCCGAATCGCCGCACTCTCCAAGCAGAGCATGTGTTGACCTATGTTGATCGGCGTCATCATCGGTGCAGTCTTGGTGCTGTTGGTCGGCGCCCCGATCATCGCTGCGGTGATGCGCCGATCCAATGAACGGGCCCGGCAAGCTGAACGCCATCAGCAGGACGCCGAGCGAATGGCCCAGCTTGGCTCCATGACGGGCGGCCTCGCACACGAAATAAAAAACCCGCTCTCCACCATCGGCCTCAACGCCCAACTCATCGCGGAGGGAATCTCCCAACTCGACACCGATGACCCCGCACTGAGCAGGCTCACCCGCCGGATCGACGCCCTCCGCCGGGAGGTGGATCGGCTGCGCGACATCCTCGAAGATTTCCTGAAGTTCGCTGGGGCGATCCACATCGAACCGCGACCCGTCGACCTCAACGCGCTGGCGGAAGAGCTCGCTGATTTTTACGAACCTCAGGCGTCCAGCAACGGCATCTGCCTGCGACTGGTTCAGTCGGAACAGCCCGTCTGGGCCAATGCAGATCCGCAGCATCTCAAGCAGGCGGTGCTGAACCTGATGCTCAACGCCGTGCAGGTGATGAGCGCCAGCGAGAAGACCGCGGCTGATTCAGATTCCGCCCGCCCTGAGCTGATCCTCCGCACCGAAAATCGCGCGGGCCCCGACGAACCGACCGCGGTGCTCCACGTCATCGACACCGGGCCAGGTATTGCAGACGACGTAGCCAGGCAGATTTTCAACCCCTACTTTTCCCAGCGATCGGGAGGCGCCGGCCTCGGGCTCGCAATCACACGCCGAATCATCCTCGAGCATGGCGGGCGAATCGAACTGCACAGCGAACTGGGCCGAGGCAGCGACTTTTCAATCATCCTGCCCGCTGCGAACGCTCCGCAATAACGACCACTCCAAAGCCCACGGATTTCAATCCGTGCGTCTCTGTGAAGATCAAATTCCATGGCGCTTAGAGCTCCGTTTGTTCCAGTCACCCTCCCCAGTTGGCAAGGAGAAGCGCCAAGTCGGCAGCGTTGATGACGCCGTCGCAGTTGAGATCCGTGCTGCCAGCGGTGCCCCACTGCACAATCAAGGTCGCAAGGTCGGAAGCATTGACAAACCCATCAC
>CAYMQF010000002.1:0-1301 GCA_964392425.1 uncultured Phycisphaeraceae bacterium
TCGCAGATCATCGGCGTTGATTTCTGCCCTGAAATGCTGGCTGTCGCAGAACGCAAAACGAAGAATGGCGTCTACGGGCGGGCGCCGATTGAGTATCTCGAGGGGGATGCGATGAATCTCCCGCAAGAGGACAACTCGATCAACATCGTGTCCATCGCGTTTGGTCTGCGAAACGTCGCGGACCCTGCCAAGGCGATCAGCGAGTTTGCCCGCGTACTTCGGCCCGGCGGTCGGCTCGTGGTTCTCGAGTTCAGCAGGCCTCGCTCTCCACTCATCGCTTTTTTCAATGACGTGTACAGCAGGCGGATCATGCCATGGTCAGCCACGCTGCTCAGCGGTGACAAGACGGGCGCCTACCGATATCTCCCACGTTCGATTGACACGTTCCTCGATCGGCAGGGTATTGCGCAGTTGATGCGCGATGCGGGGTTCGGCGCCTTGACCATCTGCCCGCTGACCTTCGGTGTATGCACGCTCCACCGGGGTGTTGCCACCTGATTGCGTCGTTATCGGGCGGGCAACTTTGATATCCGGACTTTGCGCCACTCATCGGGTGACAGATTCACGGCGAGATCGACCAGTTCCCGATTCATCGCAGGTCGACGCAATGTGTGTCGAGGGCCACGATGGGTGGCGAAGATCAAGAAACACATCCAGCCAACCGCTGGAACAGATTTTATTCAACGAGGAGCTACCACCGTGAGCCAGGAGATTTTGATTGAAAGATTGTTTGACGCCTTGACCAGCGGCGACCGCACCGCATCCCGCACGATCGTCGCGGAGACACTCTCGCAAGGCTCCTCCCCCGAGCAGATCATCACCGACCTCTTCTGGCCGACCTACCAGCAGATCTCCACCTTCCACCGCAACGACCAACTCACCACGTTGAGCCATCATCTTGCGACTCGGCTGCTCCGCGTCCTCGTCGATCAAACTTCCGCCAAGCTGGACCAGCGGGCCACCGTCGATCGATCCATCTTCGCCGTGTGCGGCCCGACCGACGCTGACGAACTCGCAGCCCAAATGGCGACTGACCTTCTCGAAGCGACCGGCTTCAACATGCAGTTCGCCGGTGGAGGCGTCGCGATGGACGAAATCCTTGCCAAAGTGCAGGAGCAGAAGCCGGACCACTTGCTGATCTTTGCCTCGTCACCGACCGATCTGCCTGAGATTCGATCTCTTATTGACCGCCTCAACGAGATCGGCGTCTGTTCACCACTGGAAGGCCGACTCCAGGTCGTCGTGGGCGGCGGCGTCTTCAATCGTGCGGACGGTTTGGCTGAGGAAATCGGCGCCGACCT
>CAYMQF010000002.1:1401-55014 GCA_964392425.1 uncultured Phycisphaeraceae bacterium
TCGGGCAACTGTTCACTTCTGATACTCAGGGCAGGCGGCGGCCGTCGCGTTTTCCTGATCGACATGGGGCTGTCGCCACGCCGAACGAGAAGGCTTCTCGATGAGGTCGGCCTGTCGCTGGACGCGGTCGATCATGCCTTGATCACACACTTTGACAGCGATCATTTTTATCGCGGCTGGGTGTCGGCGTTGCCCTCTCACATCGTCACGCATGTTCACGAACAACACGCAGCCAAGGCTCGCAAGGTGGGGCTGAAGACGGGCCGGATCAATGCGTTTGCCGACTCGGTTTTGCTCGATGAGGCTCGCGTTTCGGTGTCACTCATGGCGCACGATGCAGCAGGAGTGTCAGCGTTCAGGGTGGATCATCTCGGCGTCTCGCTGGGATATGCGACCGATGTCGGCACGCCGACTCCGAGGTTGACCGACCATCTGGCTGGTGTCGACCTGCTTGCCGTTGAATCCAACTATTGCCCGCAGCTTCAGGCGGCGTCGAATCGGCCAGCCTTCCTCAAGCAGCGAATCATGGGGGGGGCAGGGCACCTCAGCAACCAGCAATGTGTCCAGCTTGCGGAGGACATCGGGCCTCGCAGCGAAGTGGTGCTGCTGCACCTGTCCAGGCAGTGCAATCGGCCTGACCTCGCTGAAAAAGGGCATCGCCACGCATCGTATCGGCTGACGGTCTCCTCCCAGATCGAGCCGACGCGATGGATTTCGGTGGCGCCCAAGGTGAGTGGGGGGCTTGTCGCAGCCGGAGCTGAGCCGTCTCTGGATGCTGCAGGAGCGGTGTGAAGATCGCTTTTTGTGCTGAGAATCAGAGCTTTGGGTCGACCCAGTGTGAAATCTGCAGCTTCTCGTCAGGAAGAAGGAATGAAACCGCTCTGCTGATGGTTTCGTATAGCGAGAGGGCAAAGGCGCCCGGATTGACGAATTCTTTGCAACTATTTCACCCAACTCTGATATCATTATGCAAGCGAGGTTGATATGACGCGTGCTGCGGAACGAAAGCTCATCGAAAAGGCAGTCCGAGGCGATCGGGAAGCTGCTGGGCAGATCATCAAAGCCCATCAGGCTTCGCTCTATGCCTACCTGCTTCGCCTGTCAGGTCGCCCTGATATGGCTGAGGACATCGTTCAGGACGCCTTCGTTCGAGTGCTGACTCACTTGGAAAGATTCGACCCTCGCTACCGCTTCTCGACGTGGCTTTTCACCATCGCCAAACGGCTCTACGTCAACGCGAACCAGAAGCACAAGCCACATTACGACAGCGACATCGTCGGCTCCTGGCAGGCAGATGGCGAAGATGTGGCCATGCAAAAAGCGATCAACAACGAAGTGCAAGGCAATGTCAGCTCCGCACTGCAAGATGCACTCGAATCATTGACCGACATCCAAAAAGAAGTGATTCTGCTCTTCCATCAGCAGGGTTGGTGCATCGCCTTGATCGCGGACCATCTCGATATTCCTGAAGGGACGGTCAAGAGCCACCTCCACCGAGGCCGGCAGCGTCTTCGTCGATCCCTGTCCAGTTGTGAAATCAGTAAAGCAGCAGTGCAAGAGGCGTGGCGTTGACCAACAGTCATGGTGACAACCCGGCAGGCCGAATGACTCGCGACGACCTCTTCGAGGCGTACTTCAATCGCGAGCTTTCATCGCAACTGCAGATGGAGTTGGACTCTCTGCTGGAGCGGGATGCGGTCGCTGCACAAATCTTTTCAGAAATGAAATTGGCGTCAGAGGCGCTTCGAGCTCCCATCGACGCGCCGGACAACACACTCGCCATTCTCACAGAAGTCGGGCATCGTCGGGGCTGGCTCGGCGCCCGTCTCCAACGTTTCGTCTCGGTTGGACGACTCGCGATCGCTGCGACGTTCCTGCTGACGATCACCGCTGCACTGGCTGCCAAACGATTTGCGCCCGACGCAGCGATTTTTCCCGCTCAAGCCACTCCGCTTGCCAATGTCGCTGATTCCGCGGCTGACGACACAAACTGCGGCGTGAGCGACTTCATGGAAGCGGTCAACTCGCTTGGCGCTTCGAGCAAACTCACTCGTGTCAGCAAGTCGATGCCGGCGCCGATGCTCAAGAATGGGCCAGTCGCGCTCAACGCGAGCTTGTTCTCCCTCGCTCCACACTCAAAAAACCTACCCTCAGAATGCACCGATGCAACCAAGCGGTTCGCCTATACGGTTCGCATGATGAGTCTCCGCGATGGGTCCTTCAGGAAGCTCGCTGATCAACAGCGCGTCGGGTCGGCCGTCATCATTGTCGGTTCTGCTTCCGAGCGTGCTGACAAGAAAAAAGATGAGAAAGACTCCAGCGTCACTGGCTGGTGAACCTTCGATCGATCTCCACTATTGTGTCTGTTGAGATGAAGCGTCTAATACTTGCATTGTATCTGTGCGCCGTGACCGCGAGCCCTCTTTCGGCCAGCGATTGGTCACTGTTTGCAAAGTCTGCGCCCGCAGATACGGACATTCTGATTGTCATCGAACAAGCAGCGGCATTGCGAGCTGGGCCTGCGGGCAAATCACTTGCCGAGTTGTTTTCCAAGTTGATCCCCATGACCGCGACCATGCTTGCATGGGACTCGCTTGCGATCCATCTCGACCTTCCTCCCGACGAAGCGTTTGATGTTCTTCTCGGCAACCGCGTGGTGTTCATCGGCCGCCACCAGGAAGACGAGCCGATGCAGTGGGCCATCAAAAGCGAGATACCTAGCAAACTCGCCTTTCGCCTTCTCCGCAAGCTCGGCGCCCGCCCTCGCGACATCAAAAATAACCATGCGATCGCTCTGCTCGAAGAAAATCGTTTCCAACTCACCTACCGACGCCACGGCAACTGCGCCACCATGATCTTCGCGCCGATATCGAGCGAGTCATTGTTCAACGACCTGATCATGAAGATGGATCCTGCAAAGGGGGAGTCACTTGCTGACACGGCTGAGTTCCGCGCAGCCATCGCAAACAGCCGAAGCGATGCGCCGATTTTCAGTTATGTGCGCAACAGGAAAACGCACGTCTCCTGGCTCGCTGCGACTGCGACGATTGAGAAGACCGGCGCCAACATCGAGTTTGCTGCATCGGCTGAAAAGAAGACCGCGCCTGGGCAGACGCCAGTCTCAGCGACGCAGTGGAAGCAGTTTTCACAAGGCTCGCTGCTCGCTTTTGTCGATCGTTTGTCCTTCGACAATCTGACCTTGCCATGGATCATCTCGCGTTTCGGATTTGGTGATCTTCTCAAATATTTTTCAACGTCATCAGAACGGCGGATCGCGTTGGGTGTTTTTGAGCCAGAGCCGGGCCAGCTCACCGCCGCTGCAGCGATCGAGACTGATGACCTCAATCGACTCGCGCCGCTCGGCGATGCCGTGGTCGCTCAGTTTGCTTCCACCATGCAGTCCATGAATCAGAACAATGCGGAAGAAGCAGAGGGGGAATCGTTCGATCTCCTCAAAGGCTCCTTCCCGCAGGCGACGCGCTCCGTCAGCCTCGCACCCAGCGATTCACAGGATCATCCCGATCCCGATCAAAAAAAAGCCACCACTCCGACTCGCCTTTTCTGGAGCTATCCCGCTTCCCCGGGCCAGACTCCCAACCACGGCTGGTGGGTGATCGCCAACAGCAACACGCTCCACGATCGCACGATCAAGACATTGATTCAGCCATCCCCAATGCCTGCCAAGCCTGAGCAAGGGAAATCGGTGTCGTATTTGCTCGCCAAGCCCGCTGATTTTCTTCAGGCTCTCGTCGCCAGCGATCTTCTTCCTGCTGAGGACATCCCGCCTCAAATCCTTGCATTGGAGCGGATCAGGCTCATTCAAGGGCGTTCCTACCTCAAAGGCGATCTCCTCCACGGCCGACTCATCGTCAAACTAGGGCCTACTCGGAACGACCGCTGAGCCAGAATCGCTCTCCATGCTGATCGCGTGGCTATGATCTCCGCCTGCGCCCGGCGCCGATCTCATTCCAATACAAACTTTCAAGGCTGTCCGTTCACTATGCCCGCACCCATCATCCGCAATGTGGCCATCATCGCTCACGTCGACCATGGCAAAACCACACTCGTCGACCATCTCCTCATGCAGTCAGGCATGTTCCGCAAGGGTGAACTGGACAAGCTGGCCGGCGGTCAGCACGGCCTCATCATGGACTCCAACCCCATCGAGCGCGAGCGGGGCATCACCATCCTTTCCAAGAACTGCGCGGTGGATTACCACACGCCCGATGGCGAACTCATCCGCATCAACATCATCGACACGCCCGGACACGCAGACTTTGGCGGCGAGGTCGAACGCGTCCTTCGTATGGCCGATGGCGTGCTCCTGCTCGTCGATGCTTTTGAAGGGCCGATGCCACAAACCCGATTCGTCCTTTCCAAAGCGCTCCAGGCGGGGCTCAAACCAATCGTCGTCATCAACAAATGCGACCGGCCGGACTGCCGCCCGCACGAAGTCGTCCACGAAGTGCTCGGCTTGCTCATTGATCTCAACGCGGATGACGCTCTTCTCGATTTCCCCGTCGTCTATGCGTCGGCTCGCGCTGGCTGGGCGTCGCACTGTGCTGACACCAAAGGGGAAGACCTCCTGCCAATCTTCGAAGCGATCATCGAACACGTCCCCGCGCCGGGCGGCGATGTCAACGCTCCATTGCAAATGCTCATCACCACGCTCGACTACAGCGAATATGTCGGGCGCATCGGCATCGGGCGAGTCTTCAACGGCAAGATGCAAAAGGGAATGAAGATCACGCGTCTCGACCACGACGGTGAGCCAACATCGACCGTGATTAGCGCGTTGTGGAAGTTTGAAGCGCTGGGCCGAATCGAAACGGAATGTGTCAATGCGGGCGACCTGTGCGCCGTCGTCTGCGGCGAGCAACTCGACATCGGCGACACCCTCGCTGATCCGCTCTCGCCGGTCGCGCTCCCTCCCGTCGCCATCGACGAACCGACGCTTTCCATGGCGTTTTATGTGAATAACTCGCCCTTTTCCGGCAAAGATGGCAAGTACGTCACCAGCCGGCAGATCCGCGATCGACTCGCCCGCGAACTCGAAAAGAACGTTGCTCTGCGGGTTGAACCAGGCGAATCGACGGACGAGTTCATGGTTTCCGGTCGAGGGCTCCTGCACCTGAGCGTTCTCATCGAAACGATGCGGCGCGAAGGGTACGAAGTCGCCGTCGGCAAGCCCGAAGTCGTCACCAAAATGATCGACGACAAAATGTATGAACCCGTCGAACGGCTCGCGATCGAATGCCCGACCGATCAGGTTGGCCCGGTCATGGAGCACGTCGGCGCCCGCCGAGGCGAACTCAAACACATGGAGCCACGCGGCAACGATTTCACGCACATGGTCTTCGACATCACCGCGCGAGGATTGTTCGGCTTGCGCAGTCGACTGCTCAACGCAACGCAAGGCGCCGCGATCATGCACCACCGCTTCGATCGGTATGAGCCTATGTCGGGGGACTTGCCGGGCCGCCTCAACGGTGTGATCTCCGCCACGGAAACTGGCAAAGTGACAGGCTACGCGCTCGAACAACTCGCTGGGCGTGGTGTCATGTTTGTCGAGCCGGGGCAGGATGTGTACGCCGGGCAAGTTGTCGGCGAGCACAACCGCGACAACGACATCGTCGCCAACGTCGTCCGCGCCAAACATTTCACCAACGTCAGGCAGTCCACCAAAGAGGCGTACGTCGGTATCAAGGCGCCACGCAAGCTGACGCTCGAAATGGCGTTGGAGTACATCGCGATTGACGAACTGGTGGAGATCACACCTGTGTCGATCCGCATGAGAAAACGCCTGCTCGATGAGACAAGTCGACGCCGAATCCAGCGAGTTGCCAAAGCCCGCGCCAAATCCGAAGCGTGAAGCGGGCCTGACAAACTTCACAGCAGTGGGGGGCGTCGACGCCTAGTCACCGCTACACTCGGCCCCCTATGAGCACCACACAAACAGCCGTCGCGCCCGCACTGAACGCACCTCACAAGGGCGATATTCAGCTCTGGTCGCGCACACTCATCCCGACGACGAAGGAAGCGCCTTCAGACGCTGAAGCGGTCAGTCACAAACTCCTCATGCGCGCAGGCTTCATCCGCAGAGTCGGCGCCGGGATCTACGACTACCTGCCGATGGCGTGGCGAACGCTCCAGCGAATCAGTTCGATTGTTCGCCAGGAGATGAACGCTGCGGGAGCCAGCGAGATGCTCATGCCCGCGATGGAGCCGATCGAGTTGATGGCTAAAACCGGGCGCGACACCGATTACGGCGACAACCTTTTCAAACTGACCGATCGGCACGGCCGGACCGTCGCACTGGCCCCGACGCATGAAGAGATCATCACCGACATGATGAAAGGCGCCGTGTCGAGCTATCGCCAGCTCCCGCTCAATCTCTACCAGATTCAGACGAAGTTTCGCGATGAATTTCGTCCGCGGTCGGGGCTGCTCCGCTGCCGGGAGTTCATCATGAAAGATGCGTACTCGTTTCACATGTCGATGGCTGGGCCGGGCGGGCTCGACGAAGGGTACGAGCTGATGCGCACCGCGTACATCAATATCTTCACGCGTTGCGGCCTGGATTTTTCCATGGTCGAAGCACAGTCAGGCCCAATCGGCGGCTCAGCAAGCCATGAGTTTATGGTCAACTGCGATGCTGGTGAAGATATGATCCTGCGCTGCCCAGCGAGCGGATATGCTGCAAATGTCGAGAAATGCGCCACCGGTGATCGGTCGTGGTCCTTTGATGGCGACCCCACCGGCGACCTGGACAAAGTGCATACGCCCGACATGCCGACCATTGAAGACGTTGGCAAGTTCATAAAGGTCAAGCCGAGGAGCATGCTCAAGACGATTGTGTTTCGCAATCTTGACTGCGAGTGTGGGGAGGGCGAATCTTCAGAACAACCCGACAGTGGGGTGGGCGTCTCGCCCGTCTGGGTCGTGGCAATCGTGCGAGGCGATCACGATGTCAACGAAAGTAAAGTGAAGGACGCCGCTGGCTGTTCGGTCACGCTCGCTGATGAAGCGGAGGCAACAGAGGCAGGGTTTGTCATTGGGTATGTCAGCCCGCGCGCGATAGTAAACAGGACTGACACTGTATTGGTTGTCGATCCCGACGCGGCGCAGGGGATGGATCAAGCCAAGGGCAAGTCGATGTTCTGGGCAGCGGGCGCCGACGAGAAAGATCACCACGTCAAGCACTTCAACTGGCGGCGTGAACTCGGCGACGTCCTGGATAATCCCGATTATGTAAAGGTCGCCGACATCCGAAACGCGATCGCGGGGGATCCATCTCCCAAGTCGGCGGGCGCCTGTCTCGAAGAGAGCCGGGGCATCGAGGTCGGCCACATCTTCAAGCTCGGCTCGAAATATTCAGAAGCGATGGGCTTCGAAATCCTCGACGCCGACCAACAGCGGATCCCCGTCATCATGGGCTGCTACGGCATCGGCGTGTCGCGCACACTCCAGGCGTGCGTCGAAATGAGCCACGATGAAGACGGCATCATCTGGCCCGCCGCGATCGCGCCGTACCACGTTCTCATCACGCCGATGAAGGTGGAGCCGGGCTGCGAAATCATGGACGCGACCATGAAACTGGCCGGCGAGCTCTCCGCAGCAGGCATGGATGTCCTCATCGACGACCGCAACGAACGGCCCGGCTTCAAGTTCAAAGACGCTGATCTCATCGGCTTGCCCATCCGCCTGACCATCGGCGATAAAGCTCTTGCTCAGGGGGGGGTGGAATTCAACCGCCGTGGCGCCGAGGGCAAGGGCGAGATGGTCAAGCACGAAGATGTCATTCAGAACTGCCTGGCAGCACTACAGGAATAGAGACACCAGACGGCTGACGGCTCCCTGCAGGAAACAATCCTGAGTAGTGGATACTCCGGCAATCAACTGGAAGAAACACTCCTGTTTTACATAACATGCATTCTCGGACCTTTTTGGGGCGTTCCAATATCGAATACTGGGGACACTTGCTCCTCAGCTTCTACTGGCTCCGTCAGGCTATTGTGACTGCAATGCGGGAATCTGAACTTCTCAAACACATCTACAGCCGATCGCAGACGCCGGGCGCTGGCGTGCTTGTCGGGCCCGGCGACGACACAGCCGTCGTTCAGATTGATCCCGGCGTTCCATCGTCAACGCTCCTGCTCACCACCGACCAACTCGTCGAGCATCGGCATTACACACCTGACACGCCGACCGACCTGATCGCGCGCAAGGCGATCGCGCGCAGCGTCTCTGACATTGCAGCGATGGGCGGCTCGCCATGCTGGGCGCTCGCTGCAGCGACCCTCAATGACAAAGTCTCCAGCGATGATGCGGACGCCCTATTCGATTCAATGGCGAAATGGGCGCTCCATTGGAAATGCCCACTCGTGGGCGGCGATATCTCTATCAGTGACGGGCCAACCATTCTCACCACAACCATCGTCGGCGTTCCTCATCCAACGCGAGGCGCCGTCCTCCGGTCAGGCGCAAAGCCTGGGCACATTGTCTGCGTGACTGGATCGCTGGGCGGTTCATTTGCAACGGGCAGGCATCTCACGTTCGAGCCTCGCCTTGCTGAAGCAGCGTGGCTCTGCGATGAACTCGGAGATCGGCTTGGCGCCATGCTCGATCTATCCGACGGCTTGGGACGCGATGCTGGACGAATCGCCGAGGCGTCCTGTGTTCAAATAACGCTTGATTCACAGTTGATTCCGCTCGCTCCCGGCGCCGCAGATTGGCAGGCAGCCCTGGGTGACGGCGAGGATTACGAACTCTGTTTCACAGTAGACGGCGACCCTCCCCCTTGCACACCCACCGGCGTTGCGATCACCGTAGTCGGTCGTGTGCGTGATGGAGCGGGCTGCACGATAACTACACCGTCCGGCGAGCAACTCGACGCAGCACAGTTCGGCTGGGATCATCATTCGTGATGGAATTCACACTGACGACACACACGGAAGATGAAACGATCGCGCTGGGCGACATGCTCGGTCGACTGCTCGGCGCAGGCGATTGCGTCGCACTGGTTGGTGAACTTGGCGCAGGGAAAACTCGGTTTGTTCGCGGCGTTGCACAAGGGCTCAGCATCGACCCTCGCCTGGTCAACAGCCCGACATACGTCATTGTCAACGAGTACGAGCCTGCGGAATCTCAAGCTGCATCGCCGCCTCTCGTTCATCTCGATGCTTATCGCCTCTCCCACAGCGACGATCTCTCTTCGCTTGGTTGGAGCAGTTTGGAAGAGATCGTCGGCGTGGTCGTCGTTGAATGGGCGGACCGAATCGCCAGCGCGATCCCGCCCGGCGCGGTATGGATCACGCTCGAACACACGGCTGAGCCTGATGGCAGCCCCAGCCGCCGACTCATTTTTACTGGCGATGAAAGCTGGGACGAGAGATTGCATGCGATGAAGCCCAGCGACACTCCGTGAGCCTGCAAGTGCCTACACTGTGGTGATGCCGACACGAGACAAAACTGCACCACTGACGACTCAGAGCCCCGACGACACTCCCGCGCAAACGCTTTGTCCATCGTGCCGCGAGCTGGTTGATTCGACCGCGCCCTCGGCGCCGTTCTGCTCCAATCGCTGCCGACTCGCGGATCTCGGCAAGTGGTTCAACGAAGATTATGTCATCAGCCGGGACATCAAAGACGCGGACCTCGACCAGGGCGAATAACTTTCGCCATAGCGCTGCGCAGGCGCCGCTCCTCATCCATCTGAAGAAGCGAATATCTGGAACCGGTGTCCCTGCGCGACAAGCCCGTGCTCTTTGCAGATGCGGTCGCGGAGGGCGATCAGTTCGGGAAGCTCGATGGTGATCACTTCCTGCGTGTCGACGCAGATGAGCAGGTCGCAATGCGATCGGCCGTAGATGAGTTGCCAGCGAGATTGCTCCGCGTCGAGGAGAACCTGCTGGATGATGCCGGCGTTTTGGAGCAGTTTCAGCGTGCGATAGACGGTCGCCTTGCTGACGCTGAACCCTGACTTGCGAAGCTCATCCTGCAACTGGTCCGCCTCGAACACGTCATCGAGCTTGATGATCGCATCGAGAATCTGTGCACGTTCGGGCGTGTATTTCTGCCCTTCTTCTTTGAGACGTCGGCGAAAGACCGCGCACAATGGCTCGCGGATCATGATTTCAGGCGTCACTGGTTGATCTTTTCTGGAGCTGGACATTCGACCCATTGTACGGCGTTTGCACGTTCCTGTTCCAGCACAATCAAAGTCGATTTCATCCGAGATGGCTGGCTCGAGTGGTTCGAAAATGATTCGATTTTATGCGAATGGGTCGTGGGCGAGGAGGGCGCCGCAGTAGAGGCACTTGGCAAATTTTCGCGAGACCTTCCGGTTGCACTCGTGGCAGGTGATCGCTCGGCCTCGGTTGACTTGCCCATCGAGGCGGCCGTCGGTCATATCGATGTCGTTGATGCGTTCGATAAGCTGTTCATCGGTGAGCTTGAGCTCGTCGCGCATGAGCGTCCACATCGCTTCGCAGAGCATGGCTAGGCGGTCGCACCGCGCTTCGAGATAATCAATCTGGTTTTCAGCACGTCGACTGTTGCGTGCGCCGGGAGTGGCGGCTGGCGAGGTCGCGGCGTCAAAGGCCGCTCGAAAGGCATTGTGTGTCATGGCTTGAGACTCCTTGATGTTATGTAATGATAGTTCATTCACCAAGAAGCGAAAGAAGTAGAGCTGCGTGTCTTTCGGTGGCGCCTTGCTGGTCAGCGACGCACTTCTTAGCCGCGGCTCCCAATGTCTGGCGCTGGGCTTCATCGTGCATCAGGCTTGCAAGAACTCCGGAGAGTTCAGCGCGGGTCGTCTGGATGATCGCCTTGGCCTTCGTCATGGTTTCAACGATAGACAGGAAGTCTGCCACTGCGGGGCCGATGACGATCGGCTTGCCCAACGCCGCTGCCTCGATGGGGTCTGAGCCGAACAGCGAGCCGAACGACCTCCCCACTACGACCACATCGGCCAGCGCGTACGCCTTGCGGAGTTCGCCGATGGTGTCGAGCAGGAATAGACGCGAGACAGATTCGCCTTTGACAACGCCGTTTGATCGTCTCACACAGCCGGGCAGGTCGGCGGCTGCCTGATCAAACCATTCGGGTTTTCGAGGGGCGCACAGAAGTTGCACATCGTCAGGCGTTGATTCCAAGAGCAGGCGGTGCTCATCGGGGGCAGTGCTTCCCGCAACGATCAAAGGTTTGGTGCGATCGATCCCCATTTCCGCTGCGAGCTGATCGGCGTCTTCCACGGTGTCAGCGATCTGGGCAGCGTCCCACTTCATCGAGCCGACGACTTGGCAGCTATCCACCGGAACGCCCGCTGCGAGAAACCGCTCCCGATATTGCTCATCCTGAACCGCGCAGAAAGCCAACGATCGGAACCACTTTGCCAGGACGGGCCTTGCCAGTTTGTATCGTCCCAGCGATCGTTCACTGAGGCGTCCATTGAGAATCGACATCGGAATCCCTCGGCGGGCGCAAGCTCGCGCGAAGTTCGGCCAGAGTTCGAGCTCGACCAGGCCAACCGCATCAGGCTTCACCGCGTTGAGAAAACGCCTGACCGACCACGACGCGTCGATCGGATACCGCACGACATGGACATTGGGCAGTGAGGCATAGAGAGCCGTCGCGCGTGCGATTCCGGTGTCAGTCGTCGCGGAAACGACCACTTCGACCTCCTGCGACAGCCGATCGACGAGCGAGCGGATCAGGTTCACCTCTCCCACCGAGACCGCATGGAGCAGCACACGATCGCTCGATGCAGGCGGCAACGACTCGATTCGGCCAAACCGCTCGCCCCACCCGCTGCGAGCTTTGCGGGCCCACCAAGGCGAGAGAGCGAGAGCTGCGATCACATAGATCAGATCAAAAAGGATGCCCATAGATGGTGACACAATACGATCACCAGCGTAGAGCCGCCCATCTGTCAGTCGGAGTGGTCTGATAATCGGACGGTGATGTCGCTTGGTCGGAGTGTGCCCACCTATTTTCTAAGCATTTCGGCGCCGATGTCTGGCAACCTGCATGAAGTGGTTTGGGTATACTCAGTCGTAGAAATGCGATTAGGCATGTTGACACGCTGGTCCTTCTCCGCGCTCTTAGCTTTGAGCGTTTCGTTGTGCTGTTGTCAGGGGCAGCAGGTGCTGGGCCTGATGTGGGGCGGCGCACTGTCGCATTCATCCACCAATGAACACGATCCAGCTGCCCCTCATGGCAGTTCCGAGCAGGTGGCTCATGGCTCCCAAGACGCCTACTCGCAGCAGTGCGAGGATGGATCTTGCGAAGACGGCCCATGCAACGGCGACACCGATTGCTCCTGCGGGCATACGGATCTTCTTGCGGTGCTGCCAAGCGGGGTTGCGATGGATGTCAACCTCATTCCCTCGCTGACGTTCTTCACCTTCTCAGAGGTTGCTCAGCCGATCCCGTTGTTGCGTATGGCCAACTCTGTTCGGGTCGAATCGGTGTTCTACGATTCGAGACCTCCAACGTCTCTGCTGCGCCTGCATTGCGCGCTGCAAGTCTAGAACGCGGGTAATAATCGCCCTCCCAGCCCGGTTTTTTCATAATCGGCCGGCGCTTCCGCCGATCATTCACATACACTCTTTGCAGTTTTTCGGGTATTCACGACGTGTCGTCGTACACCCGATAGATTCAATCCGCTCCCGAAAGGAAACGAAAAATGACATCTTTGAAAATCACTCTCGCTTCGTTTGCGACTCTCGCGTTACTCACTACACCAGCCCTCGCTCAGCATGGCAACCATGAGCATGGCGCCGACGAAAACAAGACAAGCGGTCGAACCGAGCCACGCGTCTTTGTTCCCGCGTCTGACAAGAACATCAGCGATCCCTACACGCTGGACACCTGCCCCATCTCCGGCATGAAGCTGGACACGATGGGGGAAGCCTTCGTCAAGGTGTACGACGGCCGCGAAGTCCGTTTCTGCTGCGATGGATGCCCCGAAAAGTTCGAGGCGGACATGGAAGCTGGCTTCAAGAAAATTGATGCGATGATGGTGGAGAATCAGCTCCCCTTCTACCCACTGACGACATGCGTCGTTTCTGGTGAGCCGTTTTCAAAACACGGCAATGGCACAGCTATAGACAAGATATTCGGCAACCGCCTCGTTCGTCTGTGCTGCAAGGAGTGCGTCTTAAAGTTCAAAGCTGACCCCACTGCGTACATCGCCAAGCTCGACGCCGCCATCATGGAAGCGCAAAGCGAGAACTACCCGCTGGACACATGCGTCGTCTCCGGTGAAGAGCTGGGCGGCGAGATGGGCGAGGCGATTGATGTCGTCGTCGCCAATCGGCTGGTCCGCCTGTGCTGCAAAGGGTGCAAGAAGGATCTCATGAAGGACCCCTCATCGTTCATCAAGACGCTCGATGCTGCATGGGCCGCGAGCTCCCACGGCATGCCCGGCGCCTCCAAGATGACCATGAGCTCTGGCATGGGTGATAT
Source organism: uncultured Phycisphaeraceae bacterium (assembly GCA_964392425.1). GTDB lineage: Bacteria > Planctomycetota > Phycisphaerae > Phycisphaerales > UBA1924 > CAYMQF01. Next base: position 14,872 of record CAYMQF010000002.1, read on the forward strand.
GGATCACGATATGAGCGAGCACAAAGGCATGAAGAACAAGAAGATGGACAAGAAGATGGATAAGAAGCACGGCGATCACAAACATGGTGGTGATGACGCTGCCGATCATCAAGGTATGTAACCCCGCTTATCGCTTCAGGAGCCACACATGCGAAACAGACTGATAATCCACTGCGCGGTCGGTGCGCTGACACTCGGGCTGAGCGGACCTCTCTTCGCTCAAGAAACAGCCCCGACACCGACTGCTGAATCTGAAGAATCCCCCATCTTTCCGGCTGATGCAGAACCTGGCAATGTGTACTGCCCGGTTTCGCCGGACGAAACTGTCGATCTGAACTTCTACTCGATGTACGAAGGGAAGAAGGTCTACCTCTGCTGTAAACGATGCCGGACCAAGTTCGAAGCGGACCCGGCTGCTTACGTCGCGAATCTTCCGTCTTCGGCGCCTGTTTTGACCCCCGTGTCTATGCAGGAAAGTAGCGGCGCCACACATGCTGAACCGGAGTCCGAGCACACACACGCTGAGGCGGGCGCCCCTGCTGAAGATCATGACGAGAGTGAGGCGCACGAACACGACGAGGCCGGTGAGGAGCACGATCACTCCGCTCATGCGGGTCAAGAAGCCTCGACGTTGATCAAAACGCTCTCATTCATCGGGCGCTTCCACGTGATTGCGATTCATTTCCCGATCGCGCTGCTCACGGTTGGCGCGCTCTTCGAGTTCTTCTCCATGGTTGGAGGAGGTGACAAAGCGAGAGGCGTCGTTCGGGCATGCATTGCAATCGGTGCGCTGTCAGCGGTTGGCGCCGCATCGCTCGGTTTGATGAATGCTATCGGCGCGGACTACAATGGTGTTCTCTCTGATGTCTTCTGGTGGCATCGCTTGCTCGGACTGACGACCGCGGGGCTCGCCATCGCCACTTGGGCTGCCGTAGAATGGAGAAGAATGAAGCCATCGAGTAAAACGATGCTTGCGGCGCGAGGCGCCATATTCCTTACCGCAGCGTTCGTCGGAATCACCGGACATCTGGGCGGTTCCTTGGTCTTCGGCTGGGAGTATCTGATCCCGTAAGAGCCGATTATTCATAGTATTCTACGAGAAGGAGGTACGATTATGAAGCATGCTCGCAATGCAACAACATTTGTCGATCCCGTGTGCGGCATGGAAGTCTGCCGAAAGACCGCTGCAGATGAAACGGAACACGAAGGAAAGGTGTATTACTTCTGTGCGACAGTTTGCAGAGAAAGTTTTGAGGCAGAGCCGGAGAAATACATCAAACACCATCGTCAGCATGGAAAAACGCACCCCTGACACTCCCCACCCCGCAGCGACACGGTTGCGGGGTGTTTTTTCTTTTGATCCCCACAAGGCTGACCGCCGTGCCGGAGTTGGGGAAATGTTTCTATTCCGTTGGCTGCTCGGTGCGTTTTAGCGGCCGTTGACATCACCTCTGCTCTATCCAGGGAGACACCATGTCGCAGCATGACCATCACATGACGCACGAACAGCATCACGAGCACCAACACACTGATTCGCATGACGAACACAGTGAACACAGTGGGCACGGCGGGCATAGCGAGCATGGCGGAAGCGGCGGACACGATCATCACAGCCACCATGCTCATATGGTTGCGGACTTTCGTCGGCGATTCTGGATCAATCTGATCTTGACGATTCCGGTGTTGGCGCTGGCGCCGATGCTGCAGGGCTGGGTCGGGCTGACCGACACGCTCGCCTTCCCGGGCGACAGCGTGGTGCAGTTCCTCTTTGCGTCGGTCGTGTTTTTCTACGGCGGCTGGCCCTTCTTGAAAGGACTCGCCACAGAGCTGGGGAAACGGCAGCCGGGCATGATGACGCTCATCGCGATGGCGATCACCGTCGCCTACGGCTACAGCGCCCTCGTCGTCTTTGGGGTCGAAGGCAAAGTCTTCTTCTGGGAGCTTGCCACACTCATCGACATCATGCTCCTCGGCCATTGGATCGAAATGAAGTCCGTCATGGGAGCATCGGCGGCGCTCGAAAAACTCGTCAAACTGATGCCGGCTGAGGCACACCTCATCGACGCAGATGGAAACATCCGCGATATCCCCGTCAACGAACTGAAACATGACGACCGCGTTCTTATCAAGCCCGGCGAAAAAGTCCCAACAGACGGCGTCGTCATCGAAGGGCTCACCACCGTCAACGAATCCATGCTCACCGGCGAGAGTATGCCCGTTGAAAAGGAAGCAGGCAGTGAAGTCATCGGCGGAGCGGTCAACGGGGAAGGCGCTATCACCATCGAAGTGCAACGCACCGGCGGGGAAACCTACCTCTCGCAGGTCATCGAGATGGTTCGCCAAGCGCAGGCGGCTCGATCAAAAACTCAGGACCTCGCCAACCGTGCCGCTCTGTGGCTGACCGTCATCGCAATCAGTGTCGGCGGCGTCACCATGGCGACCTGGCTTCTCATAGGCATGCCATTTGAGTTTGCGCTCGAACGCACCGTCACGGTGATGATTATCACTTGTCCCCATGCGTTGGGGCTTGCGGTGCCGTTGGTGGTGGCTGTTTCCACTGCGATATCAGCGAAAAACGGCTTGCTCATTCGCGACCGCACCGCCTTTGAGCGGGCCCGCAATCTCCAGGCAATCGTCTTTGACAAGACGGGTACGCTGACGGAAGGCCGATTCGGTGTCACGGACATCATCACGCTTGCTGACCTTGACGACACGCGTGTATTGTCTCTCGCAGCGAGCATCGAGGCGCAATCGGAGCATCCCATCGCTGCGGGTGTCGTACGCACCGCCAAAGAGCGCAGCGTCGAAGTCTCCACACCTCGCAACTTCAAGGCGATCCCCGGGCGAGGCGCCGAGGCGGAAGTCGACAACGTCACCGTCAAAGTCGTCAGCCCTGGCTATCTCAACGAAAACAACATTGAGGTCGACAACGACGAAGTCCGCCGAGTGAGCGGCGAGGGCAAGACCGTTGTTTATGTTCTCCTCGATGATCGGCTCGTCGGCGCAATCGCCCTCGCCGACATCATCCGCCCCGAGTCGCGCGAGGCGATCGCCAAGCTCAAGTCGATGGGCATCCAAGTGATGATGCTTACCGGTGACGCGGAGGCAGTAGCCAAGTGGGTCGCCCGCGAACTCGATCTCGATGATTACTTCGCAGAAGTATTGCCTGATCAAAAAGCTGCAAAGATCAAGGAAGTTCAAGCGCGAGGGTTGACCGTCGCAATGACCGGCGACGGCGTCAACGATGCACCAGCGCTGACACAGGCGGATGTTGGTATTGCGATCGGCGCCGGGACTGATATTGCGATCGAATCGGCGGACATCGTGCTCGTGCGATCCGACCCGCGCGACGTGACGGCGATCGTCGAGCTTGCCCGCGCGACCTACAGCAAGATGATCCAAAACCTCTGGTGGGCGACGGGCTACAACGCCTTTGCGATTCCCCTTGCTGCGGGCGTGTTGTACCCGATCGGGATCGTGCTCTCCCCCGCTGCTGGGGCGGCCCTGATGTCGCTGTCGACGGTGATTGTTTCGATCAACGCCCGAATGCTTCGTGTGAAACGATTGGAGGAAGAGGTATAATGGGGCTATCCTCTATTCAGAAATGAACACTGACAGGTAGTCAGCGAGTAATGCATGCTGCATAGGAATAGAACTAGCGCTCGTGGAACATTGTTGCGCATGGGCGCGCATTGAAATGAGAATTTCATGTTATACTCACGAACATCGAACCAGCCTTTTGATGAAGTGGTGAGCCGTCTGTCCCAAGAAGTGGTTGAGCATCAGTTTGGGGTTATCGAAACAATCGACCTTCAACAAAAGATGAACGCCAAGGGAGTTCCGTTTGATTCACGTTGCACGATTATGGAAGTGTGCAACCCGAAGAAGGCCAAACAGGTTCTGGATGAAAACATGTCGCTCTCGACAGCTCTTCCATGTCGGATTTCAGTGTATGAGCAGAGTGGGAAAGTGGTTATCTCCACGGCTCTCCCTACGAAGTTGTTAGGCATGTATGATGACTCGCGAGCCATGCAGGAGGTGGCGCAAGAGGTGGAATCCGCATTGACCCAAATCATCGACAGCACTTGTGCCGAGGAAGTCGTGTCATGAACTCTCGGGGCTCTGTGACTGCTATGCTGGCTCACATCACTTCGGATTGATTCCCTGATATTTATTATGAAACCAAGAAAAACCGTGTATCTCTTCCACCGCTGGATCGGGCTGTTTGTCTGCCTTCAGCTTATTGCTTGGAGTGCGGGCGGCTTGGTCTTTTCGTTGCTCGATATCGAAGCGGTGCGAGGGGAAACGGAGTCCAGCGAATCGCCGATCCAGATAGTTGAGATGGACTTCATTGCGATCACGCCTACTGCGGCGCGTAAGCGGGCGATCGATGCCGGCGCGTCCGCAGAAAACCTCAGCAAGATCATACTGCGCGACCGCGGTTTGGGTCTGCGCTATGAGTTGTACGATCTGGCTGGCGCCCCGGTGTGCGCGGTCGATGCGATTTCGGGAGAGGTTGTCTTGATTCTCTCCTCAGACGATGCCCAAACTCTGGCGCTGGCGGATTTCGTTCCTGATGCGACTGTGCTTCAATCATTCTTGATTGATGAAGGCGCCTCGACTGGGGAATTTCGCTCTAAGCGCACCCCTGCATGGCGCATCGATCTGGACCATTCCAAGGCGCCTCACATCTATATCGACGCGGTGACGGGAGAGGTGCTCGCCCGGCGCAATCGCATCTGGCGTGTGTTCGATTTCTTTTGGATGCTTCACGTCATGGACTACAAAAATAGAGATAACTTCAATCATCCATTGTTGACGGGGGCGTCTGCTTTGGCGCTTCTGACGGGCGCGTCAGGCGTTTGGCTCTGGGGTTGGCGAGCTCAAAGTCGCTGGCGTCGCCGGGCTGCCCGCCGATGATCGTTGATCTACATTCTGGAAGCTCTTGAATCAATCTTGTGATGCCAGTCCGAAAAGCGGCCGATGCAGAGCTTTGTCGGTCATAGACGAACTGTGGTCGCTTGGCTATCATCCGCCCACGAGGTAAACGATGCACCGCCGATCTCACGTCATCTTGGCCATCCTGATTGCTCTGGCGTCTGTGATGCCAGCCATGAGTTCGATGCGCGGGTTTGTCTTGTGCATCTCCTCCGATGGACGAATGGCGATCGAGACCCAGCATGTGACGCCCGGCTGCGCAGCGGTGTGCAGCGACTCCTCAATCACCGATGGCGAACGATACAAAGCTGGGGCGACAGGCGGCCAGGTGTCGAACCCTCACTCCTGCTCTGATGTTTCGTTCGGACTGTTCGATTTCCGAACCGACCGATTTCGACCCACCTTGGATTTCTCCGGCTTCGATTCTGCTGCAGCGCCAGTCAGCATTCTGACATGGAGCGAAGTTCTATCGTTTGATCGCATTGGATCAAACGTGACCAGCACACTTGCCCGGCATACTGAACGCGCTGCGCTGCGCTCGGTGATTCTGCACCTTTAGACACGATCGATTTGTTGATATGGACCCTCAAGGTAGTCCCTTGGGGTGTTGTCGCATGGTCGATCTTGTTCTCGAGATGTGGAGAAAACAAAGGGTATGCATCACACAACTGTATGTACGCGCTTCCGGTGCGCAATCGTTCTATCCGGACTGGTCGCGGGGTGCGCGGGGCCTCAGTTTCCCGCGTGGGATGATCCGCTCTATGGGCGAATCATTCAACCGCGCGCCAACGAAGAGGATGTTTTGAGCGTGATTCGTCAATCGGCAGCGCCCGAACATTCACCCGCAAAGAAACCGGAGTTTGTTGCGGCGAACGCTTTGCATCTTGAAGAAGCAATCCGTTACGCGGTGTTCAACCATCCTGATTTGCGACGCTCGGCATCTGAGGTCCAGGCAGCGGCCGGCCGAGAGGTGCAGGCAGGGCTGCTCCCCAACCCATCGCTTGGGATTGACACCGAATCGCTCGGCGCCGATTCTGGCATTGGCGGTGAAACGACGTATCTCTTCCAGCAGGAGTTTGTCACCGCAGGCAAGCGGAAGAAGGCGGTTGCCGTCGCTCGGGCTGATCGCATGATCGCCCAAGCATTCTTTCGCGAGACTGAATTTGAAGTGGCGACGCGAGTGGCGGTGAGTTTCTTTGCAGCAGTCGCTGCGGAACAACGCATGCAGTCCCAGCAGGAGTTGCTGGAGCTTGCTAATGACTTGCTTTCAGCAGCGGTGGCTCGCGTCGAGGTGGGCGCCGTCACCGAGCCGGATCGGCTGCGCGCGGAGGTTGTGCAAGAACAAGCGACGATCGATCTTCAAGCGGCGCAGTCTGATGCGGAATCGACCCGACGTGCCTTGGCAGCAGCAATGGGAATCGACGACGCGATTGAAATGGAGCTTGTGGGTGATCTCGATGTGGTTCCCATCTTGCCCAATACGGAAGTCATGCTCGCTCGCGTGCTGGAGCACAACAATCGGGTCGAACAGGCTCGGCTGGGCATCGAGCGAGCCACCCGCGCTCACGACTTGGCCAAAGCGCGAGCGATTCCAAACTTCACCGCTGCGGTCGGCCCGCGATATTCCGACCCGAACAATGAAACGACCGTTGATGTCGGGATGGGGATCTCGATTCCCATTTTCGATCGAAATCAAGGAGAAATTGCAGCAAGAATGGCTGAGCGGATTGGGGCCGGCGCCACGCTTGGTTCAATTCGGCTGGAGCTTATTGATGCGGTCGCGCGTGCACGCGCGGCGTATGAAACGGCTCGATACGCAGTGAATCGCTACCAAACATCGCTCCTGCCCAAGTCGCAGCGCACGCTCGACCTGACTCGGGAGGCGTACCGCGCGGGCAAGGCTGACTATCTCAGATTGCTCGATGCTCAACAGACGTATGTGCGATCGCGGATCGCCTCGATCGATGCGCTTGAAGCGCTACATCAGGCAGCGGCGATTCTTGAAGGACTCATGCAAACAAACACACCATGGCGCGATGCTGTGGCTGAAACGGAGACGACGCCATGAACAAAGCATTCCTGCTGACATGGATTATTTTTACGAGCGCAGGCGCCTCGCTGGCGCTGTCGGGGTGTGGCGCGGGAGAAGCGACCGCTGAACAAGGACATGAAGAAGAAGGCGGGCACGCAGAGGGCGAAGTCGCCAAGCTCACCAACGCCCAACTTCTGGAGTATGGAGTCGAGATTTTGCCGCTCACTGGCGGATTGATCACCACTCATCTGACGCTTCCCGCTGAAGTTGGGTTGAATCAGGATGCGCTGCTGCATGTGACGCCCAGGGCGCCTGGCATTGCGATCGAGGTGAACGCATTCCTCGGCGATGACGTTGTTCCTGGACAGGTGATGGCGGTGCTCGACAGCCCCGCATTGGGCGAAGCAAAGATTTCATTGCTCCAGACGCTCCAGGCGTTCACCACCGCTCAGTCCGATTTGGATCGCCAACGCACGATCAGCGCAAATACTGAACGTTTGCTCGAAATACTTCGTGTCAAGCCGACTCTCGAATCGTTGCAGAAAGATACTGCAGAGCTGCGCATCGGCGAGAACAAAGGGCGGTTGCTCTCGACGTATGCCCGAGTGCAGTCCAGTCGGGCCAACTACGCGAGAGAGAAAGAGCTTCGAGAAAAAGGCCTGTCCACACAGGCAGATTTTCTCGCTGCGCAGGAAATGTACAACAGTTCACTCGCGGAATACATGGCGGTGTTCGAGGATGTCAACTTCACCTATCAAATCCGTTTTCAGGAAGCGGAACGTGCTGAGCGAGTGGCTGGGTCCGCTGTGGAAAATGCCAAGCGTCGGCTGCACATACTCGGGTTGAGCGATCCGCAGATCACGGGGGTTTCAGACGAGTCCCCCGCTGACATTGCTCGGTATGAAGTCAAGGCGCCGATGGGCGGTCGCGTGGTCGCCAAGCATATTACGCCGGGTGAAAAGGTCGACTCTGTGGAGTCTATCTACACCATCGCGCAGCTTGACACCGTCTGGCTCAATATCGCGGTATACGCGCGGTATCTCGGGCAGATCCGCGAAGGACAGAGCGTCGTGGTGCATGCTGACGGGCGCGATGCGACGGGTTTGGTGACGTATGTGAGCGCAACACTCAGTGAAAGCACACGAACGGTCACAGCGCGCGTTGTCCTTGACAACGATGATCGAGCGTGGCGGCCGGGCGAATTTCTGACGGTGCGCATTGAGACGGGGGAGACAAGTGTCGTTCGTCGAGTCCCCATAGAAGCGGTGCAAGTTTGGGATGGGAAGGACGTGGTGTTCATTCAGGATGACGACGGGATCGAGCCTTGGCCGATTCAGACCGGCGTCAGCAGTGACACGTTTATCGAGATTCTCAATGACGATCTGCCATTGGGAACACCCATCGTTATGAAAAACAGCTTCTTGATCAAAGCGGAACTGGGCAAAAGCTCAGCCGGCCACGAGCACTAAGGGAGACTTGCATGCTTGGCGCACTTATTGATTTTTCCATCCGGCAACGGATGTTGGTTCTCATGTCGACGCTGGCGCTGGCTGGCATCGGCGTGTTCAGCTTTCTTCGGCTGCCCATTGACGCGGTCCCCGACATCACCAATGTGCAGGTGCAGGTGAATACGAATGTTCAGGCGCTTTCACCACTGGAAATCGAACAACAGATCACCTTTCCAATCGAGTTTGTCATGGGCGGGCTGCCTAACGTCGAGCAAATTCGCTCGATCTCCCGCTATGGGCTGTCGCAGGTGACGGTGATCTTTGAAGACGGGACGGATATCTATTGGGCAAGGCAGCTCGTCGGCGAACGCCTGACCGAAGCAAGGCAAGCTCTCCCCCCCGGGCTTGGCGAACCACAGATGGGGCCGATTTCCACTGGGCTGGGCGAAATATACATGTGGGCTGTCGAAGCAACCGGCCCCAAGGCGGACGGCACGGAGTACACGCCTCAGGATCTCCGAACGTACCAGGATTGGATCATCCGTCCTCAACTGCGCACCGTGCCCGGCGTCACCGAAGTCAACACAATCGGCGGTTATGAAAAGCAGTTTCATGTGACGCCCGACCCGGCCAAGTTGATGTCCTACGGCTTGTCGATGCGCGATGTGGTCAACGCGATCGCTGAAAACAATGCCAATGCGGGCGGTGGCTACATCGAGCACGCGGGCGAAGCGTATTTGATTCGCGCCACCGGGTTGATCGAAAACATGGACGACATCGGCAATATCATTCTCAAGAGCGCCGACGGTGTGCCGGTGCATATTCATGATGTGGCAGGGGTCGCTATCGGGAGCGAGCTGCGCACCGGCGCCGGGACTCACAACGGGCAGGAAGTCATCATCGGCACGGCAATGATGCTGCTGGGCGCCAACAGTCGAACCGTCTCGGAAAGCGTGCATGAGCGGATCATGGAAATAGAAAAAAGCCTTCCGCAAAATGTTGGAATCAACACGCTCTACAATCGCACCTACCTTGTTGACGCGACGCTTGAAACGATCAAAAAGAACCTGTTTGAAGGCGCAATCCTCGTGGTCGTCGTGCTGTTCTTGCTGCTTGGAAATCTCAAGGCGGCGATCATTGTCGCTATGGCGATCCCGCTGTCCATGTTGTTTGCGGTCACCGGGATGGTGGAAAACAAAATCAGTGCGAACTTGCTGAGCCTGGGCGCCATCGACTTTGGAATCATCGTTGATGGATCGGTGGTGTTCGTCGAAAACATTGTTCGGCGAGCATCGGAACGGCAGAAAGAACTGGGACGACAGCTCACAGGACCCGAACGGCGAACGTTGTTCGTCGATGCAGGTCGGCAGGTGGCCAAACCGACGATGTTCGGCGTCCTCGTCATTATGATTGTGTATCTCCCGATTCTCTCGTTGACGGGCGTCGAAGGGAAGATGTTTCGGCCGATGGCGCTGGTGGTGCTCTTAGCACTCGCTGGGGCGCTGGTGCTGACGTTTACCTTTGTGCCCGCTGCGTGCGCGGTGGTGCTACGCGGCAAGTTTGCAGAGAAAGAAAGTGTGCTGATCCGCTGGGCCAAAGCGATCTATTCGCCGTCTCTCAATGCTGCGATGCGGTTTCGATGGGCTACAGTTGGTGTCGCTGTGGCGACGCTGGTCATCTCAGCAGGAGTTGCGAGCAGGCTTGGAAGCGAATTTGTTCCCAAGCTCGGTGAAGGCGCTCTTGCGGTTCAACCCGCGCGAATCCCCAGCATCGGCATTACTACCAGTGTCGAGATGCAGAAGGATCTCGAAAAGAAACTTCTTGCTGAATTTCCCGATGAAATTACGCATATCTTCGCTCGAACCGGAACTGCTGAAGTGGCGACCGACGCCATGGGCCCCAACGTCAGCGATTCGTACCTGATGCTCACGCCGCGCAGCGAGTGGACGCGGGCGTCCACTCAGGAACAACTTGCCGAGGAGATTGAGGAGTTTCTCGTCCAAGTGCCCGGGCAGAACTATGAGATTTCCCAGCCGATCGAACTTCGGTTCAACGAGCTGATTAGTGGCGTGCGAAGCGATGTAGCGGTGAAAATCTTCGGCGATGATCTCGATCAACTACTGACGACCGCAAATCAGATAGCAAATGTGATTCAAAATATCGACGGCGCAGCGGACATCAAAGTCGAACAGATCAGCGGGCTGTCGATGCTCACGGTGGATATCGATCGCGCCAAGATCGCTCGCTATGGGTTGAACATCAGCGACGTGCAGGACGTCGTGCGCATCGCATTGGGCGGCGAGGAAGCGGGAACCCTCTATCGGGGCGACCGTCGATTCCCGATCGTGGTTCGGTTGCCTGAGAATCTCCGCGAACAGCTTGATCTCGTGCGCCAGCTCCCTGTTCCATTGCCGGACAACAATTCTTCCATGCTTGTCAGCGCGGACCCGACTATGGATGCGGGGCTGGGGACGAGTCTGCGGTACATTCCGCTGGAAAGTCTGGCTGATGTTCGTGTTGTAGAAGGGCCCAATCAGATCAGCCGGGAAGACACAAAACGCCGGATCGTGGTGCAGGCCAATGTGCGAGGCCGGGACATGGGGTCGTTCGTCGCCGATTCGCAAGAGGCAATCGAGGCGCAAGTGAAACTCCCCGAAGGATATTTCATCACTTGGGGCGGCCAGTTTGAGAACATGCAAAAAGCCAGGCAACGCCTGATGATTGTCGTGCCGATTGCGCTATCTCTCATCTTTATCATGCTCTTTACGGCGTTTGGAAGTGTTCGCCATGCGTTGCTGGTGTATTCCGGCGTGCCGTTGGCGCTGACGGGAGGGATCATGGCGCTTTGGCTTCGAGGCATGCCGTTGAGCATCAGTGCGGGGATCGGGTTCATTGCGCTTTCGGGCGTCGCAGTTCTCAATGGCGTGGTCATGATTACCTTCATCAATCAACTAATCGAAGAGGGACGATCCCTTCGAGATGCAGTGATCGAAGGTAGCCTGGCCCGCTTGCGTCCGGTTCTGATGACCGCGCTGGTTGCGAGCCTGGGCTTTATCCCCATGGCGTTCAACACCGGAATGGGGTCTGAAGTGCAACGGCCGCTTGCGACCGTCGTGATTGGGGGGCTGATGAGTTCGACTATTTTGACGTTGCTTGTGTTGCCCACGTTGTATCTGTGGTTCGGCGGTCGGCGACGTGAGGTCGTGGTCTGACGCTCTCTACCTAATTCAAAGGGAAACAATGAAAGAAATCAAAGCAATCATTCGCGCGACCCGTTTGCAGGAAGTGCTCCGCGCTCTGCACGAACATCCCGAACTGCCCGGTGTGACGGTTTCAAAGATCACCGGGTTCGGGCGTGTCGTCGGGCGCAAGGAATCAGCTGGTCCGAGCTATGACTCAATCACGATGAGCAAGGTTGAATGCATCGTCCCCGATGCGATCGTTGAGGAAGTGACCTCGCTGATCCGGGACACCGCGCACACGGGTAGACCTGGCGATGGCAAGATCGTCGTCCTTCCCGTCGAGAGTGTGGTGCGCGTCCGCACGGGAGATCGTATTACTGACTCTTCGTAGGTTTCATCAAGGTGCGGAGCAGGGTTCGGACTGCGGTTTGGACAGTGGCGATGTCACCATCGTTGACGACGACCGCAGCGACGGAGCCGTCTTCCATGTTGAAGGTCGCTTCCGCGTACCACATGGTGTTGGAGCCGTTGTGCCAGCGAGCCTGCGGGCCGATCACGATCCATCCCATGGCATAGTTGCCGCCGAAGGGAGGGGTGTGGAGAAGATCGAAGCTTTCAGGTTGTAAGAAATCTGCCGGTTGCTGAGCATGCGCAAGCAGGAACTTCGCCATGTCGGCTAGGCTCATGTGAACGCGCCCTGCGGGGCCGAGCGCTGCGGGATTGTCCGCATTGGGCGGGACTGCTTTGTCGACTCCGGCAGCCGGTCGATGGCCGCGCGGTTGGTCGTCAGGCTTTTTGCCTTGAGGCGGGCCGAACCCCGCACTGGTCAGGCCGAGCGGTGAAAAGACCTCGCGCTTCATCAATGTTTCCCACGATTCGCCGGTCACCGCTTCGAGCATGGCGCCCGCCACGATGAACCCGTTGTTGGAATAGAGGAACGTCGTTTCCTTCGGGCCCACCGGTGTTTGAGTCAGTGCGATTTGAACCCACTTCAAGCGGTCCGCGATTGGGTCATCAGGTGATTGGCTGAAATCCGCAAAGCGCGGCCCGGGAATATTCGCTGCGAGCCCAGCACGATGCGACAGGATATGTTTGAAGGTGACGTCGCGGTAGTCGTCATTCATGTCGGGGACGAGCTTGCCGAGCCGATCGCCGACGGTGTCATCCCACGAGACGATGTCTTTCTCCACCAGTCTCGCGACGAGCGTTGCGGTCATTGATTTCGTTATTGAACCCCAATGCCACTGATCTTCAGCTGTCACGAGGGCGTCACTGCCGAAGATCCGCACCCCGTCGACAGCTATTTTAGGTTCAGCTCCGGGACGAACGACAACGAGGCCCAGTGCTGGTGCGTCAGCATCTTGTCGCGCCTTCGCGGCCAACTCGGCGAGGTCGGGCGGGCCTTGAAAAGCATGGAGGATTGCGGGTGCGGGAGAGAGCGTCAGCGCTGCGGCGGACACAATCTGAATCAACTTCATGGCGTATGACCCCGTTTCCTATTTTTGCATGCTTCGCAAAGCACATCAGGAAAATGGGCGGTGAGGGATTCGAACCCCCGAAGGCGTAAGCCAGCGGGTTTACAGCCCGCTCCGTTTGACCACTCCGGCAACCGCCCGAATCTCTTTCATTCCGGGACCGGGAACTTTACCGGCGGGCACGATCGGTGGCAACACGCCTCTCTCCTGCCCTCGGCTCGCGGAATCACATCGGAGTCACATTCGCGTCAGATTTTCGCGCTCAATCATCAACTGCAGCGTCTCGCTCACCAGCGAAATCTCACGCAGCGAAAGGCGATTGTGGAACGGCAGCGCGATCGTCCGCTGGCTGACGCTCTCAGCGATGGGGAAATCGCCGGGCCCAAAGCCGAACTGCTCGCGATAGAACGGCTGAAGATGGATGCACGGGAAATACGCAGCGGCTCCAATGTCGTGGCGATGCATCCCCTCGATGATCCGGTTGCGTTCTTCCGAGGTGTATTGATTAGCCAGCCGAACCACAAAGACGAACCAACTCATGCGAGCGTTGCAATCCACGGTCGGCACGATCAGAGCGGACGTCTCCATCAGCTTACGGATGTATTCCTGCGCCACGAGATCGCGCATTTCGACGATCTGATTGAGTCGGCGCATTTGGCCGACGCCGATGGCGCAGGCGATTTCCGAGAGTCGATAGTTGAAGCCCAGTCGATCGTGCGTGAGCTGCATTCCCAACGTTGATGAAGCAGGCTGATCGCGGCGTGGGATCGCTCGCCCTTGGTTGCGCATGGATCGACAGAGGTCGGCGATGTGGTCGTCATCGGTGACGATCATGCCTCCCTCGCCGGTGGTGATTTGTTTGTTGGGGTAGAAGCCGAAAACGCCGACGCGGCCAAACGAGCCGATGGGTCGATCGCGCCACGATCCGCCGAGCCCTTCGCAGCAATCTTCGATGAGGGGCAATTCATGTCGCGCAGCGATCTGTCGGCACTGCTCAAGATGAGTCGGATTGCCAAACGCCTCGACCGCGAGAATCGCTTTGGTGTTGGGGGTGATGGCGGCTTCGAGTTTCGTCGGATCGAGATTCAGCGAGACGGGGTCAATGTCGATAAACACCGGCTTGGCGCCGACGTACAAAATGCAGTTTGAAGAGGCAATAAAGCTGAACGGCGTGGTGATGACTTCATCGCCGGGGCCGACACCGAGCGCCAAGAGTGCTAGATGGAGACCGGCGGTGCCTGATGAAACGGCGATCCCGTGCGCCCGGCCCGCGCGGTCAGCGACAAGCATCTCAAACTCCTCCTGCATCGGACCGCCTGCCAGCCGATCGGATCGGAGCACCTGCTCAACGAGTCGCCGTTCGAGGTCGGTGATGTCGGGTTGGGAAAGAGGGATTTCGTCGATCATGTCGAAGTCCGTAGCGCGTAGGAATGTTGGGATAGAGAACGCCCCATCTGAACCATCAGTGTAGGCTCCATGGGAACGGTGGTCGCTGGCGGTGCATGGCGGACCGAAAGGCCAATGAAGGTTGAGTGGATGTTCGTGGGTCGAGCCCGGTGTTTATTCCCCGCGTGCCCACTGGATCAGGCGGTCGGCCACTTCCGGTCGGCTGAACTCCATCGGCGGGCGCTCCCCCTTTTGGAGCATTTCGCGCACTTTCGTCCCTGAGAGGAAGATTTTCTGATCCCCGCCGTGCGGGCATGTTTTGCCGGAGGTCATTCCTTCGCAGGTCTTGCACCACGCAGCGTGCTCGAACTTCAACGGCTCAATCTGCAGGTTGGACTTATCCAGCTCATCAAAGATATTTTGGGCATCGTATGTGCCGTAATAGTCGCCGACACCCGCGTGATCCCGGCCGACGATGAAGTGCGTGCAGCCATAGTTCTTTCGGACGATTGCGTGGAGGATTGCTTCGCGCGGGCCAGCGTAGCGCATCGCTGCGGGCATGACGGTCAGGGCGGTGCGGTCTGCGACGAAATACTTTTCGATCAGCACGCGGTAGCAGTCCATCCGGACGCCTGCGGGAATGTCGCCTTCTTTGGTTTCGCCGACGAGCGGGTGGATGAGCAGGCCGTCCGCGATCTCGGTGGCGCACTTGCAGAGATATTCATGAGCGCGGTGGATCGGGTTGCGCGTTTGAAACGCAGCGACGGTCTTCCAACCTTTTTCGGAGAAGAGGGCGCGAGTCTGGGCGGGCGTCTTTCGGTGGTCGAGAAACGCCTCAGGGCCGTCCGGATCGACGCAGGGTTGGACCACCTGCACGGGGCCGGCCAAACAAACATCGCCTTCCTGTTGCACTTGCTTGACGCCGGGATGAGCGGAGTCTTCGGTGCGGAAGACAGCCGGGATCTCGTGAGCCTTGTCGTGCTCGAAGACTTCTTCGACGGTCATGATCGCTTGGAGGACTCGCTTGCCTGTGGTTGGCGCCAAGGCATTGAGAGCGATCTTCTCCCCCACTTTCGGAGCGGAGGCTTTGTCGACAGCGAGGAGAATCGGGATCGGCCAGACATCGCCGCTCGTGAGCGTCATCGAGTCGCAGACGGACTCAAAATCGGCTTTTCCCATAAATCCGATAAGCGGGCTGAACGCCCCAATGCCGATCATTTCCAGATCGCACGACTGCTTGGTGGACAGGTCGATGGAGGGCAGCGACGCCGCTTCGGTGCGGAGGGCGTCAGCGTCAGAATCAGGGACGATGCGGTTGACGAGGGAGCCGCCGTGGGGTGTGATCAAGCTGGTGTCAGACACGAAAAATCTCCTCCCGGGTTGCTCGACGCGGAGTGTGGCAAGCTCACCCGAACGAGCGATGATAACGAGTTTGCACGGCGCGTCTCCAAGGCGAAATCGAGGGAAAAGCCAGCCTCCCATCGGTTCGATAATGTAGTCGGCGCGAGCGGGAGAGGGGTGGGTTATTCGACTCGATTGCGAACCCGCCGCACCTGTTCGTCGTCTGATTGAAGCTGGTTGTCAATCGAACTGTTTTTCTATCTCTTAGAGGAATACCTATGCCCGCTGCTCATCGCGCCTTCATCACCGGCGTCACCGGACAAGACGGAAGCTATCTCGCAGAACTTCTTCTCTCCAAGGGATATGAAGTGCACGGCTTGATCCGCCGATCCAGCTCGTTCAACACGCAACGCCTGGATGCGATGTATCAAGACCCCCACTCCACCGGCGCCAAGCTCTTCCTCCACTACGGAGATCTCACCGACGCCAACGTGTTGTCTTCGCTTTTGCGAAAATGCCGACCGACGGAAGTCTACAACCTCGGCGCGCAGAGCCATGTACGCGTCAGCTTTGATATGCCGATCTACACAGCGGACACCGTTGCGATGGGCGCTATCAAACTGCTCGAAGCGGTCCGCGATTACCAAGATCAATCGGGAGAGCAGGTTCGCTACTACCAGGCGTCATCGAGCGAAATGTTTGGCAAGGTTCAGGAGACACCCCAAAGGGAGACAACGCCGTTACATCCGCGATCGCCCTACTCGTGCGCGAAAGTCTTTGCGCATTGGGCGACGATCAACTATCGCGAGTCGTATGGGATGCATGCGTCGTCGGGGATTTTGTTCAACCACGAAAGCCCACGCCGAGGCGAAACGTTTGTGACGCGCAAGATCACACGCGCGGTCGGCAGGATCAAAATGGGCCTGCAAAACGAGCTGTATCTGGGCAATCTCGACGCCAAGCGGGATTGGGGCTTTGCTGGTGACTACGTTGAAATGATGTGGATGATGCTCCAGCAGGAGAAGCCTGACGATTACGTCGTTGCGACGGGCGAGACGCACAGCGTGCGCGAGTTTTGCGAAATGTCGTTCAGCCAGGCTGGGCTTGAGTTTGAAAAATACGTCAAGTTTGACGAGCGGTATCTCCGCCCCGCTGAAGTGGAGCTTCTCTTGGGTGACGCGTCCAAGGCGAAGAAACAACTTGGGTGGGAGCCAAAGGTTAGCTTCCCTGAGTTGGTTTCGATGATGGTTGAGCATGACATGGAGCTTGCCTGCCGGGAGAAGACGCTGCGCGACGCAGGGCATGACTTGCCTGACAACACCGGGCACGATCAATGAGCGACTCGACGATGGACATGCAGTCCAAGCGGATCATCGTGACGGGCGGCGCCGGTTTCCTCGGCAAGAAAGTCTGCGCGCAGCTTGTCGCGCGAGGAGCCAAAGAAGAAAATATTTTTATTCCCCGGCGTGAGCAGTTCGACCTCACCACCGAAGATGCGTGCAAACGTCTGTACGCCGAGGCATTTGCCGGCAAACCTGCGGACGTCGTGATCCATCTCGCAGCAGAGGTCGGCGGCATCGGCGCCAATCAGGCTCACCCCGGGCGATATTTCTACGCCAATATGGCGATGGCTTTGCATCTCATCGAGCAGTTCCGAGCATCCGGCCTCATCGAGCATGGCGCCAAGTTCGTCCAGGCGGGGACCATCTGCGCGTATCCCAAGTTCACGCCCGTGCCCTTCCGCGAGGACGAACTGTGGAACGGCTATCCCGAAGAAACCAACGCCCCATACGGCGTGGCCAAACGGGCTGCGTGGCAAATGCTCGACGCGTATCGCTTGCAATATGGCATGAAATCCACCTATCTCCTGCCGGTGAATCTATACGGGCCCGGTGACAACTTTGACCCGCAATCGAGCCATGTCATCCCCGCGCTCATCCGCAAGTCAGTCGAGGCGGTCGACCGCCGGAGCGATCACATGCTTTGCTGGGGAACGGGCAAGGTGAGCCGGGAGTTTTTGTACGTCGATGACGCAGCGGCGGGGATTGTGCGAGCGGTCGAGATCATGGACGAGCCGACGCCGATCAACCTCGGGACGGGCATGGAGATCACCATCAAGGATCTCGTCGAGTTGATCGCTGAACTCACCGGCTTCACCGGCGCCCTTCAGTGGGATTCGTCCAAACCCGATGGCCAGCCTCGCCGATGCCTGGACACGTCGCGCGCCAGCGAACTGCTTGGCTGGAATGCTGTAGTTGATTTTCGCACTGGGCTCCAACAGACGATCCAGTGGTGGCGTGAGCATGGAGACCGTGCGGGCTCCTGAGGCGCCAACCAATCCCCACGTAAACCGATGCGAATATTGATCCTCAACCAGCCGTTCCATCCCGATGTCGTTGCGACAGCACAGATCGCCAAGGACCTCGCTGATGAATTTGTCGCGCAGGGGCACTCGGTGACAGCGATTGCGTCGCGTTCTATTTACGGGCAGAGCGGCGCCGTCTTGCCCCGCCGGGAGACGGTCGACGGGATCGACATCATCCGTGTCGGCAGCAATCTCTTCGGCAAAGGATCGACCGTCGGACGCCTCGCGGATTTCGCAAACTACTATGTGCAGGCGGTTATTCGTGGTCTTTTCATGCGTCGCGCTGACGCGGTGATCTGTCTGACGACGCCGCCTTATATCGCGGTGGTTGGGCTGTTCCTCAAAGTGGTTCGCCGGACGCAGGTGATCTACTGGCTCATGGATGTCTACCCCGATGTCATGGTGTCGCACGGAATGATCCGCGAACGGGGATTGCTTCATCGCATATTGCGCCGACTGCATCGGTTCGTGCTCGACCATGTTGACGCGACGGTGGCGCTGGGGAGGTGCATGAAAGATCGGCTTGTCGATCAGGGCGCCGACCCGGCGGGGATTCATGTGGTGCATGTCTGGTCACCCGTCAAGACGAAGGCAACGGAGCCGGCTCGTGATGATGTGCGCGCCAACTCCTACCGTGACGGATGGAGGGTGGGCGATCGACTGCTCATCATGTATTCGGGCAACTTTGGGCTGGCCCACGATGTGGATACTTTTCTCGCCACTGCGGAGGCTCTCAAGGATGACGACCGCATCCGCTTTGCTTTTGTCGGCGGCGGCAAGCGCAAGCCGATCGTCGAGGCGTTTGTGCGCGATCGAGGATTGTCCAACTGTGTGATCGAGCCGTACCAGCCGCTTGAGAAACTGGATGAACTTCTGTCCGCGGCTGATGTGCACCTCATCAGTATGGAGGCGCCGATGTGCGGGTTGGTGGTGCCGAGCAAGTTTTTCGGCGCTGCTGCTGCGGGGCGGGCGACGATCTTCATCGGGCCGGGCGACAGCGAAATCGCTTTGCTTATCGACGAATGGGAGTGTGGCGGGCGGATCAAGCCGGGCGATTCCGCGTCTTTGACATCGCTCCTGCAGGACATCGCTGCAGACCGCGAAAAACTCAATACTCTGGGTGTCAACGCAAGAAAAGGTTTTGAAACCCACTCCAGTCGGCGAGCGAGCGTCGAAAAGATTCTTCAACTCATCACCCAATAACCGAGACTTACTGACCCCATGCCCCCTGCTGCTGACATCACGACGCCAAGCGAGAACACTGCTGACGAGCAATCGTCGGCGGAGACTTTTGCGATGGCGCCCGAGTCGAGCCCGTGGACGCTCAAGGAGAAGATCGTTCGGGCTCTCTGGATGCTGGCGGGCCGACCTCTCTTCCGGCTCACCTTCCACAACTGGTATGGAGTTCGGCGCACGATCCTTCGCCTCTTTGGCGCCACCGTCGGCAAGGGCGTGCGAATCCGCCCGTCAGTCAATATCGAAATCCCGTGGAACATCGTGCTGGGCGACGGATGCGTCGTCGGTGACCATGCGATTTTGTATTCACTCGGTGTCATCACGGTCGAGCCTCGCGCGGTGGTCAGTCAGTATGCGCATCTGTGTGCAGGCACGCACGATTTCACGAAGCCTTCTTTCCCACTCATCAGACCGCCTGTGAAAATAGGTCATGATGCGTGGGTCGGTGCGGACGCTTTTGTCGGACCGGGCGTGACGGTGGGGCCGCTCGCCATCCTCGGCGCCCGCTCCAGCGCGTTCAAAGACCTCGATGAAAACATGATCTACGTCGGCAATCCCGCCAAACCATTGCGCCAGCGAGTCGCACCAAACTGACGCTGATCAGTTGCTCTCGTTCTTTCGCATCGGTTCGAGCACATACAGCACACCCGAAGCCCAGAGCGCAGGCCACAATCGCGACGGTGTCCACTTGACTCCTTTGACGCCATAGATTTTCACGATGCGAAGATCGTTATGCTGCGCCCACTGGCGAAAATCGCGCACGGTCCAGAATCGGATGTGCTCTTTGACGTGCATCACACAACTCGTCGTTGGGAACCGCCCAAACAGCCCCAGCCTGATTCGGCATCCAATGAAACCAACGTTCGGCACCGACACAAAGAGCTGCTTGCGACACGCATCGCGCATCTTCCGCAGCACCACCTCTGCATCATGGATGTGCTCAAGCACTTCCAGGCAGGTGATGTAGTCGTACTTCCCGTCGAGATCCTTCTCAACGAGATTGACGCAGTCAGCATCGAACCCCGCTCGGCGTGTCATTTCGACCGACTGTTCGGAGATGTCATTTCCCGCGAGTTTGAGTTTGGGTTTGTGCTCGTGGAGGTAGGTGAGGAACTCCGCGCTGCCGCACCCGACATCGAGCAGTGTTCCTTCGTCGGGCAGGTTCTGAGCGGTGATGATCCAGCGGTAAAAGATGTGCTTGATCTGGCCTCGCCGTTTCCAATAGTCGTCGTAGTCGGCGAACTCATTGAGCGGCTGCGGGCCCCAAAGGTTGCCCAGGCGGAACATCAATCGTCGCAATCCGGGCATGTTTCACCTTAGAAGGATGAGAGAACCGAGCCAACGCAGACACACAAGCGTGGACTATATCGTCTGGTCGAGCGTGTCCACACTCACACATCGGCAGAATCTTCGCAGCAGTTTGGAAAGGGCGGTACGATCCGTCGCTCAGGAGGTTGGCATGCGCGTGGTGATTCTTGCTGCTGGATTGGGCACTCGGCTGGGTGGCGATTGCCCCAAGCCGATGGCTTCGATCAGTGCTGGCGTGACGCTGCTCAGCAATCAGGTGGACATCCTTGGAAAGCTCGTCGGCCGGGATCGGATCACTCTTGTGCTCGGCTATCAGGCGGAGCGGATCGCTGACGCTTTTCCCGATCTGGCTCACACGATCAACGCTCGATACGCACAGACCAACACTGCCAAGAGCCTGCTCTGCGCTGCAGAGGGCGTGGACGACGATCTCTTGTGGACCAACGCGGATCTTTACTTCGAAATGAATGCTGCACAGCAACTCATCGACGCTGACTCGCTCGGCTCCCGGTTGCTCGTCAATACGGCGCCAGTCAGCGATGAAGAAATCAAATACTCATTGCACGAAGATGGTTCGATCGCAGAACTTTCCAAAGCAGTTGCGAATCCCATTGGAGAATCACTGGGGCTGCAGATCGTGACTCAGTGCGAGCTTCCCTTGCTCGTTGAACAACTTCGGATGGTCGGCGATCAGGACTACTTTGAAAAAGCACTGGAAAATGGGACTCTTTCGCGCACGATTCGCGCGATGCCCGTTGAGATCAGAGATTCGTACTGCCGGGAGGTCGACTTTCCTGAGGATCTAGAAGCAGTGCGCAGGCATCTTGCTGGAAAGGCGACTTCGTGAATGATCTGCGAAAAATCGGTGTCTACGGCGTGGGGCATTTCGGCTTTGCCATGCTTCGCCATTTGCAACGGAAAATCCCCGACTCGATCTCGCTGACCGTCTACGACCGGGACGCTGAAGTTCGTCAATGCCTGGCTTCACAGCGCAAACACCCGCACCACTCCGCGGACACGCCTGTGCGCGATGAAGTTCGGATCGCTGATTCGACGGATGAGCTGTTGGCTGACCTCGATGCGCTCATTCTTGCGGTCACGTCCAATTCGACACGCGAAGTGATCGCCAACATTGCCGAGGCTTCGTGGGCGCAGCCGTTAGTCATTATCAACACCGCCAAGGCGCTCGATTTTCAGACGGGCTGCAGACTGAGCGAACTTGTCACTGAGGGTTTGGCGAACTCTGCCAAAGAGTTTGTTTACTCCGCGCTGGCGGGCGGCACGATCGCGTCGGACCTCCTCCAGCATGAGCCATTGGGGATGACGGTTGCGTGTCAGGATGCTGGCGCGCTTTCGTCTATTGGCAAGCTGATTTCTTCACGAAACCTGTGGGTCGAGGCAACCACCGATCTGGTCGGCGTGGAATATGCGGGCGCCTTCAAGAATGTCATCGCGATCTGCGCAGGCATGGTGCACGGCTTGGGATATTCGTATGGATCGACGACCCACCTGATCAGTCGCCTGGCGCGGGAAATCGAAACGCTCTGCGTGACTCGCCTCGGCGCTCAACAGGGAACGTTCTCCACGGGGAGCCAGTGCTGGGGAAGTGATCTGTGGATGAGCTGCACGGGGAAAACCCGCAATCAAGAGCTTGGTCGGCTGCTGGGTGAAGGTCGATCGCTTGACGACGCGAACCAAGCGATGGCGCAAAAGCATAAAACCGTCGAAGGGGTTCAGACACTCCGGGCGACGCAATGGCTCGTTCGAGAATACGCCAGTGAACTGCCGTTGCTTTCAATCGCTAAAGAGATCATTCTCGATGGCGCGCCAGCGTCGCGCCTGATTGATGCGCTGATGAACGATGAAGACGTCAGCTAGCGCAAGCCTCGGAGACGATGCCCGTAAACCATGGTTGATTTCACTGCTGCAGCGGATTTGTCCAGCGCCTGTGAGACCAGCCAGAAGTAGAGATAGGGAATGTGCTGGCCGAAAACCACGATTTCCGTCGCGGGGAACATGTCGAGCACCGTGCATATCAGCAGTGTGACGAAATAGCCTGGAAACCCAATGGTTTGTGAGAGGATCCCGAGCGTGGCGCGGAGATCGTGCTTGCGGACTCCGATGGGAAAGGTCAGGGACGATTTGTGCACGAAGTCAGCGGGGATCTGCGCTTTGCCATCCTTGCGGTGTCGCTCGGCATGTTCCAATACGGTTTCTGAATAGCGGAGCCACGGATCGATTCCGCCGGGGAACAGCGCGATGATGAGTGTGAGCATCACCCACCATGCCTGATCGAGATCGACGTAGAGCCGAAGCGCGATCGCAGCGAATACCGCCGTTTCTCCGGCATGACATACAGTGTCATAAAAGACTCCCGCCATGCCTGAGCTTTTCTTGAGCTCGACTTCTTCGTATCGAGACAGCTCCCCATCAACATGGTCGAGAATGAAATAGATCTGAACGAGCAGAGCGCCGACGAGCCACGCCCATTTTGAAGCGAGCCCGAAGGACACGGCGCCTGCAAAGATGGCGACCGCACTGAGCAAGGTCACCATGTTGGCTGAAATTCTGCACTTGGCGAAGAGCCATGTGAAGTAAATCGTAAAATGCCTGTAAAAATAGCGTGAAACCCAGTATGGATCGCCGGAGCTGTCCGGGCCGCCCTTGCGGATGACCTGGCGAAGTCGAGCCACCGTGACCTTCTTGCGCACTGGGGGAAAGTTCTCTTTGGCGCCTCGGTATAGGTCGGCGTATTCCTCGATGACGCGTGAACCACTGAAACGGTCGAGCGCCCAGTCGCGGCCGCGCTGGCCCATCTCGCGCCGTTTGGAGTCATCATCGAGGAGTGTTTCAACTGCAGCTGTGATTGATTCGACATTGCGTGGCGCCACGATCGCGCCGCCGCTCTCTTCGAGTTCCGGCCAGGTGTCCACGTCGCGTGTGGTGACGACGGGGGTGCCGCACGCCATCGCTTCAAAGAAGACGAATCCGAAATTTTCCTGGCTCGTTGGCAAGACGAAAACGTCGGCAGCTTCAAAGAGCGAGAGTTTTTCGTCGCCTGAGACATGGCCGACGAACTCGATGCGGTCTTCAAGCCCATGCTCGCGCACTTGTTCTTTGATTGTCTGGAGGTATTGCTCATCTCCGGAGCCAGCGATCAGAGCGTTGACATCTCGGCCTTGCTCTTTCATCGCAGCGATGGCATCGACCAAAATCTCAATGCCTTTTTTGTAGTGGATTCGGCTCAGGAAGAGAAGGGTCGGTCGGTCATTCTTGAGAATGGGCCACTTTTCCTGTGCCGCTTCGACGCCGGGCAAGTCTTTGTATTCGGAGAGATCAAAGACCAACGGCTGGATCTTCCCTTTGCCTTGCGGGAACCACTTTGTTGCCTGCTCGAGTTCGGCAGCAGCGGTGCAGTGGACAAAGGAGGCGCGCTCGAGCATTCGGGCGCCGACGATCCAGAGGTAGGCTTGTTTTTTCGAGTTTCGCTGCGCCATGGACCAATTATCGAGCATGCCGTGCGCGCTGACGATGTAAGGCGTGCGCGTTTTCCGGGCGCATCGCGCAAGATACAGATTGCCAATATCCCACGGCGTGTGCAGATGCAGCACGTCAGCTTGCTCAACGACCTTGCGAATCCGGCGACTCATCCGAAAATGATGGCGCACTTTGAACTTGGGAATGGTCATCACGGTTGGCGTGGCGCCCCCCGCTATTTTCCAGTGTGCTGGGGCTTGTGATGCGTCGTGCGTGAGAAGCGTCACCTGATGCCCCGCTGAGGCAAGCCCCTCGCACATATCGAGGACAGCCCGGACGACGCCGCCTTCTTCCAGTTGGATGCGAGGCAGATAGTGAACGATGTGGAGCGAGTTGGCAGTCTTGGGCGATGCGTTTCGATGACGCACTGCCGATTCGTAAACCGAGATCGTTTCGTCGACGTAACGGTCCCAGTTCCAATCGTTGCGGAAATGCTCGATCGCCCGTTGGCCCATCTCGAGAGCCTGCTCGCGGTTGTGGATTACTTTTTCGACCGCTTCGAGTGTTTTTTCAGCGTCGCCGACGGGAGCCAGATAGCCGTTGACGCCGGGCGTTATGAGTTCGGGGGAGGACCACATGTCCGATGCGACGACGGGGGCGCCTGACGCGAGCGACTCGGCGATCGTCAACTGCGGGTTGATCGTCATCTCACGAAACGGCAGGAGTACACAAAGCGATTCGAGCACCAGCTTGGGGAGAGTGATTCCATCTTGGTATGGAAACCGGTAGATATGAACGTTGGGATGTCGAGCTTCCAGTTCGTCCAAGCCGTCGATCTCTGACCAATGCGGGCGGATCGCGAGGTCGAAGCTGATATCAGGATACTTGGGCGCAAGCGCGTCGTAGACGTGCATGCAGATGTCGGCGCCATTGGCGTGTGAAGGATCGCGCCAGAAAAGCACGCGATGGCGAGGGCCGACCTTTTCGTTTCCAATTTCCTTGGTCAAGTCGCGGACGATGCCGTGGCGAACGACCGTCGCGTCATACCCCGCTGCCTGGCATGTCCGGTGGAGGTAATCGGTTGCGGTCACGACCGCATCAAGCTTTCGCCAGAGCACGCGTGTGCCCATGCTGAATCGTTCGGGAAATCTCGCAGCGAAGAGTGTCAGGACGATTGGCGCTCGCACACCGGTGACGCGCAGCAGCCCTCCCAAGTGGGCGGTCCTGTTGAAGCCGAATAGATGCAGCGCGTCGAGTTGTTCGTCTTCGACGATCTGTTTGATTTGTTGGAGTTGTCGATGGACGAGCCCCACTCGGACGCCGCTGCGCACCGGGCCTCGCGGGTGGTCGATGCTCCCTCGCACGCGCGCGTCTTCCACTTGGTGGATGGGGACACCATGGGGCGCGCAGTTGGGCATCGTGCGAGTGTCGTCATATCGGTTGGTGATCAGGCAGACTTCGTGGCCAGCCTGCTGGAGCAACTCTGCGGTATACAGCGGGATTTGAATATGTCCGGAGACATTATTTTCATAACCCCGGCGGACCGCTGCAGCTGAGACAAACACTCCAATCTTCATCTCAGTCAACGCTCACTTTCGTCACCGATTCCAAGAGGATAAATCACGACCAACGAGCTCGGCCAGTTGATTGTTGCAGGTTTGAAACTCATCGACCAGCCGGGCGCGGGTCTGAGGGGCAATCCGCACTCTGGCGGTTTTCTTTCGGTGGGTGTTCATTTTCCGCACCACGTCACCGACAGGGCTCTTGCTGAGGGCTCCCAGAGCCGGCCCCAGCCCGACGCGACGCAGGGCCATCCGAAGCCCGGGCAGCATCGCCGCGTTGCGGGTTCGACCGACCTGGCTGGAATTGAACGTGTCGTCGACACCGATGAACTTGAGCACCGGCCTCAGGTACTGGTTGTTGTCGGTGACAAAATCGTCATAGAACAAGAGTAAGAGCCGCTCTCGTGGGTAATGCTTGAGAAGCTCGTTGATCTGCTCGATGTATCGGCCGCGTTCGACCAGATCGGGCTCCCGCTCGAGAGCATCCTCAAAGCTGGACCAGCCTTGCTCTGCCCGCCGGCTCACATAGTTGCTGTAGGCGCGCTCGATGGGATGGCGCATCGTCATGATGAGTTTCGCGTCTGGCGCCGTCGCAGCCATGCGGGCCGAAGCGCCGGTCAGGCAATATCCGGTGGCGACCTCCCCCACTGCCTTGTGCTCGGGTTGTGCATCTGAGAATCGCTGGAGCCACCAATCGACGCCGCGATCGAAGTGCTGATCGAAGAAGTAGCTCTGCTTGGATTGCGGGAGGAATACTTGAGGATGTTCGCGCAGTGCAGCGTCGAGCCACGTCGTGCCGCACCGCTGGCATCCCACGACGAGAAAAGTGGGCATCCGGATAGTCGGAGAGTCACTCATCACGAGATGGGAAGATAGCGACTGGATGACTCCCCAGCGCACGGAAGTGAGGCTGCACGGTTGAATACAAGGTGAAGCTACGGCGTCCAGTTGGCCAGAAGGATTGCCAGATCGGCGCTGTTGACCAAGCCATCACCATTGATGTCTCCCGGAACACCTGAGGTCATGCTCGAGGGTGTTAGGTTGAGCATGATGGAAGCCGAGTTCAATGCCTGATCTGCAGTGGCAAGATCGGGGCGGCCATCTCCGTTGAAGTCAGCGGAAATCAAATCGATTTGCACAAATCCATTTTGGACCAGTTGGGCGGGCAACAATGTCCCGTCTCCAACGCCTCGAAAGAGAGAGACCATGCCATCTCCCGCATGACCTGCAACGACGTCGAGAATGCCATTGAGATCGACATCCAGCAATCCGATCGCATGTGGGAACGTGCCTGGATCGGGGTAGTTTGTAGTTGGGTCAAAAGTGCCGTCCCCACGATTGAGAAGGACGGAGATCGTGTCTGCTATTCCGCCAGCGTTTGCCACGACTACATCAAGATCGCCATCGCGATCGAGATCTCCCACAGCTTGATCCCTTGGAATGTCGCCGGCGGCGTAGTTGGCTCTAACCGTATACATTCCGCCGCCTTGATTCAGAAGCACGGTAATACTGTCCGAAGCGCGATTGGTCACTACGAGATCAATGAAGCCATCGTTATTGAGATGTGCGGGAGTTACGGAGCCTGGTTGCAACTGAACAGGATAATTGATGGGTGTTGCAAATACACCATTCCCATTGTTCAGGAGTACCGAGATATTATTGGATCCGTTGTTGACAGTGATGAGATCAAGATCACCATCGTTGTCTACGTCAGCAAGCTCGACCACGCGCGGCCGAGACCCAACATTGAGCGGCAGAATCTGCACTGGCTGAAATGCGCCGGCGCCGGTGTTAAAGAGGATCGAAACGCTGTCAGCGCCTATATCCCAGTTCGCGATGATCAAATCGAGATCACCATCACCGTCGATATCGCCTGCGACTGGCCCTCTCGGGTCTAAACCGATGGGATAGACCGCATCGAACACCAAGGCCCCGGTTCCATCATTGAGGTTTCGCAGGATGGTGACATTGGTTGATCCGCGATTGACCACTGCCAAATCCGGCGCACCGTCATTATTGAAGTCCGCTGCAGCGACAAAAGTAACTGTCAGGCCTGATGTCTGATATCTGACGGGAAGGGCGTACTGGAAGAGTGGAAAAGCCCCTATTGCCGGAGAGGAAGTGGCGAGCACCAACACCAGTATAGAAAATATATTGGTTTTTTTCATAGTGTGTATGACCTGATTCGTCTTACTCCTTTCAGATCGATATTTTATTTGATATGCAGCAGTCATCATGGCCCCCAATTAGCCAGGAGAGACGCTAAATCGGCACTGTCGACTACTCCGTCGTTGTTGAAGTCCGCCGATGGATCCGCCGTACCCCACTTGCCTAACAGGATCGCGAGATCGACAGAAGTGACACGGCCGTCACAATCAAAGTCCTGCGGAATTGGATTGGGAACCAGCCCATTGATCAAGACGGATACGATGTTTCCCGGGTTTCCTGTGACAAGATCCTGCAATCCGTCAGCATCGAGATCGCCAGCGATAATGAAAGAAGAGCTGCCGATGACACCCGCTTCTCCAGCGGGTTGAAATACACCGTTGACGTTATTGAACAGCGAGATGACTGATGTGCCGACGTTGGCGGTGCATAGATCGAGGTCGCCGTCGTTGTCCAGATCTGCTGCGACGATTCCGTGAGGAGCGAGCGCTGTAGGCAGGACGGCAATTGCCGGGAACGCCCCTGTGCCGTCGTTGCTAAGGATCCACATTTCGTTGAGGCCAAATATCGTCACGGCAAGATCGATGTCTCCATCGTTGTCATAATCGCCACTAGCGATGGCCCGTGGTAGCGAGCCGACTGGAATGACTGCGCCATTGGTGAAGAAGCTCTGCCCATCGTTGAGATGGATAGACACCGTGTCAGCAAAGCGATTGGCCACACAGAGATCAAGGTCTCCATCGCCGTCAACATCTGCCGCTTCCACCCATCGAGGCTGCGCTCCGACGTTGAACACTTGTGTGTTGGCGAATGTCCCGGCGCCGTTGTTCGTAAAAATCCAAATCTCATGGGTGTTCGACACGGTGACAGCGACGGCTAAATCCGGATCGCCATCCTGATCGAGGTCGGCGGCGGTGAGAAAGACGATTCCCAGAGCAACGGGGATTGTGGTTGCGGGTGCAAATACACCTGTTGAGTCATTAAAAAAAACGGACATGTCATTAGAAAGCCAGTTTGCGGTGACGATGTCCAGATCCAGATCGCCATCAAAGTCAGCAACAGCAACAGAACGAGGTGTGAGCCCGGTTGTGTAGTTAATCTGTGGACCAAACGTTCCATCGCCATTATTCATGAGAATCGAGATATTGCGTGCGTCTCGATTCGAGGCGACGATATCGATGTCGCCATCACCATCAAAGTCACCGGAAGCCAGTGCAGTGTCACCACTATCGACGGTATATGGAACGCGCGGCTTGAGTTGGAGGACAGAAGCCTGAGCGGATAGGGTTAGCGCCAAGACAGTTCCCACCATCAGCGCAAGTAGGCGACTGTGGACACACATCTGGATTGCTGGCATTCGTCTCTCCATTTTTTAGCGCAATACTTGGCGCTCTCTCCAAGCGCCTACTCGATTGTACCGCCATCCATCGCAATTCTGACACGAAATGCCTTGCTCATCGTGAGAAATATCCCTCACTCGAGCGTTTATGCGGCTTCAGGCAGATCTTCAGGGCAGGCAATGCTCTTCCATTCGACAATAGCACAGGTCCATGCGTGGCTATATGAGAAAATCATGGTATTTGTTCAAAACGGTTTCCTTGGGTGAACCCTGAATCGGTGCTGCACCACTCGTTGCGAAAGAAGCCATATCGGCGAGGAGTTCGTCCAAGATCAGACCGCTTGATGAGGCAAGCCCATTCCAGGAATGGCCGATACGGATAGTGAGGCGCTCGGCAGTGGCTCATTTCGTTTTCGGATCGCTGTGCTGAACAATCATGTGTAGAAGACGTAGAATCGGGAGTTTATCGACCAAGCCGTTCGCCCCTTTACGCCACTTCTTGTGCGGTTTTTATTTCTTCTTTTCGTTTCATGGCGGTCATTGCCAAGGAAACACCGAATGTCATTTCTGATTGAATTCGCGTTGTACCTGACCGCGCTGTGGCTGTTGCTGCTGATGCTGTGGCAGGGGCTGAAGGGGACAGTCGATCTACTCAGCTTGCGAAATATTTTTCTGCTCGGTTTCGTCGTGTTTCAACTCATCAGCGGTGGGATGGCGATCCAAACTCCATCGGTGCGTGATTTTGGTTTGATCCACCTGCCTCGGACTGCGGTGATCTATTCGACGATCATGATTTTGTTCTTGGGTTTGTTTTTTTGGACCTACCGCCGAGCGTGGGGAGTTGACTGGTTTGTCAGGCACACACCCGTGGGATCCGCCGCGCCCGCGAGCGGGAGCATGTACACACTCGCATTCGTCTTTCTCGGTGTCGGCCTGCTCTTTCGACTCGTTCTGATCTACGTTCCGATCGCAGGGCCAGCCTTCAACACCATGGGATCGGGAATGCTCGCAGTCTCAGCGGGGATGGCGGCGTGGGTCTGGGGAGGGCGAATGTTCAATCCTGCGGTCGTGATGATGACCGCCGTCATCACCTTGCTGGCCCTTGCGGGTGTACTGCAAAACGACTTTGGACGACGATCGATTCTCGGTGTGATCGGCTGCTTTGGATGGGGCGCCTACCACGGGCATTGGAAGCATTTAGATACGAAAGTGATTGCCTTCCGTCTGGTTGCGATCGGATCCGTTGGCTTTCTATTCGTCGCAGCGTTCACCGCAACACGAAGCGGCGCCGAGCGAGATCGCGGGCTCGGTGAAAAAGTGAGCCTCCTCCAACAAGCTGATCTAAAAAAGGGCGTTGTTCAGCTGCTCTCAGGGCAGGACGCGGGGAGAAACAGCATGTGGATGATTGAGAACTACCCCTCTCGATACCCCTATCAAACTTTGCACACCATGCGTTATTTTTTGTTCATGCCAATCCCTCGAAGGTTTTATCTGGACAAACCGGAGGCGCTTGGCCGGGTCGCTGTCCGCCAAGCAAATGCGGATCGCAAAAGAGGATCGAATTACAGCATCGGGCCAGGCATCATCGGTCACATTGCCACGGACAACCCTTTCTTGGCGCTGCCGGTTTATGCGATCTTTGGTGGTTTGTTTCTTGCTTTTCTTGATCGCCTCATCCGTTGGCACCCCAACAATCCCTTTGTTGTGCTGCCGGTCGGCACGACTCTGGGGCAAATCGTGGGTCTGGCGCGCGGAGAAACCGGTCTCTTTTTATTCAACGCGGTGGGAGGTATTTTTGCAGCATGGGTCGGGATGTATCTTGCCGCAAAAATAATGTCAGCGATGGGTTGGCAAATCCAAGCTGAGGAAGAAGACGACTATTCTTCCGAGGAGTTGAATGACGACAACTGGGAGGCTGGCCCATATGGATCAGAGGGGCACTTGTCAGATGGCACAACCTATTCTCAGAATGATTGTTTGGATTGTGACTGTGGAACGGAGACGTACTGATTGCCCAGTAGAGCGCCGCATCGGCTTGGAAGGCGTGCGAAAACATTTGCGGTGTTCTCAGTCAGTTCTGGTAAACTCTTGTATTCGTGCATTCTTTTGAATAGATCTGAGTTGGAGTGATATGCAGCAATCGCAAGCAAGTACCGAAGATTCCGCTAGCACATTCAGCGATTCATATCGCCTGGTCGCGGAAGCGAATCGCCTGAATTATGCATCCGGTTCGGCCGCATACGTTGAGCACACCGAATGCGTCAACGCGACTGATGCTCAGCAAGCACTGATCGATCACATCAAGGAAGCGATCAAAGTGCGAGGCTCTCTCGAGGCGCCGCTCCGGGCGCTAGACGCCTGCGGAGGGTCGGGTAACGCAGCGATCAAGATGCAGGAACTCGGGTGCGTGACGACCCTGGCTGACATATCTCCAGAGTTGATTGCGATCTACGGAAAAGAATGTGAAAAACGCGGATTTGAGTGCGACGCCATGACGGGCGAAATCGGAGCATTCCTACTGGAGACGGATAAAGTCTTTGACCTGATTCTTTTTTCATCCGCATTGCATCATCTGCAAGACCCCGCGCTCGTGCTCAAACTTGCCGGAGACAGACTGGCGCCGGGCGGTGTGATCGCCACCATTTTCGATCCATGCCCCTTGTCTCGTAGGGCGCGCATGGTCACCGAACCACTTCGCATGCTCCGGCGGGCTGTCCGCGAGCCCAAGCTGATTTTGACCCGGTTCGGAGCGGTCACTCACCGAATCATGAAGAAGAAATCGATGAAGAAAGTCGATGTAGAGTCGGTTGAACTCACTGACGAAAACATCGGTATCTATGCGGAGTTCCACGGCCAATCCGGCGTCGACGATTTTACGCTGATCCAGCGCATCGAAGAGACAACACCGCTTCGTGTCGTTCAGCACCGCCGATACATTGGTCATGTGACGCGTCTTGCCCGGATCTGGCTTTCGCTTCTCCATTCACCTAATCGGTTCACGCTGATTCTTCAAAAGCAGAAGTGATTTGAACGGAAGAGCAGATCGATTGCAGGCGCTCTCCCCAGACGAGTTGTAGACTCCCGACCAAGCATGGTCGATACTGGAGCATGGTCCACGTTTGCTTGCCACTATGTAGATTGTGCCGATTGGGGTCTATCCAACATTGTTGTCCTGTCTTTGTGCGACCCGAGTGAGGCGCTGTGGCTACTGAAATCCGACGCCAACTCTTTCGCATAGCACCGAACTACGCCCGGCTTGGGGCGACGCTGTTGATCGGAATCGTCCTGACTCAGGTGCAGTTTGCCTGGCTCGGGAGTGACGGCTTCGGGATGGTGGCTCTCCTTGGTGCGACGCTTGGGCTCGGATCGCTTTTTCAGGATTTGACCCGGCAGAGTTTGATCCGTGAGCTTGGAGCCGCCCACCATGCTGCTGGCGATGAGTTTCTGCGCGTGTACAACTCGACGTATGTGATCTGCGCAGGCGCCGCGGCGTTGACCGCGATTGCTCTTGGAGTGATCCTTCTGGCAATTCCATATCTTGAGATCCCCCCCAAGTTTGTAGGGCCTGGCCGGGCGCTCATCGCTGGTGAGGGGGCGGCCATTCTCCTGACCATTTTGTTGGCTCCGGCCTTCAACATGTTTGTCGTCGCGGAGCATTTCTTCACGCATAATCTGTATACAACGCTTCAGCGCATGAACTATCTGATCGCTGCAGTGGTGCTGTTTTATGTATTCAAAATAACGGACCCCGTATTGGGAATCACGCTCTTTGGGGTGGTGCCAGCGGCACTGAATATTGTTCTTCTCACTGGGTTCGTCATCGTCTCAATGGTGCGCGATCGACGGCTCATTCCCCGTGTGAGATGGGTTGACTGGGGCACGGTGCGAGGGGTCACGACGACATTTGGTTGGAACAGCGGCGTTATTCTCGCGATCAGCCTGCATGAACGGCTCGCGGCGCTGATTATGAATCTCGCCTTCGGTCTCTGGGGCAACACAGTCTTTGGCCTTGCGCTTCGGCTCGTCAGCTATGTGCGTATGGTGACGCTGGGCATGACGTTTGGTGTCGACGCGGTTAGCGCACGCATTGCTTCAGAAAACGACACGCAGCGGATGCGGCGATTGATCGAGCATTCCACTCGTCTCCATGCGTTTACGGCGCTGCCCGGCGCTGTTGCGGTGTGGGTGCTTGCTGAGCCGTTGCTCACGCTCTGGATCGGGCGGTATCTCGATGACCCCGCTGCGTATATTCCACAGGCGGTCGTGCTGATTCGCATCATGACAATCGGCCTGGCGGGGCGGGCTATCTCCGATGGCTGGATTCGGATTCTGTATGGCGCCGGTCATGTGAAAAAATATGCGCCGGTCATTCTTTTCGGCGGATTGATCAACCCTGTCATCGCAGGCGTGTTGTTGCTCACATTGCCCGACTCCATCCGTTACACCGCTGTTGGTTGGGGATACACCGCAGTGTTCATGACGATCCACTTTATTGTTCTGCCAATGATCGGCGCCCGCGCCCTCAAGCTCGATTTCAAGGCATTTATGCTGCCCGTGGGTCGCCCCGCGTTGTGCGCAGCGATTGCATCACCGACGCTGCTACTCACAGCGAACGAAGTCCAATCCAACGGCGGCTGGACCCTTTCATGGGTCGGTATTGCCGCTGCTGGGTATGCGGTGATCTACGGCATATGCGTCGCGCTGATTGTGCTGCGCCCGGACGACCGCGCCCGCCTGATGGGCACACTCAAACGCGCACTGCGCCGCTGAACGGTCCGTTCGGAATCCTCAGCGCTCAACGAAACAGAAGCAAGCGAGGTGATGTCAACAGCACCGGCTCGGTGCGCATCTGCCACATCGCATTGAGTGAACTGCTCACCATCGGCCAGGCGCGCGGGCCGACAATCTGGCGAACGGTTTCGACTGCAGCGGCAAGGAATGCACGGGCGTCAGTTGGGCGAGGAGCAGCGGCGCTCATGCCGAAACCGCCTAGCATTTTCTGCAACATTTCCTCAATACCCTTGGGCCCCGGGAAGTGCGCGACGTCGTAGCCACCCTTCTCCAGATGCAGCTTCGATGCGAGGTCACCGATCGCGACATTCAGCCCCCCCATCCGGTCGGCGAGGTCCATGTCGATCGCCTTGACTCCAGCGAAGAGGCGACCCTCTGCGGTGGTGTCGATGTCGATGTCTTTTCTGCCTGCTTTGACTCGATCGACAAAGAGGTCGTACGTTTCGGTCATTCGATCGCGGACGAGCGAACGCTGCGCATCAGTCCAAGGCTCGAGCGTGTTGAAGAGATCCGCTTGTGGCCCGCGATTGTGGGCGACGATATTGACGTGGAGTTTGTGGTAGGCGCCGCCTGTCACCATCTTGCCGCCGACCACGCCGATGCTGCCGACGATGCTCGATGGGTTGAGGTAAATGCGTTCGCCAGCGACAGCGATGTAGTACCCACCGCTCGCAGCCATGGATCCGACGCTGACCCACACGGGCTTGGTCTTCGCCAGACGAGTCACACCCTGCCAGATGGACTCTGACGCGATGGCGCTGCCGCCCGGCGAGTTGATGCGGATGATTACGCCTTTGACAAGGTCTTCGCCTTCGATTTCCTTGAGTGCTTTGCGAATGGTGAGAGCGCCGACGGATCCGCCGCCGAAGAGCCCCTTGGATTTCGATTCACCGTCGGTGATGGCGCCATCAATGTCGAGGACTGCGATGGTGCTGCGCGTCAGCTCCCGCTCGTGGGAGGACATGATCGTGTCGAGCAGTGCGAAGGGATTGGACAAGGCGGCTGCATCGATCGAATCGTTCTTCGGCCCAAGATTGGTGACGTAGGTGATGTCGCCCCCATATGCATCTTCGAGATGGGCAGGAAGATCGAGCCGGTCAAGTTCAGCGTCGATCAAGCCGGACTTGATCGCGCTTTCGCCGGAAGCAAACCACGCATCTTTCATCGCTCGATCCAGTTCTCGATCGCTCAGATTGCGTCCCTTCTTGAGATGACTGCGCATCGCGTCATAGAGATTGTCGAGAAGTTGATTGAAATTTTCTTCCCACTCTTTGCTGGGGACGCTGGAGCCGAGCTGTTCGCGGGCGCCTTTGTAATCACCGATCTGGACGTAATCCATCTTCAGCCCGAGCCAGGCGAGCGCGTCAGCGAGGAACATCTCCTCGACGTGCAACCCCGGCAGGCTGACAGCGCCTCCCGTCTGCATGATGACTTCATCGGTGAATGAGCCGAGCAGCAGCTCTGCTGGGCCGTAGATCTCGGTGAAGAGATGGACTTTTTTCCCGGATGCGCGAAGATCGCTGATCGCCTCTCCGAGTTCTTCGATTTGCGAAGTGGTGAGGGCGGGCTCTCGCAGACGCAGCACCACGGCGTCGAGATCGTCACGATCCGCTGCAGCATGAATGGCGCCGACCATTGCTTCAAGCGTTGGGGCGTCGTTGGAAAGCCAGGCGAACGGGGAAGGTGTTTCGAGGAGTTTTCCTTCGATCTCGATCCATCCGATCGTCGCGTCTGCCTTCAGTTGAGCGGGAAAAACCCAGGCGATGGCGGAAAATGCGAAGATGAGCAAACCCAGATGGCGATTTTTGCGGTGAAACATGTACGGGGAACTCCTGATCTGAACGAGGTCTGAGGGCTGAAATGGCGTCCTTTTGTATCGGATCGACGTATTCGGGGAATGCATACTATGTCGCAGCGTCAACTTCGGGCGGGAAAGATGAGGAGGGAGCCACTTTCTTGCCGTACAATCTTAGGAATATGGCAACCGCTGGGGCGTGCGCGTCGAACCATACCGCATTCCCCTGAATAATGAGGATTGATCTTTGCCAGTGAAACGACGCTATTGCATCAGCCGCCTGTCCGGGCGAACCAGATTCAGCTTGACCATGGGGTTCACTGCAGCTGCGCTGAGCCTGTCTTTCCCCGGGTGCAGCTCGGGGCCCACCAAGCGGGCTCGGCCGGGCGCCACACCCGTCATTCGTGATCTGGACCCCGCACTGCGAGGGCTGATCGGCTCCATGACGACGCTCGATGGACGCGAACCCATGCTCGTCAGCGGCTACGGGCTCGTAGTGGGGCTCAACGGCACTGGGTCATCGGACATCCCCGTCAATCTCCGTGCCTACATGGAACGAGAAATGGGGGTTCGCGGTGTCGGAAAGATCACGCAAGGCTACGGCAAAGTCTCCCCGACGCAGCTCCTCAATGACCCCAACACCGCAGTCGTCCGTGTTCAGGCGGCTATCCCGCCCGGCGCCCCGGTCAGCACCCAATTCGACGTGCTCATCACCGCACTGCCGGGCTCATCAACGACGAGCATCGAAGGGGGACGACTGTGGACCACCGAACTCTTCCGCGGCGACTTCGTCCCCGGCGGGCCGGCCACATCTCCAGTCGCGACAGCCCACGGCCAGATTTTCATCAACCCCTTCGTCAACCCAGCCGACGCTGGAACGGACGCCTTTTCACGCCGATCAGGACGAATCCTCTTCGGCGGAAGAGTCAAAAAGAAACTCGACCTGCTCCTCCTTCTCGACAACCCATCCCACGCGCGCGCCCGCTCCATTGTCTCAACGATCAACGCGGAGTTCCCGCAAGGGCCCGGCGATCGCCAGCCTGTCGCGCAGGGTCGCAGCGAAGAGGTGATTGTTCTCAATGTTCCGCAACGGCGCCGGAACGATACGAACCGATTTATCCAGCTCTTGCTGCATACACGCGTCGACCAGTCGTTCCCGCAGGAATACGCACTGCGATATGGACGAGCGTTGCGCGCCCAGCCGGACCTTGCTGAATCGCTGAGTTGGTGCATGCAGTCGATCGGCAAACTGGCGCTCCCCGATCTTCGCCGGATGTATGACTACGCGGAGTTGGCGCCTCAGCTCGCAGCGTTGCAGGCTGGCGCAGGGCTCGGCGACCCCCTTGTCGCGCCTCATCTCATCGAACTTGCGTCCCACGGGCCGTCTGCTCTCCGGACGCGCGCTATCAAACTCCTCGGAAAGCTCGACCCCGATCCGTCGGTCAATCAGTCTCTGCGGAAGCTCCTCAATGTCCCCGAACTTGATGTGCGGATCGCTGCTTACGAGGCACTGCAAAAACGTTTCGATCCCTCGATCCAGAGCATCTACATCGGGGACAAGTTTGTGCTCGATGTGGTTGATGCCGACGAGACGATGATCTATGTCTCCCAGCAGGGGCAGCCTCGCATAATCGTTTTCGGCGATCATCCCGAGTTGGTCCGTCCGACGTTTGTCTCAGCGTGGAACGATCGGCTCATGCTCACCGCGGATTCCGCTACCGACGAACTGCGAATCTATTACCAGGATTTCCGTCGACCCAAAGCGACGACGATCAAAGTGTCAGCGTCGCTTCCTGAGTTCATCGAGTTTCTCGCTCATAAGACAACGCCCGAGGAGCCTGCTCCGGGGCTGGACCTGACATACTCCGAGGTGGTTGGCGCCTTGTACGAGATTTGGAAAGAGGACGGCATCCCCGGCGTCTTCGTCGCAGAGCAGGATCGGCTGTTAGTCGATCTGCTGCGCTCCATGCAGGGTCTCTTCGCCACCGATCGCCCGGAGACCACTCAGGACGCTGAGGAAACAGTTGAGACAGCCAGGAAGCGAGCTACAAGCGAGACCACAGCGACCGTGCCCACGCAAACCCCGGAGAAACGGACATTCGTGGTGCCACTGAAAAAGTCTGGGTCGCCGAAGTAAATGACTAGCAAGATGTGTGCGATATTTTTTCAGAGTACTGGCGCCCGGCGATCAGTCGGCGTCTTTGAGTTGACCCATTCGTGATGACTCGCTCTTTGGCTCACAAACCGGTAGACTCGCTCGACCCCATGGATGGGGTCAGTTCTCAGAGGCGCGATCGCGCGACCCCTGGCAGTGACATAGGCATGGAGGCCGCCCAAGTGATGCGACTTGCAAAGATCACGCTCGTCGGGTTCAAATCCTTCGCGGATCGAACCGAGTTCACCTTCGATGACCCCATCACCGCGATTGTCGGGCCCAACGGCTGCGGCAAATCGAATATCGTCGACGCGATAAAATGGGTGTTGGGCGAGCGATCCGCCAAATCGCTCCGATCCAAGGAAATGCAGGATGTCATCTTCGCAGGGAGTGCCGGCCGGGCGCCCGCGGGGATGGCCAGCGTCACGCTTTCCTTCATGAACCCGCTGCAGGAACCCAGCGAATCCAATCAACAGGACCCATCCACGCCGGCACTCGATGCTGCAGACGAATCGTCCCCTGACAGCTTGATCAATAGGCAAGGCGTCAACCGCACCCTCCCCATTGACAGCGAAGTCGTCGATGTCCAGCGTCGCCTCTACCGCGATGGTGGCAGCCAATACCTCATCAATGGCAAACGCGCTCGCCTGCGCGACATCCGCGATCTTTTCCTCGACACCGGGGTCGGCGCCGACGCTTATTCCATCATCGAGCAGGGCAAGGTCGATGCGATGTTGCTCTCCTCGCCCGTCGATCGGCGTTCGATCTTTGAAGAAGCCGCAGGCGTCGCCAAGTTCCGTGTCCGCCGAATCGAATCGCAGCGCAAGCTCGACCGAACCGAAGTCAACCTCATCCGCGCCCGCGAACAGCTTGAATCAACCGAACGTCGACTCCGCGCCGTCCACAATCAGGCTGCGCGAGCCAGACGCTTCAAAGAACTCGATTCTCGCTACCGAGGGTTGCGCATTGCATTGATGCTGCATCAAAATCTCGAGTTGAACGATCGTCTCAATGGGTTGACCTCCCGACTGATCGGCCTGCAAAAGGAACAGGACGATGCAGTGCAGACTCTTGAATCGCTCGAAGAACACAAACAAAATCATGAACTTGCCAGGCATGATCTTCTCTCACAACGGCAGGCTGTTGAATCCGACCTCACCGCTGCAGAACATGAAGGCCAGCACGCCGCCCAGCGGGAGGCTCTTGCGGAGCGTTCGCTCGAAGAGACGGAAAGCCTGAAACAGCACGAAGACGAACGTGCTGAGGAGCTCCGCCGCGGGGCATCGCAGGTCGCCCAAGCAGAGCAAGCCCTCGCAGATTCGATCATCCAGTTGGAAGCTGCTCTTCTTGAGGTTGAACGGGAATGCGAAGAAGAATCGGACCGCCGAACCGCTCTTCAGCAGTCCCAGGTTGATCGGCGTGAACAGCTTGGAAACAAGCAAGCTGCGTGCGAAGAGATCAACCGCGAGCGAACCGCGCTGGTGGTGCGCATCGAAGCTGAAACCAATCGCGCGCAAATGCTCCGGCAGGAACAGGAAAAACGAGAGCAGGCTGCCCATGCGCTCGTTGAGGAAGAGACAACCCTTCAGGCTGATCAACAACAGGCGTCCGCAGCGGTTGCCTCCACCAAAGAGCGGATCGGCGCCACGCAACTCGAGGTCGATGGACTCGAGCAAGACCTCTCCACGCTCTCCAACGACCAGCAACGGCTCGGCGGTCGGCTCTCCTCACTGGAGCAACGGCGGATCAGCCTTGACAGTCGCCGTCAGACTCTTCAAGAAATGGTCGACGCTCATGCAGGGCTCGACGATGCGCCCCGCGCCGTCCTCAATCGAAAAAACACCGACTCAGGGGATGGCCCGTTCTCCTGCGTCCTCGCTCCCTTGGCGGACCTCATCGAAACCGACGCTCCGCACGCGCAGGCGGTCGAGGCTGCGCTCGGCAGCAATCTCCAAGCTCTCGTAGTTCGATCCATGACTGAGTTGATTGATTCAGGCGCCCTCCGCGAACTCTCAGGCCGAGTCGTGTTCCTTGCTGCTGACTCAACCCAAGACACCCCGGACTGTGTTTCTCCTGAAAATATCCCATCGGGCGTCACACCCGTCAGGCAACTGGTTCACTGTGACGGCGTTGCCGCCCCGCTCATC
>CAYMQF010000002.1:55114-56908 GCA_964392425.1 uncultured Phycisphaeraceae bacterium
TCACACCCGTCAGGCAACTGGTTCACTGTGACGGCGTTGCCGCCCCGCTCATCTCGCGCCTGCTCGCAAATACCTACCTGGTGTCGAACCTTGACGCTGCAGCATTGCTCGGCGCCAGCGCACTCCCCGGCGCCCGCTTTGTCACGTCCGATGGAGAGATGCTCGAACCAGGTGGCAGACTCACCGCAGGCATATCTTCCTCTGATGGGGAAGGCGTCGGCATGCTCCAACAACGGGCCGAACTGCACACGCTTGAGTCCGAAGTTGGCACA
The DNA here is from genome assembly GCA_964392425.1 of uncultured Phycisphaeraceae bacterium. Taxonomy (GTDB): domain Bacteria; phylum Planctomycetota; class Phycisphaerae; order Phycisphaerales; family UBA1924; genus CAYMQF01. The sequence goes on from CAYMQF010000002.1 coordinate 55,387, forward strand.
CTCGATTCCGCGATCAACGAAGGACGCAGCGAGCTTCGCTCCATCGATGAGCGTGCTGCATCGCTCGATACAGACCGCGCCAGCCGTCGACAGGAGTTGGCCGATGCGCAGCGTGCCTTGATCGAAGAGGCCAATCGTGCGGAACGCATCGAGCTTGATCTTGAACGACTCCGCCGGGATATTCCCAGGCTCGAAGAAGAAGCCCAACAGCTTCAAAACCAGATCGATCAGGCCCAGAGTCAACATGAACAACTGACCGGACGAGCCGACCGTCTCGATGGGCTGCATGTCGAGTTGGTCGCGGAGACGGATCGCCTGAAAGCGGAACTCGCCGAGGAGCAAGGTGAGCTTGACGCAGCAATCGAACGTCTCTCTTCTGCGCGAGTGCTTCTGACTCAGCGCACCGAGCAACTGCACGCGCAGCGAACGGAGCAGAGCCGCCTGCGAAGTCGACTCGCCGAGATCGCGTCAGAGCAAGAGCATCTCAAGTCGCAGCTGGATTCTCGTGGCGCCCGCCTTGAAGAACTATGCACGCTCATTACAACTGCCCAGCACAAGCAGCGGGAGTCCGCTGAACAAGCTGAACTCTTGCAATCCCAATGCACACAGATCGAAGCGGAGCTCGAACAGGAGGCGCAGTCGTGCCAGGCACTGACGGAGCAAGTCGAAGAGGCTCGAAACCGATCCCGCATGCTTGAGCGTGATTGGAACGCGCTGGAGTTGTCCCGCCGGGAGATTGAAGTCAAACGCGAAACACTCGAGCAGCGCGCGACTGAGGACCTCGAACTTGACCTCACAGCAGAGCTTGCTGAGTTTCGCGAGCTTCTCAGTGATGAGACCGTCATCCCCATAGACCCCGACGAAACCGCAACCGAAGTCGACACACTCCGCGCCAGCATTCGCAAGCTCGGCAACGTCAATCTCGACTCCATCGAAGAAGAAGCCCGGCTGGAGGGTCGCAACGAAGACCTCGCCGCGCAGGTCGAAGACATTGACCGGGCGCGGGAGCAGCTTGAGACTCTGATCGCAGAACTCAACGATTCATCGCGCGAGCGCTTCCGCGAAGTCTTCGAGCAAATATGCGACAACTTTGCCGGTGACAAAGGCATGTTCCGCAAACTCTTTGGAGGCGGAAAAGCCGAACTCCGCCTGCTCCCCTTTGAAGAGACCGGCGAGATTGACTGGCTCCAAAGCGGTGTCGAGATCATCGCGTCCCCGCCGGGCAAACGCCCGCGCTCGATCAATCAACTGTCGGGTGGCGAAAAAACCATGACCGCCGTCGCACTGCTGATGAGCATCTTTGAGTGCAAACTTTCGCCCTTCTGCCTGCTCGACGAAGTGGACGCGGCACTGGACGACGCCAACGTCGAGCGGTTCAGCGGCATCATCGAACAGTTCCTTGATCGAAGTCACTTCATCATCGTCACGCACAATAGGCGAACGATGCAGCGCGCCGATCGGCTGTATGGCGTGACCATGCAAGAGCGAGGCGTCTCGACGCGAGTCTCCGTTTCTCTCGATC
>CAYMQF010000002.1:57008-59078 GCA_964392425.1 uncultured Phycisphaeraceae bacterium
GGCGTGACCATGCAAGAGCGAGGCGTCTCGACGCGAGTCTCCGTTTCTCTCGATCAGGTAGGCGAAAATGGCGAGTTGAAGCACGTTGGGAAGCAGAAAGCTTTGCCTGAATCCCGCTCGGGCCTTGCTGCCCTTCGCAGTGGTGATCGCGCAATTGATTTGGCGCCAACCTCGGGCGCGCCAACTCCCGCCGAAACAGCCTCAGCGTGAAAGTTCGACTGCTGACTCAATGAACGCAGCAACCCGCGTGCACACCTCAGTCAACGGCTCAGACATCGGCCCGTCCACATCCGCCGGGTTGGCAGTGCAATACACATGATCGCCGTCTGGAATCAGCGCTGACTTCCCTTGTGGACACGCTGCAGCGATATGGCTCGCGCACGCTGGATCAACCGTCGGATCTTCTTGCCCATGCAGCGTCAGCACCGGGCAGTGGATGTGCCCAACAAGCGACAAGACATCGTGATCGGCTGGCGACGCCTCCTGTTCGTCGAGCCAGGCGCGCCCGACTCGAAGCTCCTGCCCCGTCCGCGAAGAAGGCGAAGCGAGATAGCCTTGCTCACGAAGCTGGGCAATAACGTCAGGCGCCAGATTCGATGTACTCTCCGGCGAAGAAAGCGTGACGACCGCGCTCAGCGTCGGCTCTTTCCCATCACGAAAGCGCCTGCCCGCGCACAACAAACACGACACGCCCCCCCGGCTGTGCCCAACCAACACAATGGGCAGACCAGCAGGAGTGCCCGGCGCCTGCCCGTTGCTGACCGCTTCGATCAGCGCGTCGAGATCAAACACCTGTTTGTTCCACGTGTCGCGCTCAAATAGATCAGGGTTGGCAAAGGTCGCAATGTCACCGGTCATGCCCGAATGGGAAAAGTTGAATCGGTGCACAACGGTCGGCAACGCATGGGCGAGCCGATGCCCAAGTACCGGGATAAACCCATAATCCTTGTATCCCTTGAAGCCGTGCGCGAGCAGCACAACGCTCTGCGGCGGCGCTGAAGCGAGTTCGACGTCTGTAGACACCAAGATCGGCTGGCCGTCGGCGCCTGGTATCGACCAATGCTGTTGGGTAGTGTTCATCCTTCGATGATACCCGCGCGGCCCCTCATCAACCCAGCCGTTCGATCACCGCATCGGTAAAGGCAGTGGTGCTGAGTTCACCGCCGAGATCGCGCGTTTTGAGGTCTTCTTCGAGCGCCTTGTTGTACGCCTGTTTGATTTTCGCAGAGGCGTTGAGCGCGTTTTCATCGTGGCGAGTTTCACCAAGATGATTGAGCATCATCGCTGCGGACATAATGAGCGCCAGCGGGTTGGCGACATCCTGCCCGGCAATGTCAGGCGCCGACCCGTGCACTGCTTCAAAGACCGCGTCGGTGTCGCCGATGTTGGCGCCCGGTGTGACGCCCAGCCCCCCGACGAGCCCAGCGCACAGATCGCTCATGATGTCGCCGTACAGATTTTCCGTCAAAATAATGTCAAACTGCGATGGGTCCTGCACGATGCGCATCGACCCCGCGTCAACGATGACTTCTTCGTAGCGGATATTGGGATAGTCGCGTTCATGGACGAGCCGAGCCTGATCGAGAAAGAGCCCGTCGGACATTTTCATGATGTTCGCTTTGTGGAACGTGGAAATTTTCTGACGTTTGCGGTGGGTCGCATATCGAAACGCCCAGCGGGCGATTCGGGCGCACGCCTGTCGGGACGCGACTTTCATCGAGACGATCACATCTTCGGTGATTCGATTTTCGACGCCGGAGTAGAGCCCTTCGGTGTTTTCGCGGACGATGATGAGATCAACATTTTCGTAGCGTGTAGGAACCCCGGGCAGGCTCCGCACCGGACGGACCGATGCGTACAAGTTGAGCTTCTTTCGCAGCGCAACGTTGGCGGAGCTGAACCCTTTTCCGATCGGCGTTGTGCAGGGGCCTTTGAGCGCGACGCCATGCTCGCGCACCGCATCAATGGTGCTGCGCGGGAGGATGTCATCTTCTCCGCGGTCGAGCGCCGCGATTCCCATGTGCCGATCGAGGAACTTTACGGGCGCCTGGGCCGCTTCAAGGACTCGGC
>CAYMQF010000002.1:59178-60826 GCA_964392425.1 uncultured Phycisphaeraceae bacterium
CCCATGTGCCGATCGAGGAACTTTACGGGCGCCTGGGCCGCTTCAAGGACTCGGCGGGCAGCGGCGGTCACTTCGGGACCGATGCCGTCACCGGGGATCAATACAACAGTGTGAGTCTTCATCGACGGAGTTTATCGACTTGCGACGCCAGCGAGATGGGCAGCGTATTCACTGATCGCCTGGAGAGGATCCCGCGCGGGGGACCAGTCGAGAGCCTTGCGGGTTTGCGTCATATCAGCACAGGTGTAGTTCTGATAAAAAGCAGCGATGCTGTCGGGCATGTGGAAATATTCAGTTGGCGCATCGGCGGTGGTCACGTTGAGCCCCTGTCGAACGGCGTCGGCGAGGTCATTGAAAGTTGTTGCCTGCCCCGATCCGCAGTTGTACACGCCGGGATTAGCGGTCGGTTTGGCGCCTGCGAGCATGCAATCCACAACATCCATCACGGCGACCTGATCGCGTGCCTGCTCCCCAGCAGTGAACAGGCGAGGCTTGTTTCCTGCGAGAATTTGGAGGCTGAGTTGGTGGGCGATCGACGCCATCTTCCCTTTGTGCGATTCGCCTGCGCCGAACACGTTGAAGAAGCGAAGGCCGACGACGCTCGGCTCATCCTCCCCCGCCTGTGCGAGTTGGTCTGCAATCGAGCGATGCTGATTTTCCATGACCCATTTGCTGAAGCCATAGACATTGTTGGGTTGACCAGCTGCGGTTTCGGCGAACGGCTCGCGATCGTCCCCCTGCTCAGGTGATCCATATGTCGCGGCAGACGATGCGTACACGAGTGGGACTGCTGACGCGATGCAGGCATGCAAGATCGGTCGAAACCCCTCCGCGTTGTCCGTCATCATCGTGTGTTCGTCAGCGACCGTCGTGTCGGTGATCGCAGCGAGATGGAAGACAGCAGTCGGCGCCGAGCTGTCGAGCAAAGCCTCCCAGTCAAGATCATCGGTGCAATACGGTAAAAAGTCGCCTGAATAGGTTGTTCCAGCGATTCGGCTGCACGCCTGCACCACGTTGGCAAAGGAGCCGCTACGAAAGTCATCGACCGCGATGATCCGCGCGCCAGGGTCTTGTCGAAGCAGCTCGCCAACAAGATTGGATCCAATGAACCCCGCGGCGCCGGTCACGATATAGGAAGGATTTTCACTCATGGATTAGGTTCCGAAGGAGGGGGCGGGATGAGGAGCTTCATGCCGGGCCTGATGTTGGTCCCATCTTGATTGATCTGGTTGGGGTTGGCGTCGCGGATGCGCGTCCACAGGGAAACTTTGCCGTAGAACTGCAACGCGATTGCGGTCAGTGTGTCGCCGGAATGGACCACGTATTCAACGATCTCGGGAACGGGAGGCACGGGTTTTTCTCCGATCGGTGTTCCCTGGATGTTGCCGGGATCTTTGGGGATGAGGAGTGTCATGCCGGGACGGAGCTTTTGTGGGTCCACCTGCGGATTGGCTCGCGCGATGACCATGCCGAGGTTGCGATCGCTGAAGTAGGCCTCCGCGAGCGACCAGATCGTTTCCCCTTTGAGAAGGGTGTGTTTGGTGAACTCGGGGGGCGTGACGGGATCGAAAACCGGCGTGGGGGCGGGCGGAAGATTGGCGCCGGGTGATTTCTTCTTTGATTGATTTTCTGTGACTGACGGCTTCGA
>CAYMQF010000003.1:0-8416 GCA_964392425.1 uncultured Phycisphaeraceae bacterium
GGGATCTTCTCGATTTCTACGATCCGAAGACCGGCGCCACGAGCATGGCGCGAACCACTGCATTTCCCTGCGCGATCGTCGCAAGGTTGATCGCTGCTGGACGGATCGACCGGGCAGGCGTGCTTCCACCCGAACTCTTTGGCGATGATGAAACGATCGTCACGCACATTTTGGACGAACTGCAAAGCCGAGGCGTGCGATACTCATTCACCGAAGAAAACTGTTGAATCTCAGCGCTGGCGCGATCGTTCCTTCGCAGCCCGCTTCGCGCGATCAATGAGCATGTCCACCTGCGTCGCGTCGGTCCCCGCATACAGCCCGAGGATGTTCGCGTCTGGACCGACGAGAATGAACCGCGACGGATGGGCGATGTTGGGCATGGTCGAGCCATCGGCAAGTTTGAGCAGAGTTTGAGATTCATCGACGGGTGAGGAGAGCAGCAGGCCGTCGGTCAGGATGTGCGAGACAGTCGCTCGGCTGCCCGTTGCGAATGTCCAGCGATCGAGGTCCGCGCCCAGATTTTCCGCGTACTGTTTGAGTTGATCGGGAGTGTCGTGTTCGGGATCGACGGAAATACTCAAGAACCGAACGTCGACGCCAGCCAACGCATCCTGCGACCGCTTCATGTTGTTCGACATCGGCGGGCAGATGGACTGGCAGTTTGTAAAAATAAAATCAACGACGGTCAGTTGGCCGAGCAGTTCGCTGCGCGAAATCGGTTCACCATCCTGATTGGTCAACTCAAACTCGGGAATGGACAGCAGGTCCATATTGATGTCGGGCGTCAGTGCTGATGCGCCCGGTCCGCCACCCAACAGTTTGACGACGCCGACGGCGAGTGTTGCGATGATGATCGCTGCAATACAGATGATTCCCAGAGCGCGTGCCATGTCGGCAAGTTCCTTGTGTGAAGTGCTATTGGTTCTTTTGGCGCCCGATCAGCGCTGAGGCAAAGACGATCATCACCAATGCAAAGAGGACCGTGCCGATGATCGGCGTCGGGTCGGGTTTGCCCGAAAGCGCGCTGAGAATCGCCTGATTGGCCCAATGGAGCGGGTTGATGAGCATCACGGGTTTGAGCCAACCGGCGGCGCCTTCCATTGGAAAGACCGCGCCGCTCAGAAGCCACATCGGCAAGAGCAGGATGTTCATGACGCCGTGGAAGCCTTCGCTGGAGTTGACGCGCCATGCGAGCGTGAGCCCGAGCGCGGTGAGCGCTGCAGCGGTCAAGCCGAGGATCAACAGAGTGAGTGCGAGCCCGACGATCGATGTGTGCAGGCCGACGATTGGAGCTGCAAGAAGGATGATTGCCGACTGCAACGTTGCGGACAGCGCCCCCGCGCCGGTCTTTGCTGCGACGATCGACCAGCGAGGCGCCGGGCTGACGAGCACCGATCGCAGGAACCCTTCTCGTCGATCTTCGATGAGTGACATCGCTGCGAAGATTGATGAGAACATCGCGATGAGCGTCGCCACGCCTGGCAATAAATATGCTGCATAGGAGACACTGTCGTCGGCGCCTGCTGGTGCGATGGATTTGGCGAAACCACTAGCGAGGAAGCCCCAGATGAGGAGCGGCGTGATGATCGCTGCTGCGACCCGGCTTGGCTGGCGTGTGAAGCGGATGAGTTCGCGCCGAAACAAACCGGCAAACGCTGACATGCCTGACGCAGCATTCTCCATCGCAAGGGCGCTCATGGTGCGACTCCCTCTGCTTGTAGTGCGCCGGCAGGTTCTGCTTCGTCGCCCGCGAGCGTTCGGCCGGTTCGCTCGACGTAGATGTCGGCAAGAGAAGGCGCCGAGACTGAGAATGAAACGCCCGCTGCGGTCAACTCTTCGATTGTTTGGCGTAGCGCAGCATCTTGGGCGTCCGCGAATGTCACGACTGCCTGATCTCCTGAACGTTTGGCGTTCAAGCCGAGTTTTTCAAGCCGGTTCGATTCCGAAACATTGGTTCGGAGCAGGACCGCGGCGCCTGACAGTTGCGTTTTGAGTTCATCGGGAGAGCCGTCCGCGACGATGACCCCTTCGTGCATCATCACGACGCGATCGGCGCGTTCCGCTTCGTCCATCAGGTGTGTGCTCATGATGATGGTGAGCCCGTCGCGCTGACGCCGAAGCGCGAGAGCCTGGAGAAACTCCTGTCTCGCGTTGAGATCAAGCCCGGAGGTTGGTTCATCGAGCAGCAGGATTTCGGGATTGCTGAGCAGTGCGCGGGCGAGATCCAGGCGACGCGCCAGTCCCCCCGACAAGGCGCCGACGCGGTCGTCGAGCCGATCATCGATGTTCAGCTCGCGCGCGAGTGTGTCAATGCGTTCATTGAGATTGCTGCGATCGACGCCAGCGACTGCAGCTTGCAAGCGGAGATTTTCGCGCCCGGTCAGGAGCGCGTCGAGGGAGGGCGATTGGAAGACGATTCCCATTTTTCGCCTGACGCTTCGCAGGTTGGCGTTTTCCTGGCCGAACCATCGAACGTGCCCCGCGTCGGGGGAATCGAGCGTCGCGATGACGCGCAGCAGTGTGGACTTGCCCGACCCATTGGGCCCGAGCAGCGACACCCATTGGCCCGCAGTGAGACTCAGGGATAAATCGTCGATCGCGATCCGCTCGCCGCTGCCTTTGCGCGATGGCGGATACGACCGGCGAAGGTGGTCCAACTCGATGATGTTGGGTGTGCTCATGGGGAGGCGCATTGTACGACGATCGCGGGCGCCTCGTCACGCTCGACTACAAGATCGCCCGGACGATGGAGTCGACGACCATCGCGAGCAGAATCAACGGCAGGTAGATGATCGACGCGAAAAAGACTTTTCGCGCGGTGGGGTTGTCCCGCTGAATAATGAACTGGATGGTGGATCGCAGGAACATGGCGCCGAGCAGGATCGCGACGATCGCATAGCCCCATCCCAGTCGATCGGGGATCGTCAGTATCGGCGTCAGCGAAACGGGGATGAGCGCTGCAGCCCATGCGAGGGAGGTTCGCGCGGTGCGCCAGCCGACGGGATCGTGCAGCGGGAGCATGCAGAAGCCGCCCTGTGCGTATCCATCGCGGTGCATCCAAGCGATCGCGAGGAAGTGCGGAATCTGCCAGACGAACATGAGCGAAAAGAGCGACCATGGAGCCGGGCTCGCCAGGCTCATCCACTCATTGCCCGGCGTTGCGACGGCTGCCCAACCAATCACGGGCGGGAGCGCGCCGGGAATAGCGCCAACAATCGTCGACACCGTTGTCACCGGTTTCATCGGCGTATAGATGAAGACGTAGATCAGTATGGTTGCGAGCGAGACAACCGCTGCAGCGGGTGTGACGAGTAGCCAGAGAATGAGAACACCGATCGCGCCGCAGGAGACGCCGACCGCTGCTGCAGTCGCGGGCTTGAGGCGTTCGGTCGGCAATGGGCGCCCTTTGGTGCGGGGCATCAATGCGTCGCGCCGACGTTCCCACCATTGGTTGAGCGCGTTGGCGCCAGCGGAGCTGAGCGCCGTGCCGACCAGGCAGAGCAGGCCTGTTGAAATGAGCGAGCCGACTGTCCATGTCCGTCCCAGCGCAGCGAGGACAAAACCAACGCCCGTCGTCACGAGCACAAGCTGTGTGATGCGTGGCTTGGTCAGTTCGACCATGGCGCCAACCGTCGCTCGCAGTGAAGGCGAAGGTGAGGCAATCAAAGAAGGATCAATGTCGGTGACAGCAGTTGTTTCGAGTCGGCTCATGGGTGAGTTCGCGCCCGGTGGGCTTCGCTCCGTGGGTCGGCCTGACTCCGGGCGGGAGCGACCTTGGACGCGATCATAGTCACCTGCCCAGAGAAGATGAAATACGCGGGGCAGGCGGCGGATTGCTGGTGCGGAGCGGGCGGAATAAATGTCCGATGCTCTCCCTGATCGTTGTCGGTCGGCGCCGGCGTCGATAGGCTCCGTCAGCGATGCCCCGGTAGCTCAGCTGGATAGAGCAGCGGTCTTCTAAACCGCAGGTCAGAGGTTCAAGTCCTCTCCGGGGCGCTTGGGTGAACATGAGTCGGCGGTGCGGTCGAACCAGCGTCTCAAGGGCACTGCGTTATCGGGTGGATTCGATCGCCATTTGGGCTCTGTGACGATGAGGCTCAGAACCCACACCTGTCGCCTGCAATCAACACCACAAGTGGACAGAATCGCTCTCATCATGCCCCGAGGCTTCTTTTCCACTCTGGACTGGTGTTTGCACTTCTCTGTATGTGAAGTTCAGAAAAGGATATTTAGCCAGCGCCGGCGGCGCGAGATTTCATCGATCAGCCCTCGCGTTGGTCGGCTCAATCGTGGTTGTGACCGGTTTCGGCTGCGCCCGGCAGATCACGGTCAGGCCAAGCTGGGAAACGCCGCCTCGCGGTCGAACGTCGATGCTCGTATTTGAGACGCCGACCGTTCGCAAAGCGCTCCAGAGGGATGGGGCAGGGGCTGATGCGCTCCGCTGGGAGTACGCACGAAACGATAGTGCGATGGGTGTGCCGACCAAGGGTGTCAAACCCGAGAGCGATCGTTTCTTCGGCCAAAGCAAATGGTATGGGGCGCCCGGCTCCCGCCAGGTGGAGAGGCAACGCCCGCGCCGGAAAAGTGATCGATACGCGCATTCCTCCAATTGACTCACCAAAAATCCACATACGACGCCTTTTGTGCACATCAATCAGAATCAGCGAAGATTGTTATTGACCTGAGCGCACAAATCTGCATACTTGTAATCAGGGCTCAGCTTATTTCCATGAGCGTTCGACCAAGCTCACCCCCGCGGGTGGCGATAGTAAACACGATCTTCATGTGGATCCACGGGGCTTTCACCGATGAGCACGGTTACGAAAAAAGACCTCATTGAGCAGGTGGCGCGGGACACTGGCTGCAGGCGGGTCGTCGTCAAAAAAATCGTTCAAAGTTTTCTCGACAACATGATCCTTGAGCTGGGCCGAGGCAATCGGCTGGAGTTCAGGGATTTCGGTGTTTTTGAAACGAAGAACCGCGCGCCGCGACTGGCGCAGAACCCTCGCACACTCGAGCGCGTGCAGGTTCCGGCCAAACGGGTCGTCAAGTTCAAGGTCGGCAGGCTCATGCAACGATCCGTCGAGGATCTCGACAGCATTCTTGATGAGCTGGATGTCTCGATGACCGATCGCGTCGTCGCGGATGGGCACTATGTCGACCTCAGTGGGCGTTGAAGACAGGCGGCCTGCTGCGGGCGTCAATCTTTCAGCCTCGGCGCCTTGGATGGATGCGCTGCACGCTCGCCTCGATGAACAAAAAAAACTGCAACTGCACCGAACGTGCAAGAGTGTCCCAGCGGGGTTGGTTGATCTTTCCAGCAATGATTATCTCGGGCTGCGTCAACATCCACACTTGATCGAAGCGATCGCACGCACTGCTCGGGAGCGAGGCGTCGGCTCGGGGGCGTCGCGTCTGATTGGCGGAACGTCGGAGCTGCACAGCCGGGTCGAGGCGCGGTTCGCCTCGTTCAAACATGCTGAGGCAGCCCTGATCTTGCCCACCGGGTACATGGCGAACTTGGCGGTGCTCACTTCGCTGCCTGCACCGGGCGATCTGATCGTGATGGATCGGCTCAATCACGCCAGCCTGATGGATGGTGGGCAGCTTGCTGTCGCAAGAGGCGTCAAGCTCAGGCGGTTCCATCATTGCGATGCAGATCATGCGGGCAGGCTCGCCCATCGATATCTCGCGAGACAGCCGCACGCGACAGTATGGCTCGTCAGCGACAGCGTGTTCTCAATGGACGGCGACCTGGCGCCAATCGCGCAGCTCGCTCAACTTCGAGATGAGTTGAACGCAGTCTCAGCGGGTGGGTGTTGTTTGATTCTCGACGAGGCGCACGCGACGGGCGTGCTGGGTGAGAACGGCGCGGGCGCGAACGAACAGGCAGGGCATGTTGCTGATCTTTGCATCTCCACCGCGAGCAAAGCGCTCGGCTCGCTGGGCGGGATCATTACCGGCGCGCAGCTCGCGATCGACGCGATCGTCAACTTCGCCAGGCCGATGATCTATACGACTGCGGTCCCGCCGACGCAGCTTGCTGCGATCGATGCTGCGCTGGATGTTCTTCGCGATGAGCCTGACCGGCGGGAGCGCCTGCACCGACTCTCAGCTTGGCTCCGTCAAGGGCTCATCGACAAAGGATGGCCGGCTCAATCGCTTGGGCATGCGTCAACGCCGATTGTCCCGATCATTGTTGGAGAGGCGGAGTCAGCGATGGAACTGTCACAACACCTTGCCCATGCGGGGTTTTATGCGCCAGCGATCAGGCCGCCCACGGTTCCTGCGGGCGCAGCGCGCGTCAGGCTCTCCGTCACTGCGACGCTCACCGATGAGGAGCTATCGCGATTGATCGATGCGATTCCGATGTATCATGGGCACGACGTATTGGACTAAGGAGCCGCCATGGGCATGCCGGAAGTGGAAGTGTTGCGAGCAGCGTGCTGTGTCGCAGGAATCGACGGCGAAGTGTGCCAGCGGGAGCATCCGCTGCTCTCGCGGATTGCTGAAGCAGCAGGCGTCGGCTCCGCATCGCTCGATGCAATGATCGACCGCGCCAGCTCCGACACAAGCTTCTTTGAAGAGCAGTTCGATATTTTCAAGACCGACCCGGAGGAGACCATGAAGACGCTCTTCCGAATCGCCATCGCAGACGGCGTGCTCGCTCGCTCTGAGCGCATCGTTCTCCAGCATTTTTCAAAGAAACTGGGCATGACCGAAGACCGCTACGAAGCGCTGCTCAATGCTGCTGAAAAACACGCCCGGCCTGATTGAGTCCGACCGTCAAGAAAGGACATGATGAAGTGAAGATTCATACGAAGCTATCAATGCGAGGTTCCCGCGGAAGAATGTCGCTCATGTTCGCATGGAGTGTGTGTTTTTCTTTGCTCGGCGCCGTTGCGGCGAGCGGGCAGACGGTCAAGCCGACGCCTGGCAATGAAGCCATCGCAGACTATCTTGAGCGTGGCGGAAAAATGGTTCAGTCGGCGCCCGCACGCCATCGCGGTGAAGGGCCGTTTGCACGACTGGTGATTCGGGGCGCCACGGTGATCGACGGCACGGGCGCGCCGCCATATGGACCCGTAGATATTGTCATCGAGGGCAACCGGATCGTTGAGGTCAAATCCGTCGGCAACGCCGGGGCGCCAATCGATCCCAAACGTCGGCCCGCAGCAGGTGATCGCGAGATCGACGCGCACGGCAAGTATGTCCTCCCCGGTTTCATCAACGTGCACGCTCACATCAGCAATCCCGAGCAGGGCGAACTGGGCCAGGCGTCTCCCGCGGAGTATGTCTACAAACTCTGGATGGGGCACGGCGTCACCACCATCCGTGATGTCGGCACGTCCAACGGCCTGGATTGGTCACTGGCGCAGCGCAGCCAAAGCGAACGAAACGAGATCACGGCGCCACGCATCTTCTATTACGCACGGTTTCAGCCTGATCTGAACCCCGATGAAGCGCGCAAGTGGGTGCGGGCGGTCGCCAAGGCAGGCGCTGACGGGATCAAATTCACAGGCGCCCAGCTTCCTACAATGCGTGAAGCGATGCGGGAAGCCAACGCGCAAGGGCTTCGCACCGCGATGCATCATGCACAACTGTCAGTCGTTGATCTCAATGTGCTCGACACCGCAAGGATGGGACTGTCCTCGATGGAGCATTGGTACGGCCTGCCCGAGGCTCTCTTTGAAGATCGCCAAGTGCAGGACTATCCGCTGGATTACAACTATTACAACGAGCAGGACCGCTTCGGTCAGGCGGGTCGGCTTTGGGCGCAGGCGGCGGCGCCGGGCAGCAAAAAGTGGAACGCCGTGATGTCTGAACTTCTAGCGATGGACTTCACACTCGATCCGACGTTCACCATCTACGAAGCGACGCGCGATGTCATGCGCGCCCGCAACGCTCCATGGATGCAGGACTACGCATGGCCGACGCTGTGGCGTTTCTTCCAGCCAAGCAGAACCGCGCACGGATCGTTCTGGCTCGACTGGACGACCAGCGACGAGATTGCCTGGCGCAACAACTATCTCAAATGGATGCGGTTCGTCAACGAATATAAAAATCGAGGTGGCCGAGTCACCACCGGCGACGACGCCGGATTCATCTACAAGCTCTATGGTTTTGCGTACATCCGCGAACTGGAGCTATTGCAGGAAGCGGGGTTTCATCCGCTGGAGGTGATCCGTGCTGCGACACTCAATGGCGCCCAACTTCTTGGACGGGAGAAGGATCTCGGGTCGGTGCAACGCGGCAAACTCGCTGACTTGATCATCGTGGGGGAAAACCCGATTCACAATCTCAAGGTCCTCTACGGAACAGGAGCCATCCGGTTCAACGATGACACCGGCGCAATGGAGCGCGTCGGCGGCGTCGAATACACCATCAAGGACGGTGTCGTCTACGACGCCCGCCA
>CAYMQF010000003.1:8516-16430 GCA_964392425.1 uncultured Phycisphaeraceae bacterium
TCCACTGTCTCTGTGATTGCACACTTCTGCGATCACAGTTGTGAGGACGTCAAACCCCAGTTTGCGAGCATCTGGACCAAGTCAAAGGCGTTGATGACGCCGTCTTCGTTCAAGTCACCGTTTTGCACAGCTTCGGTGACCGGGTTGTCGCACGGTCCTGTCGGGATCAACGGCTCGCCGTCCGCTCGACGGATATTGAGCAGGTAGTCACCGCATAAGCCGTGAGGCTCGCCCGTCACATCGTCATACCCATCAAAGTCGAGATCGCCTTTTCCTGTCACGCCAAATGTGATGACCCCGTTGATGTCGGCAACGACACAAAGTTCGGAATAACCGGCTGCCGGTCCGCCGTCGTCATCAGGGAAGATGAGCTCGCAATTTTTATTGAACCAACCAAGGACGGTGTCCGTGGGTAGGCAGTCGGCATCCAGACCGCCGATGACGGTGATGCAATACGCGACGAGAGGTTCGAGGTTGGTGTAGCTGATGAAATCAACATCGCTGCACACGGTCTCCCGACCGGTCATGTTGTCGATGTCGATGTGGACCGTCGCGGCGCCTGCTGGGGCCGTGAAGTTGATCCGGAACGCCTCGGCGCCGGTGATGAACTCATCAACGTAGGTGTCGGTGCGAATCTCCACACCTTTGCCGTCTTCATAGGTCACGTACAAGGTGAACTCGCCCTGCTGACCATGTGGCCCGTTTTGGAAAAAACCATCGCAGTTGCCATCGAACCCATCAGGGAATCCGGTCACCGCGAGCCGCAGGCTGTACGTTCCGTCGCCGTTGTCTCGAAGGATGTCTGCCCAGCCGTCGCCGTCACCATCTTCGCTCCACAATCCAGAAGCTTTGGAGTTGCCTGTTGTGCCGCCGTTGTCGTTAGAAGCGATGATCTCGCCGAACTTGTCAAAGACGCACAGCCAGGTGTCAGGCTGCGGCCCGGGGACCAACCGCTCTTCGAGTCGGCCTTGCAGTAATTCACACTCGGTCGTGAATCTGTTTTTTGTCTCGCAGGAGTCATTGGGTTCAAACTCGCAGCAGAACATGGTGTCCGACTCGCCGGATAGAAAGAGATCGATGTCGACATCGTCATCGTCTCCGTTGTCACCGATGGGCCCGAGTTTGAAGAGGAGGTAGGAGCCGTTTAGTGGCTCAATCCCATCCCACAGTGAGACATCCACTCCAGCGTAAATCGCGCCGCCGACCAGATTATTGAAAAACCCTGAGATGGTCAGCCCGTCGATCAGGAATGGTCCGGTGGATCCCGCTGAAGTGTTTACATTTCCTTGCCCGCTCGGCAGAGCGGCGTCGTATGTCGCCCCGGTAATGAGATCGACGTGAAGCATGCCTCCGACGACCACGCCGTTGAGGAGCTCAACAGTTCCTTGCACATCAAGGAGCTGTCCCGGGATGAAGCCAGCTTGATTGGATCCATCGACCAAAATAGCGTTGAGTGTGCTGTCTATGTCGGCGCTGACAATCAAGGTGCCCGTGTGGGTGAGCCCGTCCCAGCCGCCCACTTTTTGGACTGACAGACTATTGAGATCCATTTGCAGAATGTTTTGTGCCTCTGCAGCTGTGGCACATGAGAGAGCCGCACTCACGAGAAGCGCATTGATCAATGTATTGGATGCTTGCATCAGTTCTGTCCCCTCAATGTTGGAACCGACTGCAACGTTTCAGGAGCTCCGACGCGAACGCTCCGTAACCGCGGCAGTTTCGTTCTCTGAACATCTATTTCAATCCATGGTACATGAGATTCGCTGGCTTCAAGTCAAGAATGCGAAAATTTTTGACATATCCAAAACCCCAGCAATATTCCATCATGAGCAGTCTATTTCTTACAATGGAACCTAATCGATAAAACCCTACCTAGACTTGTCTTATCGATTGACATCGCGAGGGAGCCGAAGTCCTGCAGGGCCGACCGCCTTCACGTCGCGACATCGACAACGGTGTCATTCTGGAGGGCGTTCTTTATTGATCAGGCATTGCAACAGCGAGTTGTGCTGCCAGTCGGGTGTTGTTTTTGACCAGCGCAAGGTTGGCTTCAAGCGTGGCGCCTTGCGAGATTCGATGCAGCTCACTCAGTAGGCGAGGTGTCCAACTGCGTCCGCCAAGCGATTCTTTTTCGACGGCGCGTTGTGCCTCGTTCAACCACAGGCTCCAGTCGTCGGGCGTAATCGCGTCGGCTTCCGGAATCGGGTTGACGACGAGGATGCCTCGGCGGGTGCGGGTCAATTCTGCAAGGAGGAATGCTGCAAGGTCGTTGATGTCATCGAATCGCGCGTCGACATCACACTCGCTGGTGCGCAGATAGAAGGCGGGGAAGTTGTCAGCTTGGTAGCCGACGACGGGCACGCCGAGCGTTTCCAGACATTCACGAGTCGCTGCGATGTCAAGAATGGATTTGCACCCTGAGCAGACCACCGCAACGGGGAAGCGAGTCAGCGCGATGAGATCGGTGCTGACGTCGAAATGATTGCCTTGATGGACACCGCCGATTCCGCCCGTCGCCATCAATCGGATTCCATCACGAGCAGCAAGTTCGACGGTGGCGCTGACGGTGGTCGCAGCGGTTTGTTTGTGGTGGAGGAGAACACCGAGATTGGACGTGTTGGCTTTGGCGATTGGTTCGCTACTGAGGAATGAATCGAGCTGGTCGTGGGTCATGCCGACGATGGGGCGTCCTGCGAGCACTCCAATGGTTGCGGGGCAGGCGCCTGCTTCTCGGACGATGTTCTCAAGAGCAACGCCCAACTGCAGAGCATGATCGCGCGGCACACCATGGGCCAGGAGAGTGGTCTCCAGTGCGACACGATTAGCTGGTGTGGGCGAAGTCGTCATCGATCATTTTTCGTTTTCATCGGGGTGTAGAGCGGGCAAACGGGCGAGGTCGAGAGTTCAAGTCAAGACTCTGCGGACTCTCCAATGTCTCGTCAGTCGAGGAATCTGCGGGGTGAGTGGCCCGCCGAAAAATTCGTATAAGAAGAGATGGACCAAAAAAATTGAGGTTTAGAGCTTTTTTTCACGGATCAATCCATTGAGATTGACGATTGTTGTGGTAGTATCACTGTCTGTGGGGGTGATTCTTCATCGAATGGCGTAGCTGTGTGGTTGCTGTCGACGCAGAGGGGATGAAGACGCTTCCGTAGTTTGATCGATCATAGAGGAAGGACGAGAAAGAATGAAGAAGATTATTTATGGTTTGGCGGGTGTCGCTTCGTGCGGCCTCGCAGTGTCGTCGTTGGCTGCCCCAGATGTCTGGGTGTGCACCTTGCCTTCAACGGCGTACTGGGGGCAGGCGGGCGGGATCCATGCGTTCTCCGTCGCCACGACCTCTGCAAACGCAGGCACAACGAACCTGGCGTGGGTTCAGAACAGCACACAACACCCCGTTATTGCGCAAAACATGTATCGCCTGAGCAGCAACGGCGTGCTCGAACAGGTCGGTATGTCATGGCTCAAGCACGGGTTCTGCGCTCTCCAGCAGAACATCGGATGTGGACCCTGCCAAGTGCAGGGGGGGTGCTTGGCGTTCCTCAAGCCAGGCTGCGCCGATCCTTACAGCGCCAGTTTGAATGGAACGACCAGCCTGCTCGGCCCACGGTCAGAAGTGAACCCGTCAACCGGTGTTTTCGCTTGGCCTCACGCTGTTGGTGACACCGGAACGTCCACGACCATCCGCTCAAGGCTGCAAGTCGCCGATGCGGACATCCAGCCTGCGTTGAATCCCGGTGCTCGTTGGTTCGTGGAAGGGCAATACGTCCATCCTGAGGACGCCGCAGCGGGCCTCGACAACAACAACGCAACGTGGCGCGAGATCAACATCGCAAACTTCAATTTCAACCCGAACAGCACGGTTTCAAACAGTGGCGCCAGCGTCGGCATGCAGGCGATGGTTGAAGGTTGGGCGACACTCGTTCCCACCGTGCAAGTCGTCAACGCTGATGTGACCGGCACAGGTGGCGGCCGATTCATCGTCGCCTCCAATGCGACGGACAACGGCAATGGCACCTGGCACTATGAATATGCCGTGTACAACATGAATGTGGATCGCTCGGCTGGGGACTTCAGCGTTCCCGTTCCCGCAGGTGTCACATTGACGAACGTCAGCTTCCGAGCGCCGTTCTATCACAGCGGCGAGCTGTACAGCAGTCTCCCTTGGACCACCACTGGTGGGGCAGGCTCCAACTTGATGTGGAGCACCGAGTTGTTCAGCGCCAACGCCAACGCCAACGCGGTGCGATGGGCGACGATGTACAACTTCCGCTTCGATGCAGATGCGGCGCCGACCACCGGCACTGCAACGATTGGGCTTTTCAAGTCGGGTGCAGCGGGTGATCCGAACAGTGTTTCAATTGCTGTGCAGGCTCCCGGTGCAGCCGTTGTCTGCGTTGGTGATTTCAATGGCGATGGCGCTATCGACGGCGCCGACCTTGCGACATTGCTCGGGCAGTGGGGAGCCGCAGGCTCCGCTGATCTGGATGGCAGTGGAACAGTCGATGCCGCAGATCTTGCTCAGCTTCTTGCCAGTTGGGGTCCATGCTGATTTTTCAGCAGCACCGGAAATAGCTCCGATGTTTGATTCACATACTGACGAATGATTTTCACCGCCGGGCGTCAATGCTCGGCGGTTTTTTTATCGAGAATCATCGAGTCTCAAAGAGCGACGGATCAATCCGCCTCGCCTCTTCGAGGGCTTGCTGCGATTCGCTCTGCCTGCCGAGTTGGGACAACATCTGGCTCAGCCGAATGCGCAGCGGCGCATCATCGGGCGTCAACTCGATGGTCCGATGCATTTCTTGGATCGCGCGATCGCCCTGACCGCCCATGAAGAGCGCCACTGCATAGTCATTGCGGATGGACGCTACGGTCGGCATCGACTCCACCGCTGCGCCCAGCAGTTCGATCGATTCAGGGATTTCACCCTTCTGCAGGAGAAGAGCAGCGAGCAGCGCCCGGTTGGATGCGAGGCGTTGACGGTTGAAATCATCGGGATCGATCGCGTCGCGCCGAAGATTGATCGCGTCGTCGAGTCGGCCTTGCGAGAGGTAGGCGCTGACAAGCAAGTTGCGCGTCAGAGAGAATCGCGGATGTTCCTCGAGTGTGTTTTCAAGGAGTGCGAGTGCCGAGTCTTCATGCATGGACAACGCGAGAATCGTGGCGAGATCAACCGTGCGCGTGTCGTTTGGGCCGAGCCGATGGTTCATGCGCTTGAGTGTGTCGATCGCTTGGTCGCGTTCGCCGCGGACGAGGTGGAGCCAGGCAACACGAGACTGCACGGAAGGCGTCTCCATGAGCCCATATCCACCGTCTTTCCAGCCTGACGCAAGCCGATAGCGGTCGAGGGCTTTTTGGGCGCGGGCTCTCATTTCATCAGGGACGGCGCCTGGCACGTCAGAAAAAGCTGCGTCGCGCGTGACAAGAACTTGTGAGTCAATCAACTCACCGCGAAAGCGTTGGTAGCGCACCAGTATTGATTGTGCGGTGAGAAGCAGTGTGACGCTGACCAACAGCGCAAACACCACTCCTGCAGGGCGGATGCTTCCAGCGCGTTTGAGTTGGGCGCCGATGATACGCACGTCGCGGTCGCGGCCCAGTCGCCAGAGCTTCCATGTGAGAAAAGTAATGCAACCCGCGATGCCCGACGCCATGAGCATCGGGATGATGCCGTACAAACCTCTCCAAGCAAAGAACGCAATGATGAAGACGATGACGATCGCGATCTCGCCCGGCCAGGTGAGGTCGTAGATTTTCCGAGGAGGCTTGCCGACGGCTTTCCCTTTCAATACCGATGGTTTAGCAAACTTGAACGAGAGGGCGTCGTTGGGGCAGACGCTCACGCAGTCCATGCACTTCATGCAGCCGGGGTTGACGACCATGCCGAACGCGCGGATTTCTTCGTTGACGCGGACATTGGAGGTGCATGCAGCGGTGCATTGCCCGCATTGATGGCACTTGTCATGATCGACGACGATCCTTCCCGGCGCTATTTTCTCCAAGGGCGCGAAGAACCCTCCATACGGGCAGCCGTAGGTGCAGAATCCTTTGGAGCCAAGGAAGTACACTGTCACGAACCCCGTCAGAATCAAAAACGGGATCGTCACCCAGATGGTTGGGATGGTGGCCAGAAAATCTTCGGTCATGATGTGGTTGCTGAAGCCGGGGAAGGGAGGGGGATTGCCGATGATGCGCAGCACATAATCCCAGTTCTGCGATTTCAGAAACGGCGCCACGACTTCGCGCTTGAAAGTTGGCCAGACAAACATGTAGATCGCCAGAGTCAACGGCACATAGATCAACAGGCGCGATCGAAAGGGTTTGGGCCTGACTCCGATCTTCTTCATCATCCAACTGCACGCATCCTGCAGCGCGATGAGATGGCATCCCCAGCCGCAGATAAAACGCCCGAAGATGGCTGTGGAAAGCAGCGCCAACGTAAAAAAGATGATGCCCGCGTTGACCATCCCTTGCTCGAGTGTGTACATCGACTCGGACGGTTCAACCGGGGAGAGCGTGCGCCCGGTGATCCACCACTGAACGAGGTGCGCGAGCATGGCGAGATTCACAATGAGAAGCACGATCGCTCGGCGGCGCCCCATCTTCGATCGGTGCTTCCGCTGCCCATTGGGCTCCCCAGCAGTTGGCAATACAGGCAATGAAATCGCACCCTGCTGTGAGCTGCTGTGATGATCGGCTTTTGATTGTTTGGGTGAGCTGTTGGGCATGGTTCGTCAGTCAATCAGAGTCAAGGAGAGAATAATCGTAGATGGGAAGGCTATTATTGGTCCAAACTACCCCTTATGATCTTCGGTGTGTTGCCCCTGAGCCAATGATTTTTAGCCAGAGGAGAGACCGCTTGTGCCGAGGACAAGACGTCTCGCTGTAGACCCGATGATGGGACATGCTGGGAGTGCCATGGATGTTTATTTCCGGGCGCCCCGTCGGATCAAACGTTTGACACACGGACATGTCCCATCGTTGGCGATATCATCGAGAATCGGGAATCGGGATATGTGTTCGGCGTGAGAGTTATTCCTACAGAGCAAGAGTGTTGGTTGATGGAGGAGAGAAAAGGATGAAGCGAGTGAGTTCAATCGTTGTTGGGGTTTTCATTTCCTGCATCGCCGCTGCTGCATTTGGGCAAGGCGCCCCCGTGCAGACGCAGATGTACGTCGGCGGACTCTTTCGGCCGTTGGAAATGGTGCAGCATCCTACGGATCCTTCTGTGCAGTTTGTTGTTCAGCAAAATGGAATCATCCGGATCGTTCAAAACGGTGTGCTGGGTGGGACGTTTCTTGACATCACCTCGCTAACGATCCTCGACGGGGAGCGAGGCCTGCTCGGTCTGGCTTTCCCCGATGATTATCCCACTGACCCATCATTTTATATCGATCACACCGATCTCGCGGGCGACACCAAAGTCGTTCGGTATCAGCACACTGCCGGCGATCCTCTGCTTGCAGCCCCGAACACGCGCGAAGTCATTTTGACCGTGAACCAGCCATTTTCCAATCACAATGGCGGGCACCTTGAAATCGGCCCCGACGGCATGCTCTATATCGGCATGGGCGACGGCGGGCTCGCCAACGATCCGTTCCAGAACGCACAAAATATCGCCAGCCTGCTCGGGAAGATTCTGAGAATCGATGTTTCCGGCGTGCCCGGCTCGGGTTTCACAACGCCGGCTGACAATCCGTTTGTTGGAGTGGGGGGCAGCGATCTCATCTGGTCGTACGGTTTGCGCAACCCGTGGAAGTTCACCTTCGACACCGGTCCCTGCGGCACGGACGCGATGATCATCGCCGACGTCGGACAGGACGCTCGCGAAGAAATCGACTACGAACCTGCGGGAAAAAGCGGCCGAAACTACGGCTGGGACTGCAAAGAAGGAACACTCTGCAACACCGT
>CAYMQF010000003.1:16530-30019 GCA_964392425.1 uncultured Phycisphaeraceae bacterium
TCTCCAGCTTTGCGCGCGATGCGGAAGGCGAGCTCTACATGATCGACTACTTCGGCGGGCAGGTGTTCAAGTTTGTCGGTCAGTTCAAATCAGCAGACAGCAATATGGATGGCGTCGTCAACGGTGCTGATCTGGCTGCCTTGCTGGCGCAATGGCTCGACACCGGGTGTGGCTTGAGTGACCTGAACAACGATGGACTCGTCAACAGCTCCGACCTCGCCACGCTTCTCTCGCAGTGGGGATGAACATGTCGCAGCAAGGGACGCGTTCCTATTTGCCGTCAGTGTTCTTCACCTGCTGTGAAGCGTCGTAGACAAGTTGGCCTTCCACGAACGTCTTGAGAACTCGTGTTTGTGCGATGTCGTCGGGATCGATGGTCAGTATGTCGCGGTCGATCACGATGAAGTCCGCGAAGAAGCCGGGCTGAATCTGTCCTGTCGTCAGCTCAGAGAAAAGCGCGAAGGCAGCGTTGGACGTGTAGCACGTCAATGCCTCTGTGACGGTGATCGACTGCTCGGGGAGGAACGTCTCGCCGGTGATCGTTTTGGCTGTCACCGCCGCATGAATCCCAAGGAATGGATTGCAGGAAACGACGGGCCAATCGCTTCCGAATGCGAGCCGGGCGCCCGAATCAATCAAACTTCGATAGGCGTAGCTGGATTTGAGCCGTTCTCGACCGAGCCTTTGCTCCGCGTAGCGTCCATCGTCGGCTTTGTGCAATGGCTGCATGTTGGGGATGACGCCGAGGCGCACCAGAAGCGGGATGTCCTCAGGCGCCAGATGCTGGGCGTGCTCGATGCGTGGACGCCGTTGCCACAGGTCGGTCCCCATAAATTGATACCAGTAGAGGAGCGTTCGATTGGCGCGGTCACCGATCGCATGGATCGCAGGCTGCAGCTTTCTTTTTACTGCAAGTTTGATGACCTTTTCAAGGACGCCGTTTTCGACCATGGACAGTGGCAGCCCGACGTTGTCCGGGTCTTCCGGATCATCGAGATAGGGTTCGAGCATCCATGCGGTGCGCGAGCCCAGCGAGCCGTCCATGTAGCCTTTGATGCCGAGGATTTGGATTCGATCGGTGAGTTGGCGATGGTCAGCCGCCCAGTCCAGCAACGGCGTCAACCCCTCCACGGTGTCGTCGTTGCTCGCAAGTGACACCCCCACACGAAGAGTCAGCTTTCCACGCCGGTCCATCGGCGCCACATACGTTTGTATGAACTTTCGCGAGTCGATCGAGCCAACCTGCGTAAGCCCTTGGCTGTTGGCGTACCGCATAGCCTCCTTGAACAAACGGGCGAGGCGCTCCGGTGAGTCACTTGGCGCATGAGAGGTGACGATCGGCATCGCTTGATCGAAGAAGGCGCCGGTGGGAGCGCCGCTCGGCGATCGGCCGATTTTTCCGCCTGATGGATCCGCGGGGGAATCGTTGGTGACGCCTGCCCGGCGGATGGCCTCCGCGCCAGCGATCAAGCTGTGTCCATCCATGCGCGTCAAAATCGCCGGTCGGCCACCTGCTGCGTCGTCGATCTCCTCGGGCGTGGGCGGCGTCGGGTCGGACCAGGACTCCGCGCTCCAGCCTCCTCCGATGACCCACTCATCCAGTGGCAATGTCTTGGCGTAATCGCGGATGAGTTTCAGGAATTGCGCCCGGCTTTGCGCGGGGCGAAGGTCCAGCCGACCCAGACTCGCCGAGGCTCCTGCCAAGTGAACATGCGTGTCGATCAAACCAGGCAAAATCCGTTGGCGATGCGCATCGATGACCGTCGTCTTGTCGCCGATGAACGGCTGGACATCTGCGTCAGCGCCAACCAAAACGAAGCGACCCTCGCGCACTGCAAATGCGCTGACCTCAGCTTGTGATGATTCACCCGTCCAGATGCGCGCGTTGGTGACCACAAGATCGGCCGGTTGAGCAAGGCAATTGGAGGCGAAAAGAAGAACAGTCAGGGTCACAGACAATCGCATGGTTCAATCTCCACAGGAGTGGTCATGGTGCGACCCCATCATACCTGCAACGATCGTCGGAGCGATGTCTGGGCGAGCCACATGGAGAATGAACCGATTCGCAATGAGATATCAATAGTCGAAATTTGCCCACGGGTTCGTTGAGGTGATGGCGCCACCGGTGAGGATCGGGCCGACGGTGTTGACACCGTTGAGGTTGT
This sequence comes from uncultured Phycisphaeraceae bacterium, assembly GCA_964392425.1. Taxonomy (GTDB): domain Bacteria; phylum Planctomycetota; class Phycisphaerae; order Phycisphaerales; family UBA1924; genus CAYMQF01. Next base: position 18,696 of record CAYMQF010000003.1, read on the forward strand.
AGGCTGAGACCGTGTTGATTCGAGAGCTGTTGCCGATGATGAGGTTGTTTCCGACGTCGGTCGAGATGCCGTTTCGATTGAGCGTGACCATGTTTGATTCGATTCTGCAGCCGAAGCTGGTTGCGCGGATGCCGTCTCCGACGCCGCTGATCCCGTTGCCACATGAGAAGTTGTTGAGGGCGTAGCCCAGTCGAGCCAGCAGCAAGCCATCGAGTCCGCTGCCGCTGATGACGCACCCTTGAACCATAGAAGCTTCGCCGACAGAGAGGCCGACCCCCATGTTCATCCGGAGCACGCAATTAGATACTTTGCTACCGGCTCCGGCGTACAGCCCGCGTCCATTGTTGAACATGAAGGTGCAATTCTCGATGATGCTGCTTACCTGCCCTTCAAACCCGTCGTCACCGTTCTCATCACTTTGGCTGTCGCGATAGACTCCGAAGCCGAGACGGACACCATCGACTCCATTGAATGTCGTGCGAAGATTGCGAAGCGAACTTGCAGCGGCGAACCATGCGTCAATTCCGGAGGAGCCCCATCCCGTCGCGGCGCCGTTGAAAATATCAATCGCTTTTCGCCGAAGAGGCGCCCCAAAAGGATCGTTGCCCGGTGAAGTCACATTGACACCGCTCAGTGAGGCGGGCGATCCAGTCATCGTGAACCCACTGAGATCGAGCGACACATTGTCGCTGGAAATCTCGATGCCGTGTTTTCCATCGACTCCCGCGAGATTGCCGGTCAGGTAGTAGGCGCCCGGCGCACTGATGACGTAAAGCGCGGTCGCTGAACCGGGCAGAGAATCAACCGGCGTTCGCCCTTCGATCTGATCGAGCGTCTTCATCGTCGGCCCGACGGGGCCAGCCGGAGGCGTTGGATCACCCGCCTGCACCACCGGCGCCAATCCACCCAGAGCCGCGACCATAGGAACGACCATCCACAACGCAATACCCCGTCGATGCGACATCAGAGTTCTCCTCCAGAGAAACGATTGGCAGCCGAACTTTTCCACTCTGGACAAGTCGGCCCGGACCAAGTCTAACATGGATGTCATTGTCTTCAATAGAAAATATGTGATTTTTCTTTGAAACTGCAGCTATACTTGGTGTGATGAACCGTGTTGAGCATCCACATGCTGTGGTCGCAGCCCTGCTGGAGGCCTACCGGGCGGGGGCGTTCCCGATGGGCGATCCCGAGACGGGCAATGTGGCGTTCTACCAGGCGCCTCACAGGGGGATCATTCCCATTGCGCCGGGCGATCCAGCGGGGGCGCTTCATGTCTCTCGCTCACTCAGGCGTCGGCTCAATGCTGGGTGGTTTGAGATCCGGGCGGACACCGCCTTTGTCGAGGTCATGGAGCAATGCTCGGCGCCTCGCTATGACGATCCCGAATCATGGATCACCGAAACAATCATTGACTGGTTCACATTGTTGCACCGTGAGGGACTTGCCCACAGCGTCGAAGCGTGGAGGCGCGATCCGGACTCTGGGAAGGACCAACTCGTGGGAGGCGTCTACGGCTTGACCATCGGCGGGGCGTTTATGGGTGAATCCATGTTCTCCCGTCCATTGCATCGCCTGCCCGACGGTCGGCGGCATCCCATGGACGGCGCAAACGCAAGCAAAATATGCATCGTCCATCTCGTCGAACATCTTCGTGAACGTGGCTTCGTCCTTTTCGACACGCAACTGGTCAATCCCCATATCGCGCAGTTCGGCTGCGTCGAAATCTCTCATGATGAGTACATGGGTCGGCTCGCCCCAGCGTTGGAGCTTCCTGTCACATGGGGAGAGTTCGTGCAGCGACATTGAGATCGAGCAGTCCCGATGAGACTCGGCTGGGCGTCGACCTGCTGATTGGTTCGGGAGCCCGGCGAACGGTACCCTTGTTCCTTTGACCTGATACTGAGGAGTCTGCCGGTATGGAAGTGGGAATCGTAGGTCTGCCGTACGTTGGAAAATCGACGTTGTTCAATGCGCTCACAGGGGGGGGAGGCGCCTCGACCGGCTCGGGAGCGCTGCAGTCCAGCGTCGGCGTTGCGGATATCCCCGATCCACGCCTGGCGCTAATCGCATCGTTTATTCCAACCAAACAGATTATCCCAGCGACGCTGCACCTTGTTGACGCACCGGGCCTCGCGCCCAGCGGATCGGCAGCACAAAGCTCCGCAGCAAAGGTGCTCGATTGCGTCAGGCAGGTCGACGCGCTGTGCCACGTCGTTCGGTGTTTCGATCCGGGCGGACAGCCTGCCACACCTGAAAAAGACATCGCTGCGTTTGAAACCGAACTGATCTTTGCTGATCTTCAGGTTGCGGAGGCCGCGATCCCCCGCGCCACTCGCAGCGCGCGCAGCGGCGATAAGAAAGCAGTCGCCCGATTGGCTGTTCTCGAAAAAGTGTTGCCCGTTCTGGAAGAAGAAACGCCGTTGCGAGCGATGCTTTCCGCGGGCGATCTGGGAACACCGGATGAGCTTGCCGTGGTCCGTGAGATGGGCTTTGTCAGTGCGCGCAAAGTGCTCTACGTCGCCAACATGGGAGAGGACGATCTCGCGGGCGATGGAGAAGCTGCGCAGGTCGTGCGAAAACGTGCGATCACCGATGGCATGGAGTGCGTCGCGCTGTGCGCCTCCATCGAGGCGGAGCTTGTCGAGATTGAAGAAGCCGACCGCGCCGAAATGCTCGAAGGGCTCGGCATCACGACTCCCGCACTGCCCGCTTTGGCGCAGGGGCTGCATCATCTGCTTGGATTGCAGAGCTTTTACACCGCAGGGGAAAAGGAAGTCCGCGCGTGGACGATCCATGCAGGCTCCCCGGCGCCGATCGCAGCGGGCGTCATCCACTCCGACATCCAGCGAGGTTTCATCCGGGTCGAGACGTACAACGTCGATGATCTCGTCGAGTTCAAAACGGAAAAATCCATCAAAGAGGCGGGCAAAATGCGCGTCGAAGGCAAGAGCTACGCCATGCAGGACGGCGATGTCTGTCACTTCCTCTTCAATGTGTGAAGCCGGCGCCTTGCAAAATCGTTCAAGCTCCCGCCTCCGCCTCCAGGCCGCTGGTGCGCAGGAGTGTGTGGAAGGAGCCTGAGAAAACAAAGTTGTGCGACGGGAACTCGAGGCCGGCCATGTTGTTGTCGATGTGGCTGAAGAGCAGGTCGATTCGACCGATGGTCTCGAAGACTGGCGGTTTGGTTGTGTTTTCCATCGGCGACGCCCAGCCCGGGAGGGGTTGCCCCGTCCTGTCCACGTTTGGTAAATCGCCTGCTTTTCCTGGGTCGATCAGTTCGACAATCCCTTTGGTCGAGGCGCCCAGTGCGTCGTAGCGTTCGATCGTCGCGGTGTAGCGGAGTGTGCAACCAGGCGTTGCGTCGCGGTCGAACTCAGCGCGCGAGACTTTGGCAAGGATAACTTTTTCCTTGAAGCCGCCGACGTGGCCGACCAGCGTGCCTGCCGCTTGGGCCATCCCTTCAATAATAAACGGCGCCGGCATGACCGGAGTTTCGGGAAGCCCCAACTCCGCATCTTCGGGAAAATGATCGCGCAGGTGTTCTTCAGCTAGGCCGACATGTTTGATTGCGACAAGCCGCTCGCCAGGAACCAGTTCGACGATCCGATCAATCCACATCCATCGCATGGCGCCCCTCTTTCACCTTGGGCTGAGCAGGTTCGCCTCAGGCTGCCTGAAGCTTGTTGTCGACGAAGTTCACCATCGCGTCGACCGTGAACACTTCAGCGACTTTGGTCATCTCGGGGTTTGCCTCGAACTTTGCGAAGTCCACATGAGGCAGGCGTTCTTTCAACATCGCGATGCCTTTGGCCGTCACGCGTCCATCTTGCACGAAGTCGGGATCATCGGTGACGTTCTCGGGAAAGAGCTCCCCTTGAGCGATCTTGAAGCCGAACGCTTGTTCGAGCTTGAAAACGATGTCGAGGAAGTCGATGGACTCGGCTCCAAGGTCCGCTGTCAGGCTCGCCTCGGGCGTCACTTCGTCGTCATCAACACCCAACGCGTCGACCAACACTTCCTGCACCTTGCTGAATATTTCGTCTCGGCTCATAAGACCTCTGCTGTCGCTGGTAAAAGGATTTGTTCGGCAATAAGAGAATCCAAGAAGATACGGCGCCTGCTCCGAGTGGGCAAAAGAACCGCCTTATTTTGATTTCTGATGGCGCCTGCCCCAGTCGTCGGCTGCTGTCAGATCCGCATGGGCCGAAGTGTGAATCGACCCGAGACTGACGCGCCGGCTGCTTCGATCTGTGTCTTTGGATCGCGGACGGCGCCTCGCCCTTTGAACTCGTACACATCGTCGCCAAGCTCTTTGGAGATGGTGACTTCGACGACAAGTGTGTCGCCGGGCTTGACCATCGCGCCATATTTGAGAGCGCGGACCGAGCCAAGCACATGCCTGCTAAAGGCGGGGTTCCGCTGGGCGATCAGGCGCCGGGCAGCCTGCGTCATCGCTTCGAGCATCAGAACCCCGGGCATCACCGGGAACGTCGGAAAATGATCCTGCAGGTACGGCTCAGCTGGGTCCACCAGCTTGGAGGCGACGATCCGGCTGTCGTCAATCTCGATCACGGTGTCAATGAGGTTGAATCGCACACGATCAGGATAGCTTTTGTGGGCGAGGCACAATGGACCGACGCCTCATCGGTATGATCTGGTCTATGCAGGCGGGCAACAATGACGATTCGGATCCGGCTCAGGTCGGCGATGGCAGTGCGACCCCAGGCGCCGGGCTGACCTACGCACAGGCGGGTGTCTCCATTGATGAGGGCGATCGCTTCGCCTCGATGATCCAATCCATGATGAAGCGGACGCACGGCCCGCGAGTGCTCGGCAACGATCTCGGTTTCGCTGGCCTCTTTCGCCTTGATTACAACGAAAAACTTTTCAAACGGAACTACCGCGACCCCGTCCTCGTCGCGTGCACAGACGGTGTGGGGACGAAGATCAAACTCGCCCAGATGCTCGGCAAATGGGACACGATCGGGATCGATCTCGTTGCGATGAGTGTCAACGACCTGATTGTGCAGGGGGCTGAGCCGTTGCTCTTTTTGGATTACATCGCGACGGCGAAGGTGGCTCCTGAGCAACTCGCCGAGATCGTCAAGGGAATCGCGGAGGGCTGCCGGCAGTCCGGCGCCGCTCTATTGGGGGGCGAAACAGCGGAAATGCCTGGCGTCTATCCGCCGGGCGAGATTGATTTGGCGGGGTTCGCAGTGGGGGTGGTCGATCTTCCCCGCGCGATTGACCCCATGCGTGTCGAGCCGGGCGATGTCGTGCTGGGGCTTGCTTCCAGCGGCGTGCACAGCAATGGATACACACTCGTTCGCGCGATCATCGACCATGCGAAACTCGATCTGGCGCACCGTCCTGCAGAACTCGATGGAAAGACGATCGGCGAGGCATTGCTTGAGCCGACCCGGATCTATGTCGATCCGATCGTGCAGATTCAGCGAGGCTACCGCGTCAAAAAAGTGATTAGCGGGATGGCGCACATCACGGGCGGCGGGCTGGAAGGCAATCTCAGCCGGGCGCTGCACAAAGATGTGGACGCGGTCATTGACCGATCGAGCTGGCCGACACCTGCACTGTTCAATTATTTGCAAGAGCAGGGCGGCGTCAGTGACACCGAAATGCGCCGAGTCTTCAACATGGGCATCGGCTATTGCCTGATCATTCGCCCGACCTTTGTTGATTCAATTCAGTCCAAGCTGGAGCGGATGGGGGAGACGGTCTATCGGCTCGGCGAGATTCGCGCCGGCTCGGGCGAAGTCGCAATCAAGGAAGGCTGAACCGTCATCACCTATTCAAGCCGTCTGCATCAGCAGTCGCTTTGTCATTGGTTTCACGCATTTGCTGTTGGAGCCTGCCCGCGACTGCAGCGACGAGTGGATCGTTGCCAGCCAGTGCGAGATCAAAGATCGGATCGTCGGCGCCCTCGGCGCGCGTAAAGAGATAGAGCAGCCGAACCAGTCGATGGTCATCGAGGCGGAGCGTCTCATCGATCGGCGCAAACTCAGCATCGACCGAGGCTGTGGGCGCGAGCACAGCCATCATTGCCCGCTGGAAGGGCGTCATTGACGCAAGTCGGTCATACATCGCTGTCACAAAGAGAGGAATGATCAGTCGCGCAGCATCCACACCGGATCGTTGCTCGACCACGCTGATGGCGCCCGGCGCAATTTTGAGTATCTCAAAGAGTCGGACGCCCTTGACGGTTCGGATAAGCTCCGGGATGCTCGCGATGCCACCCTCAGGCGCCTGGATCGGTGGCCGCCGGGTCATACCGGTGCCCGCGGTCAGGCTCAACGGCGTCTCTGCATACTGTCCATCGGGTGTCACAGTGAAGCCCGCAATAAGCCGCCATCTCAGGAACATCGGGCTCATCAGTGATTGTTCATTCATAGCGCCCGCCTGACCCTGCCCACCCCAGATGACTGCGCCGACCGATTCGCCGGGAGCCAACCGGAGCCTGCGGTTGAACGAGATGACTTCGGGGTGGATGTCTGCGAGCACATGCTCGGTGTTGAGCGTCATTCGGGGGGACAGCAGAAGGCTGGACGAGATCGGAGAGTTGGCGCCGATGCCCAAAGCGATCGGGCTCATGTTGCGGATTTCAATGCTGACTTCAAGGCGATCGAAGGGGCGAAGGTCGTTCTTGACATTTTCAATTTCAAGATGAAGGACCGCCCGAGGCTCAGCGATCATTCGATCAATCTCTTGAGAAATAGTGGAGCAATACTTTTCCAGCGCTGTCTCGGTCGCGGTGGGTTCGATCGTCGTATCAAGCATGACTTCAATGCGGGATTTACTCCACACACCCAGCAGCGTGCCCGGCGTCTCCATTGCAACTTTGGCGTAGTGCCGAAGGGCGCCAGTCGTGTCTCCATCGCGCTCAGCGGCGATGCCAAGCCCAATGCGGGCGCGAGGATCAGCGTCAGCAAGTGGAGTAAGAAGGGCTTGGGCCTGGGCGCGATCACCCTGTTGGGCTGCGAGTAGGCCGCGGTATCGCTGCATCGCTTGGGGAAGGATGATCCCGGCGGCTTCTTCCGGGCCCAGTGAATCAATCGTCTGCGAAGCCTCTTCCAAGTCAAGCCCCGACCACAGGGTCAGCCAAAGCAGGTTCACACGCCACTGGCGAATGTTCGCAGCGATCAGCGCGGGATCAAGCTTCGGCGGTGGTGCAGCAGCATCGTCGCCGGCGGTCGGACTGACGGCTGGTTTTCGCAGGGATGCGATCGCAGCTGTGGTGATTATCTTGAGTTGATCCAATGCTTCGCGCTGCTCGAACGCATCCCCGATCGCGATCGACGCTGCCAAGCGGATCGTCTCATTGGGAGCAGCAGGCCGATAGGCCGGAACGACGCTGGGATCTTCACCAGCCATCTTTGCTGCGGCGCGTTGTTGATTGAGTATGTAATGCTGCGATTCCTCAGACACATTGAGCGCCTTGATGACGCTCTTGGCGCCATCCACGCTCCACGAGGAGAGGAGCAACTGCATGACAAGATCGTCGTCGGGTCGGCGTCCCTGCATGGACATGATGATCTGCGCATTGCGATAGAAGCGATTGGCGCAGTTGTGGGCGCCTTGCGCGAACAACTCATCTGCGAGATTGAGGTGCGTCGCGAGGTCCATCGGATCAGCGATCATCACGTTGGCGAGCATCTCGACGCGCGCAATCGGCTCATCGAGCCGTTCAAGCGTGTAGGTGGCTGCGAGAACCGCAGCGGATTTGTTGGTTGAATCGAGCTGAGTCGCGGTCGTCAGTCGGCGAACAAATCGCTCTTCGTCACCATGCTCGCGAGCGAGGAGCGAGTCATCGAGAGCGAGTCGGCTACGGATTGAGTCAGCAAGAAGCCCGGCGCCTTGGTCGATCAGGCGGTCATAGGCGCGCTGCCGTTCTTCAGCAGTCTGCATGTGTTTGATGCGCGAGGAGATCAGCCGAAGCTGAGCGACGGTGTCGTCGGGATCGAGTTGGATCAGTCGGCGAGTCGCCCGGATCATGCCTTCGTGATCATCGGCGGAGAACAGTGCTTCGAGCCAGAGCCGAACCAACTCAGCATCGTCAGGCGTCAAGCGGAGCGATTCTTCCAACACCAGAGCAGCGATACGGAAATCTTCCGTCGTCGGGTTGTCCAGATGTCGAAGATAGAGAAGAGCGCTGCGTGACAGTTCGTCTGCGACGATTTGCCGAAGTGGTGAGTCGTCCGGATCGGTCGTGGGGAACGACGCTGCGATGATCGAAGGGTCGATCAACGGCCTGGCATACTGAGCAGTGCTCGGGATGAACGTCTGGGAAGCTGCAGGCTTCTTCTGCGTCGATGGCGCGGGCTCTTGCGCGAGTGCCAATGAGGAACCACCCGCAATCAGCAGCAGCGCACAAACAGTCTTGAGGAAGAAGTGGTTCACGCCTGAGATGGTGCAATCAAGATTGAAAGGATCGCGGCGATGGTGAAGAGGACCATCATCGAGCCGGTCGTGATTTCGATGGTGAAGGTCAGCTTGCGATTGGCTTTGGGAAACAGGCGATCGGCGATGATGACCCCAAAGACGAACAATCCCGCAGCAGCGCCTGCCAGCCCGACCAACGCCATGTCGGCCCGAGACCACGGGCCGAAGCTGATCTTCGAGGTCGCGAGAATCGCCCCCCCGACGAGCAGCAGCGTCGCCCACGCCCACGCGCTGGCAAACAGAAGCAGCATATTGAGACGATGCAGCATGGAGCCTGTCTTTGGACCACAGAAGAAAAATACGTTGACTCCACGTTACCGCCACGGATGCTCCTCTGCGAATTGGGCCGATCTCTCTCAGCGTGCGATGGGTGGACCACAAGCCGAGATGATTGACGACCTTTCAGGACGCTGCTACTGTCTGCATGGTTTCTCGGTCGGGCACAGGTGGAGCTTCACTCCGGACGCCGCTCTGGGTTCTTCTTGCACTGATTCCTTTGAGATTCGACCTTCTGGCCGTGTTTATACTACGTCCATTTTGGGTTCTTGTTCGGTCAGGTTTGGCCGTCGCTTTGCTATGCGGACACGCTGCGCTTGCCCAGACGCCGTTGCCAAACGAGGTGCTTCAGGCCTCTCCCCTCTCCTCAGTGGATCAAAATACGGTCAAGCAATATGTCCAGCAGGCGGTCGATGATCTTCTGTCATCGGATTCAGCCAAAGCGCAGGACGCCCGCGATGCGCTGGTCAAGCCTGTTTTGAAAGAAACTTCGATTGGATTCAGGCTTTATTACAGCGATCAGGCGTTGCCCAAGCTAGCCGCACTGTTTGCGCCCGGCGCCGATGCCCAGCGTGCCCAACTCGCAATGACAGTGGCAGGAGCCATTGCAACTGACGCAGCAGCTGATCGGCTACACAAGGCGCTGGGTGACCCCCGCGCCGCGGTTCGCTTTGGCGCCGCCCGGGAGCTTGGCGTCCTGCTTGGTCAGGTCGACAAGGGGAAAGCCGCGATGCAGGCGGATCGAGCCCGCACGACGATCTCCATCCTTGCGATGGCGCTGACGGGCGAGAAAAATATTTTCGTTGCCTCGGAGCTTGCCAAAGCGCTCGCGGTCCCGGTCGAGACTGAGGCTCTTCAGGATGCAGCATTGACAGCGCTGTGTGACGGGATGGCTGATCAAGCCTCGACGCGCCAAGCGCAAGCGGCCAACGCCAACGACGCCGTCGAAGAGATTATTGTGTTTCTTCGCGCGATCAGCTCTGCGCAAGAGAGCCTGATCAAACGGCAAATCAGTGGCAAGCCTTCTCCCAATCTCAACGTTGCTGCAGGTCGGCTCGCTGCTGAATCTCAGAAATATGCGGATGAAGCAATGGCCAATCGCAAGCTCGATGCAGAGGGGCGAACTCTCGTCGATCGCCTTCAAAACGCCTCTGAGAATCTTCGTGATCTCGCGACCGGCCTGGGCAACTGATCCGGCAGTCAGCTTGATAAGCGCTAATCTTCTCTGGAATCCGTGGGGTCCGGCATGCTGGTGTCAGCGCCATCGGTCAGCGCGAGAGCCAACGTCTCAAGCTTCCCTTCCATCGTTGCGAGTCGACTGGAGAGCGAGTTCACGCTGCGCGAGAGGTCAAGCACTGCTTCGTGGAGCTCCTCCGTCCTTCGATCTGCAAACAACTGTGATTCTTGAAGTTTTATGACTTGATCGTCGATATCCATTTCTTGTTGCGCTCCGGTGCAGATGGATCCGTGAAGCAATACCTGCAACACAAAGGTATACTGCCAGTCATGACACAATATCCTCCTCGGTGTTCATTCATCCCGATCGTGTTCGTGTTGGCGTCTTCTGCCCAGGTGTTTGCAGGCAGCGATATGGTCGACGCGCGTGCTTCACTTCGGCTGGACGAATCATTCTTTGTCTCAGAAGACTTCGTCAGCGAGCAGCCAGCGGCTGGTGACGCATTGTCTTCGAGCGAAGTAGCCGAGCCGTTCGGAACCGGGCATTCCTGGTGGTGGTCCGTCGGCGCAGGAGTCGCAGGAGGCGACCGGACGGCGCACCTCGATTACAACGGCTTCGCCTCGTTTGAATATTTCATTGTCAAAAATTTTGAAGTCGGGATGGAGTTTGGCGGCTGGTTCTTCAATCAGCAGGGCAAGGACTCCGCAGCAGGCAGTTTCAATGCTAACCTGCGCTATCACTTCATCAACACGGGGCGCTTGAGCGTCTTCGCAGAGGCCGGCGCCGGCTTCATACTTGGGACCCAACCCGTCCCAACCCGCGGGACAGCATTCAACTTCACCCCTCGTGTGGGAATGGGCCTTACCTGGCGACTGAGTCAATCGAGAACGCGTTTGCTGCTTGGCGTCCGTTGGCAACATATCTCCAACGCTCGAGCTTTCGGCACGGGTCGAAATCCGGGCCGGGACAATATGATGGCTTACGCTGGGGTGATGTTCCCCTTTTGACTCGGTTGACGAAGTCGCCCGGTTATTCAGCCCCAATTCCCCAGAAGAATTGCCAAGTCAGCGCCGTTGGTGGTCCCATCATTATTGAGATCAGCGAGAGCAGTTCCCCACGATGCCAGCAGCGATGCAATGTCGGCCGCGTCCACCACGCCGTCCCCTGTGATGTCCGCTGGGTTGGGAACGGTGAAGGGCAGGCGATACATCCCTCGCCCGTGAGTCACCGCAATTAGATATGGGATGCCCGCCATGGTGGTCGAGAAAACCTCATCGACCACGGTGTTGGCCGGCCCGATGTTGCTGGTCGTCCAGGTGAGACCGTCATCCTCTGAAATGAACACTCCCAAGTCCGTCGCAAGATAGATCTTGCCTGCGACGGCTGGATCAATCACCAATCCGTTGACGGGGAG
>CAYMQF010000003.1:30119-32405 GCA_964392425.1 uncultured Phycisphaeraceae bacterium
CAAGATAGATCTTGCCTGCGACGGCTGGATCAATCACCAATCCGTTGACGGGGAGCGCAGGCAACTGCGCCCCGGGCGTGCCCACTCGCGTGGTCCACGTCAAACCTGCATCTTCGGTGAGCCAGACATTGTCGCTGTTGAAACCGCTGAACGTCACCCAGACTCGGCTGTGGTTGTTGGGATCAATCACGATCCGTGTGCAAAAACGATTGGGTAGCGCTGGCGCGTTGAGATCCATGCGCGCCCAGGTCGGCATCGCACTGGTCGCATCAGTCGTCATGTACATATCGCCGTTGTTGTGCCCGACCCAGAGGACGTTGGAATCGCCCTGTGCCACGGCCATTGCGCTGTGATTGGAGCCGACGCTGTCATGAACCACGGTCCAGCCTGTGCCGTCTTCCGTGCGCGCGTTGTTCGTGCGCCACAGGCGATCGCTCCCTACATAGAGCAGGGTTGAGCCGTTGTGGTCGAGGATCATGGGGCTGATGAAGTTGGTTGAGCCAGGCGCCGAGTCGATCAGTGAAGGCGAAAAGATGAATGTGGAGGACGAACCTGAGTTGCTGGAGCGATGAACGCCAGCCCACTGGGTTTCGCCGTAGAAGAAGTTGAGTTGAGTTTGATCCGCAGCTCCGAAGGCTCCGTCGCCACCGAACATTTTGGTCCAGCTTTCTGTGAACCCTTTGTAGACGAGCGTGCCGTTGTCCTGCGTACCGCCGACGAGTGTGCCGAAGCCCAGCGGATTGCCGCCGCCGCCATAAAACTGCGTGACGCCGTAGTTGTTGTTGAGCTCCTGCCAACCGGAGATTCCTCCAACGGTGTAGACCGTATTTGTTTTGTAGATGCCTCCATCATTGGAGAAGTACACGATGGCGTTTCCAGCCCCGTCGAAGCCGGGATGTTCAATGATGAAGTGATGGTCCGCATGAGCAGACGGCGGCGAAAACTGCCACTGACTGATCCTCGACCAGTTGACACCCGCATCGCGCGTGCGCCACAGGTCGATGCCGCCGACGATGACGGTGTTGGGGTCCGTCGGGTCGACCCACACGATGTTGTCGTACCAGCCTTGGCTTCCCAGATAAAACTGAGAGGAGATGCTTACATAACTTTGCCCGCCGTCGGTTGAACGCGACAGCCCGAGCGACTGTGAGGAGACGTACACAATCGTCGGATCCGAAGGAGCGATCGCTACCTCAACACGATTGGAGTTCCCACCAGGCGGGAACGTCGCGGTCCATGTCAGCCCGCCATCGGTGGACCACAGCGCCGAGGAATCTGTGCCAGCAACCGCGATAGTTGGATCGGTGCTCGAAAATTCAACGTCGAGCGTTCTTCCTGAGAAAACTTGGACGAACGTCTGCCCCGCATCGGTCGAGCGAAAAATCCCCGTCTTCGTCGCAGCGAGCATGACGGTGCTGGAGCCGGGCGCCAAATCAATGCGATTGACGAACTTGAAGTTGTTGTTGTTCGTCGAGGGGAGTTGGGTGAATGTGGCGCCCGCGTCAACCGTCTTGAAAATACCGGCGCCTGGAATCGAGTCACTGTTGAAAAAACCCTCGCCCGTGCCGACGTAAAACGTGTTGGGATCGTTGGGGTCCATCACCATCGATGCCACCGCGATGGAAGGCAGAAAATCGGTCAAAGGCTGCCAGTCAGCGCCGCCGTCAATCGTCTTCCACACGCCGCCGCCCACACTCCCGGCGTACATGATGTTGGGATCGACCGGGTTGATGAGGAGGGATCGCGTTCGCCCGCCGATGTTGCCGGGGCCGAGCCATTCCCAAGGCGGGGGGGCCGCCTCGATCACCGCAGCATTTGCCATGAGCGCATCGCGCTGAGCTTTCGCGTTGAGCAGAGCATTGGGCGCAATCACACCGTTGGCGTCCGCACGCTGCAGATATCGCCAGCGCATCGCCTCGCCCGGCTGATCAGGCTTGGCGGAATCAAGCTTGCGCAGTGTCTTGGCGACCAGAGTTGGCCCCATGCGCAATAGATCAAGATTGCTCACACCCGCTTCATCAATCAGCCGAGCGAGCTGCCGGTCAGTCAGATCAAAGATCGCAGCAATGTCCCCGTCACTCGGATTCGCTGGGAAAACAATGTCAATTACCGGCGGAGCCGCCACAGCGACCGAAACGGTCTTCGCGCTCAGAGTCAACAGCAGCACAGGCGCCAGCGCCAACGCTGCAAGTGAACGACGGGGGAGATAACTCATACATTCGCTCCTTCTGATCTATGACTGAATCTATGCCGGAATCGCGGCGTGTTCTCTCTCACAGCCTCTCA
>CAYMQF010000003.1:32505-35797 GCA_964392425.1 uncultured Phycisphaeraceae bacterium
ATCTATGACTGAATCTATGCCGGAATCGCGGCGTGTTCTCTCTCACAGCCTCTCAACTCGACGCCCAGCCACCGCAAGGCGCCTTCAAGCCCATCATAAAGACTGAGTGGGCAATCGCGAAGAACAATCTTCGAGTTTTTGCCCGATCGACCCTCGCTGCAAAACAGCGGAACAGTTTCAGGACTCACTCGGCCGGGCGCTTTGTGGAATGGGCAACACCCGAAACTTCGCGGACTCAGTTCCAGCGTCCATGTGCTTTGTCATAGGTAATAGGTATTTGAGAGACGGGCGAGACGCCCATCCCACCGGTCAAAGAAGGAATGTTTGCAGCGGGTCGGTCACGCGTTGGTCAGGAGTGTGCCGACGGGTTCGCCTTGGATGACGCTTCGGATGGCGCCGGGCTTTTTGAAATCAAAGACCACCACGGGCAGCTTGCGTTCCTGGCACATCGTCAGCGCTGTCAGGTCCATCACTCCCAGCTTTTGCTCAAGAGCCTCAGCAAAGGTCAGCGTCTCATAGCGCGTCGCTTTGGGATCGATTTTGGGATCCGCGGTGTAGACGCCATCCACTTTGGTCGCTTTGAGAACGACTTCGCATTCCAGTTCGGTCGCGCGGAGTGCAGCACAGGTGTCGGTGGTGAAGAAGGGGTTGCCGGTGCCTGCGGCGAGGACGACGACGCACCCGTTGTTCAGGCGGCGCATCGCCCTGCCACGGATGAATGGCTCGGCGACCGCGGGGATGTCGATCGCGGTCATGCAGCGTGCTTTTTGTCCCAGATGTTCGAGTGCTTCTTTGAGGGCGAGCCCATTGAGGACGGTGCCGAGCATTCCCATGTAGTCCGCGGTGGCGGGATGGATCATCCCTTCGCGGGCGAGTTCGGCTCCTCGGATGATGTTGCCCCCGCCGACCACGACGGCGATGCGGGCGCCGGTGTCCGCTGCGTCTTTGATCTCGTTGGCGATGAGATTGAGTTCGTTGGGGCTGACGCCGAAGCCGCCCGGCGAGCAAAACGCCTCGCCGCTGAGTTTGAGCAGGACGCGGCGGAAGGGTGTTCGCGATGCGGGCATGTCGCCTCCTGAAAGCGGGCTCGGACCAGACGGGTCGCTTGAAGCCTGAGTGCATTGGAATCGGCCCGGGAACAATGGTCAAGCGGAGCGATCTCGGGGGACGAGATACTCGACCGAGAACGATCGGGAATCGAGATGGATGAGTCGGCGGGGCGGGTGTCTGCCCCATCATCGAGCCCGGGACATCGCACGAGACACCGCGACGCTTTTTCGCTACCGTATGGGGCTTCCCGGCTTGAGACACAGCGCGGCTGCTGAGCCAGTCCGGGACGCCGAAAAAAGACCTTTCATCGAGAGACCACTATGAAGATTCGCACCGACGAGATCACGAGCGTCATCAAACAGGAAATCGAGCAGTACTCCGCTGAGCTGGAAATATCCGAGGTCGGCCGGGTCGTGCAGGTCGGCGACGGGATCGCCCGCGTCTACGGGCTGTCGCAAGCGATGGCTGGCGAAATGCTCGAATTCCAGACCGAGTCAGGCTCCATCATGGGCCAGGTCTTCAACCTTGAAGAGGATACGGTTGGCGCCGTCATCTATGGCGATTACCTCAAGGTCAACGAGGGCGACACCGTTCGAGCGACCGGCAAGCTCCTGCAGACTCCGGTCGGCGAGATGATGCTCGGTCGCGTGGTCAATCCGCTGGGCGAGCCCATGGACGGCGGGCCTCCCATTCAAGGCGCCGAGCAACGCAAGATCGACATCATCGCGCCGGGCATCGCAGAACGGCAGCCTGTCACCGAGCCATTGCAGACGGGCATCAAAGCGATCGACTCAATGATCCCCATCGGGCGAGGCCAGCGCGAGCTCATCATCGGCGATCGTAAGACGGGCAAGACCGCCATCGCCGTCGACACGATCATCAACCAGAAGCGATTGTGGGGCACGCCCGAAGCGGTGGTTTGCATCTACGTCGCTGTGGGACAGAAGGAATCCACCGTGGCTGGCGTCGTCGAGACGCTCAAGAAGCACGGCGCGATGGAATACACCATCGTGGTTTGCTCCGGCGCGTCGGACCCGGCGCCGATGCAGTACATCGCCCCATATGCGGGCTGCGCGATGGGTGAATATTTCATGGATCAGGGACGTGTGGGGAAAACTCCCAAGCATGCTTTGTGCATCTACGACGACCTTTCCAAGCAGGCGGTTGCATATCGCCAGCTCTCACTGCTCCTTCGCCGTCCGCCTGGACGCGAGGCGTTCCCCGGCGATGTCTTCTACCTGCACTCCCGTTTGCTTGAGCGCGCAACCAAGCTGTCTGAGGAAAATGGCGCCGGCTCCCTCACCGCGCTGCCCATCATCGAAACGCAGGAAGGCGATGTGTCGGCATACATCCCGACCAACGTCATCTCCATCACGGACGGCCAGATCTATCTTGAGCCTGAACTGTTCTTCGCCGGTCAGCGCCCCGCAGTCAACGTGGGCATCAGCGTGTCGCGCGTCGGCGGCAACGCACAGATCAAAGCGATGAAACAGATCGCCGGTTCGTTGCGATTGGACCTCGCGTCGTTCCGCGAACTCGAAGCTTTCGCCCAGCTCGGCACCGAGCTTGATAAAGCGACGCAGCATCAACTCGATCGAGGCGCCCGCATGGTCGAACTGCTCAAACAGCCACAGTACGTCCCGATGGATGTGTTCGACCAGATCATCTCGATCTTTGCAGGAGGCAACGGCTTCCTCGATGACCTCAAGGTATCGCAAGTTTCAGCATTCGAGGAAGGGTTGATCGATTACTTCTCGACCGCTGCCAAGAGTGTTCGCGATGAGCTTGAGAAGAAGGGCGCTTTCGATGATGACCTTCGCACCAAGATGAAGGATGCAATCGCTGCATATAAAGAGCGATTCAAGGCTGGGCACAGCTCTGGCGCGTCCGAAGTCGCGAGCGGAAAGCCTGATCCGGAGCCCGCCAGCGTCGGCGCCTGATAAAAGCGATTCTTCCTAAGCGAGTTTCGCTCAGGCTCACTGTATGATTCAAACTTCATGACTTGGTCAATCGAGCATCGCGAGCGGTTCTCCCGCGTCTACCGTGGCGCCTCGGTGTGCGTGACGGGTGGCGCCGGGTTCATCGGCTCGCATCTTGTTGAGGCGTTCTTGACGCTTGGCGCCGAGATTATTGTCCTCGACGATCTTTCCAGTTCGACTTCGCAGCGATTGACCAAGTTGATCGAACGAAGCGGGCCAGGCTCCGTTCGGTTTGTCCATGCGTCGATCCTCGAACCTCGCGC
>CAYMQF010000003.1:35897-56609 GCA_964392425.1 uncultured Phycisphaeraceae bacterium
GAAGCGGGCCAGGCTCCGTTCGGTTTGTCCATGCGTCGATCCTCGAACCTCGCGCGTTGGTTGAATCTGTGGGTGGTTCGCGGTGCGTGTTCCACCTCGCCGCGGTTTCGTCAGCAGCAAGCGCCAGCGATGATCCACTGCGCTGTATGCAGATCAACAGTTTGGGAACCGCGCGCGTTGCCGAGGCAGCTCGCGAAGCGGGCGCCGATCGACTCATTTTTGTTGCGTCTGCAAGCGCGTATGGAGATTCGTCGGGAGCGAACAACGAAGACCAACCGCCCATGCCGTTGTCCCCGTACGCTGCGAGCAAACTCGCCGGCGAACACATTGTCACCGCGTGGGCGAGGTCGCGCAGCTTGGATGGCGCCAGCCTGCGATTGTTCAACGTCTACGGCGAGGGCCAATCGCCCGAGAGTGACTACGCCGCGGTCATCCCGAAGTTTGCCAAACGACTTGCTGCTGGAGAGCCGCCAATCATCTATGGAGATGGCTCGCAGACGCGCGACTTTGTGCATGTCAGCGATGTGGTGACGGCGCTCTTGCTCGCGGGATCGAACGAGGAGCCTTTGCTCGGCGCCACCATCAATATCGGGTCAGGCGAGAGCGTCGCAATCGGTGAACTTGCTGCGGTGATGGCGCGGGTGCTCGGCGTTGAAAAGTGCAAGCCGATCTTCGAGCCTCCTCGGCCCGGCGATATCCACGCTTCGAATTGTGATCCAGCCAAGGCGAAGAAACTGCTCGGTTTTTCCACCTCAGTCACGCTTGATCGCGGGCTGAGTCAACTGCTTGACGGTTGCCAGGACCGCTCAGCGACGGCGGTGTGAGACGGCTTGGCGCCAGACGTGCTGCTCATCGGTAACAATCCAGTGTGAACTTCTTCGGAACCATTGAAGGTTTGTCGGTTGGCTGGATGTTAGCGGGAGCTGGCGCCGGGCTATTGACCGTCGCGCTCCATCTCTGGAAGAGACGGGCCAAGCGTGTGTATTTTCCGCCGGCCATCCTGTTTGCCTCGCAAAAATCAGCGATGCAACGGGGACGTCGACTCGACGAGTTGTTCATGTTGCTGTTGCGACTATTCACCGTCGCGCTGCTCGCGCTGGCGTTTGATCAGCCGACAATGCTGATGGGAAGTTCGCAAGCGGGTGACTCTGCAAGCCGAGCGGTCGTCATTCTTCTGGACCGCAGCGCATCCATGCAGCGGATCGAAGGCGGGCGATCACTCTTTGAAAGAGCGCAACAAGAGACGGCGTCGCTGATTTACTCATATGAAGGAACACCATCGCGGGTCGGCGTGGTGGTGGTCGATGCAAACCCTCAGCCGCTCTTGCCGGAGTTGACGCGAAATCTTCCAGCGTTGATCGAGCGGGTTCATGCTCTGGCTCCGACAGAAGAGCGAGGCGATGCAGCTGCAGCGATGGCAGTCGCCGAATCACTTTTTTCGATCGGTGGCGGTGATGGCGGCTTCGGCAATGTCATCGCTCTGACCGATCTTCAGGACTCGCAGTGGTCTGGCGTGACGAATGTTGAGTCGGCTACTTCGATCGAGTTTCGTGATATGACACGAACTGAGCCTGGCGTCAACCGCGCAGTTCTTTCGATCACCACTGAGCCGAGCACGCTTCGAGCCGGGCAATCAGCGCGAATCAATGTGCGAGTCGCTCGATTTGCCGACTCACCAGGCGCCGTGGATGTTCAACTCGAAACTCCGATGGGGCTCGCAGTGCAACAGGTCCAGACGCCCGCAATCGGCGAGGCAATCGCACAGTTCACTGTACTTCCAATCAAGCCAGGTGAGTTTCGTGTGCGCGTTGCGCTCAATGAAGACGCGCTCGAATCGGACAACGCGCTCGAGGCAGTGTTCGCAGTTCAGGAGCCATTGCAGGTAGCTCTGGTCACGTCAGGCGCACACGATCCAGCTTCGAGTGCGATGTATCTCGCTGCTGCGACGGAAGCTATTGTGGGTCGGCCTCCTGTCGTGCTGTCGCCAGACAAGTTGTCAAAGGCGTCGCTCGACCCATTTGATGTCGTCATCATTTCATCATCGGCGGCAATGGAATCAGACGAACTCTCAGCTATGCGCAGTGCTGCAGAGCAAGGCGCCGGCCTGATCTGGCTCATCGACTCGGACGCAGCGATCGAATCACTCCAGCGGGCCGCTAATGACGATTGGGCGCCGGCCGTGCCAATATCTGATGGTATGGTGCGCCATGATAATCTCGCTATGGATCGAATCGACATCGCTCGATTCTTCGGCAGGGCGCGCGACTCCGCGAATGATGGTCTTTTTGATCTGTTGGGTAAAGCAACTTTTGCCACGGTGTCAGAAGTGAAACTGCAGAACTCTGCACATGCACTGTTGTCATTGTCCAATGGCTCCCCATTGGTTACAGCGAGAGACCTCGGGACAGGCCGAGTGCTTACAGTGCATGCACCACTGTCGTCAGCCCATACAGTATTTTCCACAAGTGCCGCATTCCCGGTGTTCGTATCAGCACTGCTTGAACATGCGACATCGACCGCAACAGGCACATTCGCACAGCGTGATCCCGCTGAGAGTGATTTGCACAAACTGGCGCCGACCCGAGCTGGCCCTCGCAATGTGAAATCGTCGAATGCTGCAGAGCATCCTGCTGCTGGACGTATGATCGAGCTTTGGCCTGTGTTTATTGGCGCCGCTCTCTTGCTGGTGTTGGTTGACACGGTGCTCGGCGCGGGCGTCATCGGTCGCCGCAGCAGGCAGGTGGAGAGGGTGTCGTTATGAACCAGCTTTTCTGGTCGCCGCAGACACCGATCGTGCTTCTGGTTGGCGCACTGTTGCTCATCGTGTTCTTCGAAGCACGAACGTTCATCGCGACAGGCCGCAGACGAGGCGAACAGTTGGCCAAGTCAGCAGCCGCGATCAGCTTGCTCATCATTCTCCTTGGACCGATGTTTGCCGACACAACGCATGAGCAAAGCAAGTACCGACTCGTCATTCTTGTCGACACGTCTCAATCTATGGCGCTCCTTGATGCGGATTCTTCAGGATCGATGACTCGACTCGACGAGCTGCGTAGTGGATGGTTGTCTGCGGGCGCGCGCGATGCATATCAAAAGATGTTTTCGACTTCGTACGCGCTCGTTTCGGATGAGAATCGTTCAATCAGTGCCTCGCAGGCAGTCGACACGTCGCCGGTTGGCAATACAACACCGTTAGCCGATTCGCTTCTCCGAGCTATCAACAAGGCTGGCTTCAACGGGAGAATCCTCGCGCTGACAGATGGCATCGACACTGAAGAGAATGAGAAAACGTTTCGATCGGTCGCTGCGCTCGCAGCGGCTCGGAATGTGCGAATCGATGTAGCGATCGCTGGCAGCAACACGCCGCCTCCTGCTCTCCGTTTGCGCGCATGGGCAGACCCCGCAGTCGTATACCAAGGCGAACCAAGCACATTGCATGTTGAAATCATTGCAGTCGGCATGGACGATGCTGAGGCTTATTTGACAGTGTACGAAGGGGGAACAACGGATGGCGCCATCGTGTTTCACCGCCGAGTGAAACTTGATATGTTGCGCGATCTTGCAATCCCGGTTACACCTCAACGGGGTAGCAGCGGATCGGCGCAGGCATACACGGTCGCTATCAAACCAACCATTGCTGAACCGGACTTCCCCGTGCGTACCAGGCAGGTCTTCATCGAAGTGCTCGACGAGCCCGTGCGTGTCGTGCTGTTCGACGCCGAGCCTTACTGGGAGACAACATTCTTTATCGACGCGCTGCGCAACGATCCGCAAATCGAGTTGACCACGGTTATCGCGCTTGCCCCCGAGCGTGAGATGGTTCGGCGATATTCTCCGCGCTTGCCCGGCCACGATGAGCGATTGAACGCGGTCGACCTCGACAATCTTGGTGAGTTCGATGTGGTGGTGCTCGGCAAGGGCGTCGAGCGATGGTTTGACGCAGATGCTGCACAGAAGTTGCAACGGTTCGTCGTCGAAGATGGAGGCGTCTTGGTTCTTCTTCGAGGTGACCCGGTTGCGACAAAAACTACGGATTCTTCAGAACTTCACCGCGTTGTCCAACGGCTCTATCCCGCTGGATATGGCTCCGTCGATGGGTTTCAAACTTCGGGCGAGAAAGATGCAAGTCCAGCGCCGATGCGATTTGAATTTGTTCCAGAAATCACAACCACGCGCCGGACCGATGGATTGCCCGGCTGGTTCCTGTCGTTGCGCAATACGATCGGCGGCACTGATGCGAAGCCGGTCATCGCTGTTGGTTCAGTCGGCAGCGGGACAACGGTGGTGTCATTGATCGACGGGATGTGGCGGTGGGCGATGTCACCCAATGATTCGACGCGATCCCGCTCGCTCTATGGGCGGCTCTGGGCGATGTTGGTGCGACGGTTGGCGATGGGAGGTGAGTTCACTCCCGGGCGCGCGTTGAGTGTTCGTTTCGGCATAGGGCAGCACATGCCAGGAGAACCAGTCGAGATCATTCTTCGTTCTCGGCGAGAACTTCCAGCGTTTGGGCCGAGCGCGGTGCTGCGCACTCCCGATGGAGTGGAACATGACTTGGCGTTCACACGCCCTGATGACACGAAGCTGAAGTGGAGAGCGATGTATACGCCGACTGATGAGGGTGTGTATGAGCTTCGGGCTTATGTGCCGGACGATGAGCAGGCGCCAGTGACAGCGCGGTTTGCGGTGTACGAAAATCGCCGGGAGCTGCTTGAAACGAAACCCAGACGCGAGCAAATGCTTCGGCTCGCGCAGGCGACCGGTGGGAATGTCTGGGCTGTGACCGACGCCGATCAATATCTGCGTGAAATACGGCATAAAACGGGAAGCACAGCTTCTTCTGTGGAGTATGAACCTGCGTGGGATGAGCCTTGGGTGTTCGTGTTGATTCTTGGGATGCTTGGCTTCAGTTGGCTGCTAGCGCCAATGCGAGGCAACGAATGAGCAAGGCACCCAAACACCCTATTGAGTCCGTCGGCGCCAAAGATGAGTTGCTCTCTTGTGCGCATAGTTTGCGGCAAAAATTCCTGTATGCCTCTCGATTGGTATGCATGGGAAACCGTGGCGTACTTGGAGTTGTTGTGCTGCTGACCGTTGTCGCAATTGATGTGCTGTGGCCGGTGCCTGCTCTGGCGAGAGCGGGGGGATCGGCGCTGGTGCTGTTCTTATTCATATGGGCGGCGATCGGCGCGCGCGGAAGTCGACGTGCTCGCAATATGTCTCCCGCGCAAGCAGTTGGCATTGCAGAAACAACTTCTGGTCTTTCGGATGGTCAGGGGCGAATTGCTGTTGACCTTGCTGCTGAGGCTGATGCGCGTGACCCACTCAACGAAACATTGCGGCAGCGCGCCTATGAACGCGGCTTGGCGTCAGTTCGCCTACTCGACTTGTCAACAGCGGTGGATATGTCACAGGCGCGTTTTGCGCTGCTGAGGTTGGGGGCAATTCTCACACTCGCGGCTCTCGTAGCTGTGTTGGCTCCACACATGATCCGTGCGGAAGCGCCAAGATTGTTCTTTCCGATGGGCGATCACCCACCCTATTCTCGCACACGCTTTGATCTTGAGGCGGCGCCTGCTGAGGTGCGCATTGGTGATGATGTTGTAGTCTCAGTCAAAGTGACTGGAAAAGCAGTGGATTTGCTCACGCTGGGGTTGGAGAGCATGGACGGCGTGCTGATCGATCGTATTGCGATGAAGCGGATGCATGACGATTCAGATATCGACGGTGATGTCTTTGAAATAATGATCCGTGATCTGGGACAGCCTGTGCGCGTGTATGCTGAGAGTTCAACTTCTTGGAGTCGGTGGAAACTGATTGCGCCGGCGCCGAAGCCGAGGTTGCGCAGCGCCAGCGTCACGATCACACCTCCTGCGTATACAGGTTTGGACGCTGTGACGTTGCTGCTGCCAATGAGCGAAGCTCCTGAAGTGTTGGTCGGTTCCATAGTCGAGTTGCGCGCTGTGTGTTCGATGGAGATCGATCACGTTGAGGCGGCGGGATCATTGACGACGACGGTCGATCATGCTGCGGTCATGGTGAGGTGGCGCATTGACACCCCCGGGGAGTCGATGTTGACACTCGATGCTGTCTCAGCTGCGGGGTTCGGATTGGACGAACCGGTCGGTGTTGTGATCCAAAGCGGCGTAGACCAGCTGCCCACGATCGCTGTTGTATCGCCAGTTGAAAGCGTATTGGATGGTCGCGCTCCTGACGTATACGCATCGGTGGATGCATCAGTTTCAATTGTTGCGATCGCCCATGATGATGTCGCCGTTCAGGATGTTCGTATTGAGTGGTCGCCTTACGAGCCGGCCACGGGGATTGCAGATGCGCAGTCATGGGCGGCGCTGCCGACGTCGGTGTATGCGGAGCGGGAAGGTTTGTCTGCGCAGGCGACACTGACCGCCGAGAATCTGGGCAAGGCGCCGGGCCAATCAATCTGGGTGAAGGTGAGCGCGACGGATAATCGATCGACTGAATATGGAGGTGAACAGATTGCCACTGCCGGCCCGATTGCGATTCATTTCGTCACCAATGAACGTCTTGGGCAACTAGCGGCGGGCGATGCGCACGGAGCAATCGTCCTGCAAAGTGACGGCGGTTCACCAGAGACAGCAGGGGGGGAATCACAGATGAGTGGGTCGGCTACACAACGACGTGGCGAGCCGACTGACTCTGCGGATGAAAATGCTGAATCATCGTCTTCTGACAAATCACAGAAAACCGCACAGCCATCAAGCGAATCTTCTGGTGGCTCATCGTCCGATTCCAGGCACGGCCAACTCGGCGAGCAGGGCTCCAGCGTAAGTCCCAAGCAAGTTGAAGATCGTTCGCCATCCGCAGGAGTCATTCGAGCGCTGCGGTGGGGAGCGGGTGCTCAGCAGGCGGCGCCGTTCATGCTCAAACCTAACCAGTTGCGCAATTTATCCGAGCGACACCGCCAACTCGCCAGCCGGTATTATTTGTTGCTCAATCGTCAAGCTGCTGCTGCTTCCAATCGCAAACAATCGGGAACACAACCATGAGCCGATCCCAAGATGCCATCGTTCGTATCGTCACGGTGATTCTCTTGATGGCCGGTCTGTCGGTTTCCGCTGCGCCCAAGGCACAAACAGAAGACAGCGACTCCGATCTCGTCACTGTGGCGATGGTCAACCACGCGGGCGGCAAGTCGGCGCGGTGTTTTTCAACAAACTTTCTCACTTTGCTTGAGTACGAAAGCACCATCCGCGCCAACACCGACACCGTTGCGGTCGATCTTGATTCTCCTGAGTTGTTTCGATATCCCCTCGCGATACTCACCGGCGAAGGCGAGTTCGAGTTGAACGAAGTCGAAAGAGCCAATCTCCGCCGATACCTTCGCGCGGGCGGCACCATGCTCGTCTCCAGCGGTTGCTCCAATCTGCTCTGGGCGCAGTCGATGGAGCGCGAACTCAATAAGATGTTCCCCGATGCTGAGATGGTGGCGCTCAAGCCTGAGCATGAGATATTTCATATTGTCTTCGAGGTTGCCAGTTTGGTGACGACGCAGGGGGGACAGGGCGAGCTTCGGGCGCTCGAGATCGACGGGCGGGCGGCCCTCCTCTATTCCCCCGATGGATTGAACGACACCGACGACGCAGCGGGTGGCTGCTGTTGTTGTGGCGGCAGTGAGATCCGTCAAGCGAAGTTCATCAACGCGAATATTTTGGCATATGCATTGACGCGCTGACTTTGCCGCTGGTCCCTGCTACAGTGCCCTTACGCCACGGGCGGGTAGCTCAGTTGGCCAGAGCGCTCGCCTTACACGCGAGTGGTCGTGGGTTCGAGTCCCACCCCGCTCATTATTCCATTGTGCGCAGCATTGTTCGGCGCTGGTGGTGGCCGAACGCCGGAGCATTCTCAAATGGGTGCACATCCGAGTTGAGTTCGCAAACCCACTACGTCTCATCGGGCTGGCGTAGTTTCCTTCTCACCGCCGCCGCCATTCGGCGACCGACTTCCTGCTCTTCATCAATGACAACCTCCGCTCCGGCGAGGTAAAGCTCGGCGCGATGCTTGTGATACCGCGCTCGCGCAATGATCGTCGCCTGCGGTGCGAGCGAGCGAACTTGTTCGCAAATGTGGCGCACAGTGGCGGGATCCGGGACCGTCACTACAACGACCTTGGCCGAAGCGATGCGCACGTGCTCTAAAATCTCCGAGCGGGTGGCGTCGCCGATGTATGTCCGCAGGCCGTAGGTTCTCGCAAGAGCGGCCGTTCTTGCGTTCAATTCAATGACAATCAACATCGGTCGGTGCTGGCCAATGAGCGATTCGGCGACACGTTGACCCGATGGCCCGAAACCGATGATGACGGTGTGGCCGATGAGAGCCTCGGTTTCCGGCTGCGTCGATTCAGACAAGGGATGCGGAGCGTTGGACTTCTGAGTCGTGAACCTGCCAACCACTCTCGCAAGATGCGGCGCCAGGGCAACGAGATAAGGCGTCAGAAAAAGCGTGACGATCGTCACTGCAATCATGAGCTCAAACAGATAATCATCGAGAAGCTGGCCCGGTCTGGCCACTTCTAAAAGTACGAATGAAAACTCGCCAACCTGAGCCAGGCAGACTCCCGTGGCGATCGCATGGCCCGGCGGGGAGCGGAACAGTCGCACCACTGCGGAGACCACAATCGCTTTGCCCAGAACGATGGCCGCGACGACTGCAGCCACTGCGGGCCAATTCGCCAGCACCCATGCGGGGTCGCCTAGCATGCCAATCGAGCTGAAGAACAAGGTGACAAAGAGCGACCGTAAGGGCGAAATGTCAGCGCGGATTTGCAGAGCGAAGGGTGATTCCGCGATCATCATGCCCGCGATAAACGCGCCGAGAACGGGTGAAAGACCAAGTTGGCGGGACGCCCACGCTGTGCCGATGGCGGTGACCACGGCCAGAAGAATCGAGAGGTCGCGATTGCGCCCGATGAGCTCTGCGCTCAGCAACAATGGAAGCACATATTTGAGCACGACGAACAGGGCGCCGATGAGCAGGGCCGCAACAAGAATGGCTTTTCCTAATTCGAAGAGAATCCCCACAGGCGAACCGGGCTCCTCGCTTCCCATCGCTGTGACGACGAGCACCAATGGCACGACGGCGATGTCTTGCAGGAGCAGAATCCCGATCGAGTTTCGTCCGTACAGAGTGTCAATTTCTGCTCGGCTGACCAGCAGGCGCAAGACACATGCGGTGCTGCTGAGAGCCACCATCGCGCCGACCACGAGCGCTGCGCGAGTTTCGACGCCAAACGCGACGCATACACTCGCAGCCAGAATCAAGGTGACGACGACTTGGATCGTTCCGCCGATCAGGGCGATAGGACCGATGCCGCGCAGCCTGCGCCACGAGAACTCCAGCCCGATGGTGAACAGCAACAGCGCCACGCCCAGCTCAGCGATGGCGGCGACCGCATTGTGATTGGGCATCAAGTTGAGCGCGTTGGGGCCCAGCAGCACGCCCGCCAGGAGGTAGCCGAGGATCGCGCTCTGCTTCAATCGCTCGCACAGTGTTCCGAGGGCGAACGCCGCCAGAAGCAGAACAAGGATGTCCAGAAGCGAAGTCCACAGGTCCACTGTTGTTTTCCTTCGGTGATTCTTGGTTCGGATGAATATATCATCGTTGCGTGGCTGCTGACGATGCGACTGCCGGGCGCTACGCCGAAGTCATCGACCGATAGACCCTTGCGCCAGAGTTTGATAGTCTATTGCTTGGTTGCGCGCTTCCTAGGCGCGGCTTCATCATGAACACGAGGTGAGCATGACACAGACCGAGGCGCGAATCTCTCTTCCACAACGGCGATTTGGTGAGACCACAAGAAAAGATTTCTGGTGGCTGCAGCCGTTGTTGGTGGCGGGAGGGCTCTCGGCGTTCATCATCTATTCCACATGGGCGGCGTTTCAAGGTGAGCACTATTCATTTGGCGGCTACCTCTCGCCGTTCTATTCACCTGAACTCTTTGGCGAATCAGGTCATTCGTGGTTTGGGCCGTGGCCGTTGTGGTGGCCCGGTTGGCTTCCATTTTCACCGGCGCTGTTGATTCTGTGGGCGCCGGGCGGTTTTCGCTTCACCTGCTACTACTACCGCGGCGCGTACTACAAGGCGTTCTGGGCGTCGCCCCTCAACTGCACCGTCGGCAAACCTCTCAAGGGATATCGCGGCGAAAAAACCGTGCCGTTGGTGCTCCAAAATATTCACCGATACTTCATGTATCTCGCGCTCGGCTTTATCGTGCTGCTTTCCATCGATGTCTACCGCGCGATGTGGTTTGCAACCCCCGATGGCGGGACCGAGTTTGGCGTTGGTATCGGGACGATCGTGCTGTTGATCAACGTGTTTTTGCTCGGCTCCTACACGCTCGGCTGTCATTCGCTGCGGCATCTGATCGGCGGTCGAAAGAAATGCATTTCAACTGCGGTCGGCGGGAGCATGCCTTACAAATGCGTGAGTTGTCTCAATCGTCGCCATATGCGTTTCGCCTGGCTCAGTCTCTTTTGGGTGGGCTTCACCGATTTCTATGTGCGCATGTGCTCGATGGGCGTGTTCACAGATATGAGGATTTTCTAAATGCCCGCCTATGAGACGACGGAACACGACGTGCTTGTGATTGGCGCCGGGGGCGCGGGGCTGCGGGCGGCGATCGAAGCGTCAGCTGCCGGTTGCACCGTCGGGCTTGTTTGCAAATCGCTGCTCGGAAAAGCGCACACTGTCATGGCGGAGGGCGGCATGGCGGCTGCGATGGGCAACGTCGATGACCGCGACGATTGGCGCACCCACTTCACTGACACCATGCGAGGCGGGCAGTACCTCAACAACTGGCGGATGGCTGAGGTGCACGCCAAGGAATCGCCCGATCGGGTGCGCGAGCTTGAGAGTTGGGGAGCCGTGTTCGATCGAACGAGCGAGGGGCGCATCCTTCAACGCAACTTTGGTGGTCACCGGTATGCGCGACTGGCGCACGTCGGCGATCACACCGGGCTTGAGATGATCCGCACTCTTCAAGATCAGGGCATCCATCGAGGCATCGACGTCTTTATGGAAGTGACGGTGGTTCGACTTCTCACCGATGGCTCGCGTGTGGTTGGCGCCTTTACCTATGAACGCGAGCGCGGGCGTTTGCGTGTCTTTCGTGCGGGGGCTGTTGTGCTTGCGACGGGCGGGCTGGGCAAGTGCTACAAAATCACTTCCAACGGCTGGGAAAACACCGGCGACGGGCATTCTCTTGCGTACCACGCTGGGGCTGAATTGCGCGATATGGAGTTCCTCCAGTTTCACCCGACCGGGATGGTTTGGCCGCCCAGCGTGCGGGGCATCCTCGTCACCGAAGGGGTGCGAGGCGAGGGGGGCGTGCTGCGAAACAGCCTGGGCAAACGATTTATGTTTGACGGCATCCCGGACCTCTACAAAGAACAAACCGCTGACACCGAAGAAGAAGGCTGGCGATATGTGCTTGGCGACAAGAGCGCCCGGCGCCCGCCTGAACTGCTGACGCGCGATCATGTGGCGCGGTGCATTGTTCGCGAGCTGCGCGAAGGGCGAGGCAGCCCGCACGGCGGCGTCTTCCTCGACATCACCTCGATCGGGGATCATGTTCCCGACGCGAGCGCGCATATCAAACGCAAACTGCCGAGCATGCACCATCAGTTCGTCACGCTCGCCGATCTGGACATCACCAAAGAGCCGATGGAGGTCGGCCCGACCACGCACTACGCAATGGGCGGCATCAGCGTGGATGGCGATACGCAAATGTCCACCGTCGATGGTTTGTTCGCAGCGGGCGAATGCGCCTCCGGGCTGCACGGCGCCAATCGGCTCGGCGGCAACTCCCTTTCCGATCTCGTCGTCTTCGGCAAACGAGCCGGCGAATATGCTGCGAAGTTCGCAAAGGAACATGGCTCCGGCACTATTGATGCAGGGCAAGTGGAAGATGCGATTCGCCTGACGTTGGCGCCGTTTGAGAGAGCCGACGATGGGGAGGATCCATACTCCGTGCACCGTGATCTCAAGGAGTTGATGCAGGAAAAGGTCGGCATCGTGCGCGTTGAATCCGAGCTTGCTGAAGCGCTCGATGAGCTTGCTCAACTGCGAGCCCGGTCAGCAAACGTCGTCGTCCAAGACAACCGTGATTTCAACCCCGGCTGGCACACCGCGATTGATCTTGAACACATGCTCACTTGTGCGGAGGCGCTGACGCGGGCGGCGATCGAACGAACCGAAAGCCGAGGGGCGCATTTCCGCGAGGATCACACCGAGAAAGACGCCGCGTGGGGCTCGTGCAACATCGTCGTTCAAAAGGGTGCGGACGGCTCGATGCAGCTCTCCCGGCAACCCATTGCGCCGATTCCAAGTGAGCTACAACAACTCATCGAGGAGATGAAATAATGCCCCGCGCCACCTTTCGCATTTGGAGAGGCAACGCTGATGGGGGCGAGTTCCGCGATTACACCATCGAGTTCACCGAAGGCATGGTCGTGCTCGATGTCGTCCTCAAGATTCAGGCGGAGCAGGCGGGGGACTTGGCGGTTCGGTGGAACTGCAAAGCCGGCAAGTGCGGCTCGTGCTCAGCGGAAGTCAACGGGATGCCTCGGCTCATGTGCATGACGCGCATGAATATGATCCCCCTTGATGAGCCGATCACCATTGAACCGATGCGAACTTTCCCGCTGTTGCGCGATCTCGTGACGGATGTTTCGGCGAACTACCGGATGAAGATGACGGTCAAGCCGTTCAAGCCTCGCAAGCCTGACACAGCGGACGGCGCCTGGCTCATGCAGCAGGCCGACGTGGATCGCGTGCAGGAGTTTCGCAAGTGCATTGAATGTTTTTTGTGTCAGGATGTGTGCCATGTGCTGCGCGAGCATCACCTGCACGAGGAGTTCATCGGTCCTCGGCACCTCGTCTTCACCGCGGCTCTGGAGATGCATCCGCTGGATACGGAAGATCGGATTTCGGATCTCAAAAACGTCCACGGCGTGGGCTACTGCAACATCACCAAGTGTTGCACGAAGGTTTGCCCTGAGAACATCACGATCACGGACAACGCGATTATCCCGCTCAAAGAAAGAGTGGTGGATGAGTTCTATGATCCGTTGACCAAGCTATTTCGCATTTTCCGTTCGGAGAAGTCGAACCAGCAAGCTGCGGACTGACGTTCGCGCAACGCAAATGGAGACCTGCCATGGCGAGTTTCAAACTCAAATCGCTCACTCAAGATGTCCTGTCTGAAGCCATGAAGAAGGCGGAGCGGTATCGCCTGCTCAATGAGCCGAGGGAGGCGGAGAGTATTTGCCGTGATGTGCTCGACGCTGATCCGGACAATCACGGCGCCCAGATCACGCTCATCCTCACACTGACCGATCGTTTCAAGGAACGGCATCTCTCTTTTTTCAATGAGGCGCAATCGTTGATCGACCGCCTGAGTGATGAATACGAGCGCGAGTATTACACCGCGGTCGCCTTGGAAAGGTGGGGCAAAGCACAGCTCGCTCACCATGCTCCGGGGCACATCGTTCACGAGTGGATCATCAAAGCGATGGATCATTTCGAAAAGGCGGAGGCGATCAGCCCCGAGCGATGCGCTGCTGCCACGATTCGCTGGAACACCTGCGCCCGCCTGCTCAACAACGATGATTGCATCTGCCCAGCCAAGGTGAAGACACAGGCGCACAGAATCATTGATGAAGAGATGCCGATGATCTGATGGGTGGCGTTGATGGGATCGATTTGTGAGCTGCTTCTGCCGTTGGAGCCCACCGGTCTTACGGGGCCACCACCAGCGTGACCACTCCGGTCAGTTTGTCGTACTTGAGCGAATATCCGGTAGGCAGTTTGAGTGGATCGCCACTGAGGAACAGATCAGGCGTCAGGCTTGTTGGCCATGAGGCATTTCGGACCTGGTAGGCGTCGACGGCTCGCTGCGCCCCGTTCAGGCTGGTCTCAGCAGCGGCCAGATTGGTCTGGTCAATGTATTTACTCACCAGCGGGATCGCGATCGAAGCGAGAATCGAGATGATGAGAATCACCACCAAGAGCTCGATGAGTGTGAAGCCGGAACGGTGGTGTCGTGAAAACAGGCGCTGTGGCATGGCGATCCTCCGGGCGTGCAACGGCGGTCCCATCGGCGGACCCAGTGTGGCTTCAATCGGCTGAGTCGTCGGGCCTGGCGACGACAAACCCGGCGATGCGGGGCGCAGCGCGGAAGATAATCCTTTGGCGATGAATGGATCGTTTGTGAGGAGGCTCGTTCCCGGACGAAACCCGTGCGCGCCTCCATCGGGCTGGGAGCCTAAACTTCCTACTTAGTGTCGCACGATCACCAATCATCTCGCACACGGAGGGCGCCGGTTGTCGGGCTGGTTGCTTCGTTGTGCGTCCATGCTCTGCTGCTCTTGCTTGCTGCATTCGTATTGCTGGATCGCCCGTCCGGGGCCGGTCAGGCGGGTGATGAGTTTGAGCTGGCCATCGTCACGCAGTCAGAGTTGACGGACCTCCAGTTGTCGTCGCCTGTCTCGACGCCCCAGATTGACGCCTCCGCTCCCGCGGCGCTTCTTGATGCTGCGGTGTTCGAGACCGCCGTCGCGGACCACTCCGAGGCGACCGCGGCGAGCCTTTCGACGGGGCTTGAAGGGGCGGGGGCGGGCTCTCCAGACGCGCTCGATCTCAGCGGCGCCGGGGCGGGGTCAGCCACGTTCTTCGGCGTTGAAGCGCGGGGAACGCGCTTTGCTTACATCGTCGATATATCCGGCTCGATGACGGGCGAAAAAATACAGACGCTCCTCCGCGAGTTGACCAACAGCATCGAGGCAATGGGCGAGAACTCATCTTTTTTCGTTGTGTTCTATTCGCATAAGCCGAGGATCGTGGGCGGTCGACAAAAGTGGGCCCGCGCGATCAGGCGGAACAAAGACCTCGCGATTCGAGAGGTGAACTCAATCCAAGCGGGGGGCGCAACCAACCCGATGCCTGCCTTTGAGATTGTCTTCAAACTTCGCCCTCAGCCCGATGCGATCTACTTCATGACGGATGGCCAATTTTCGCCAATCGTCGCGCAAGAGGTAGCGGTGCTCAACAGCACGTCGATTGAGCCCACACCGATCCACACCATCTCCTTTGTCAGCAGAGAGGCGGAGGCGCAGCTCAAACGCATCGCCAATGAATCAGGCGGCACATACACACACATCGAAAGGGCGACGCGATGAAGCGCACCTGTGTTTTCATCGGCGCTGTGGTGGCGCTTTCGGCGACAGCGCAGGGGCAAGTCGAACTGCGAGGCGGGGAGAGCGTTCAGGCGCCAGTCGTTCGTGTGTCAATCGAAGGAGTCGAAGTGGGCGGCGACACGCCCGGCGTCATCAGTTGGGATCGTGTTCGGCAAGTGGTGGGGGAGCACGCTGAGGAGGCGACGCCGTTCATGGAGCTGGCTGAACAAGCGTGGCGAGCGCGGACCCGCCTGGCGCGAGGCGATGTCGCGATGGCGCAGCCGATTTTCGAGGAACTGTTCACGCGCATGAAGGGCGAGGACGGCTTGACCGCCTTGATCGTTGCAGAGGGATTGTTGCAATGTCGATTGGCGAACTTGGCGCAGGCGTCAGCGGTGGAGCCTTGGCTTGAAACACTTCGTCTGCAGAGTCAAACATCAACTGGGCAAGATGCGTCGCTGCTCATCGATGGGGCGACTGGCTTGGCGCCCGGGTTGCCTCCCATCTGGCTTGCCGGGCCAGCGGTTGAGACATTGGCGTCGCAGCTTGTGTCGCTTGTCTATGAGGATTCAAATGCTGGGCGGTATCGCGCGCTCTATGAGATTGCCGCCAAGCAGGCAGCAGGTCAGCCTGTTGAACCCATCGCGCCATCGGATGAGCCGGGGCTGGAGCTGATCACTTCGATGATCGCATCTTTGAGCGATGATCCCGATGAGCGGGCTGAGGCTCAGGCGCAACTCCGTCGCGGGCTGACCAGTGCGCAAGGCACATGGAAAGAAGCGTGGCGCCGGGCTGCGCTGGGGCGGTCGCTGCTGCTCGAGGAGTCTCCCGCACTCCGCCGACAGGGAATGATTCATCTCTTGCATGTGCCTGCGAGGTTCCAAGCGCAGCAGCCTTACCTGGCTGGGGTGGCGCTGGCGATCGTCGCTGATGAGCTGCGCCAAGAGGGGGACGCCGACGGTTCGAGAGTGCTGGTTGAGGAGCTGACTCGGATGGTACCCGCGCATCCCGCTTTGAGTTGGTGGGATCGTCAGCCGATCCGGCGCGAGTCCGTCTCGTTGACGCCGAGCTCGACGCCAAAGAATACATATGAAAATAATCACAAACCCGTTGCAACCCTCGCGCTGAATTTGACGGACAAGGAGACACCATGATTGATCTTTTCGGTTTTTACTGGGCGCCAACCATCGCGCAGTCGGCGCCTGACCCCGGGATGTCGATTTTGCAGTTGATCTCCGCTGGCGGGACGATTGCTTACATCATCATCGCGCTGTCGATCGCTGCACTCGCGCTGGGGGTGATGCATGTCGTGCAGCTTCGTCAGACGGCGCTAGCGCCTCCTGAGATTCTCGATGAACTCGACGATGCGCTGGAGCGAGGCGACATCGACGGAGCGATCAAGTTCTGCGACGATGACGACAACGATTGTTTTTTGACGCGCGTCGTCAGCGCGGGGTTGACCCGCTGTCGGCGTTCAATGTTCGGCTGGCTCGAACTCAAAGGCGCGCTTGAAGAAGCAGGGCAGGAGCAAGTCGCTCGGTTGTACCGTTCCACAGACGGGCTGGGACTCATCGCTGCGATTGCGCCGATGCTTGGCCTGCTCGGAACCGTGGTCGGCATGGTTGGCGCGTTTGACACGATCAGCTCGTCGCAGGGATTTGCCCGCCCCGATCAACTTGCAGGCGACATCTCCAAGGCTCTCGTCACGACGTTGATGGGACTGTCGCTCGCCATCCCCGCGACCGCAGCATTCACGTTTTTTCGCAACCGTATTGACGCGCTCTCCAGCGAACTCGGCTCGTCGATCGAAGAACTGGTCAGCCGCCTGGATCACTCGGAGGGTGCTGATGCGCCCAAGCAGCCGAGCGAACAGACATGAAGCTGACGCCACGACAGCGTAGCTCCAACTTGCAGGAAGTCGACATCACCGGGATGGTCGATGTGGTGTTCCTCCTCATCATCTTCTTCATGACGACGGCGCAGTTTGCGCGCATGACGAGAGCGGAAATAGATTTGCCCAAGGAGCAAGGCGAACAACGCGAACAACAACTCTCCGAAGGAGTGGTCATCAACGTCGCACAGGACGGGGCGATCATTGTTGATGGCGTGACCATTTCGATGATCCAGCTAGTCGCCCGACTGGCGGCGGAAACATCGAAAGCGCAGGGGGGCGCTTCGGAGTTGAAAATCACCATCCGTGCTGATCAACATCTCTCAGCAGGAAAGCTCAATGAAATCGCCCGTGCATTGGCGCGGAGCGGACTGCGAGGCGTGCGACTGGCGACCGAGCCAAACGCGGGAGGGGGCGCATGAAGTTTCGACCGTCCAATTCGCCCCGTTCGGTCGGGAGTCGGCTGCAAGTCACCAGCATGATCGATGTGATCTTTTTGCTGTTGTTCTTCTTTATGGCGACTACGACATTTTCCAACCCGGAGGCGCATCTGACGCCCGGCTTGCGCGAACAGCGGGAAAACGCTGGGCGAGCCGCGGATCTCGAGCCTCAGATTGTTGATGTGATCCGTCAAAATCAGCAGGATGCCTTTCGCCTTGGCTCGCGGGTCTTTTTCGATAAAGCCTCTCTTACTGCTGCGCTCAAAGTGCTCCCTAAAGAGCCCGGCGTGTTTGTGCGTGTCTCTGATGATGTCAGTGTCGCTGGCGTGGCAGCGGCGATGCAGGCGTGCCGAGATGCGAATTTTATCAAGGTGAGCTATGTCCCGGCGCCTTGATGACAGGCGGGATTCGCGCCGACGGTTTGCGGTGATCGGCGTCATTGTCGCGGTGGCGTGTGTCACGATGTCCACCCCCGTGTGCGCGCAGACATCCGGCGATTCTGACGAGGTCATCGAGCGATATCTTGAGGATCGCGGCTTGACCGTGTTGCTTGCTGAGCAGTTGACGGATCATCTGAGCCGAACATCAGGTAAGAAACGGGACGCGATTGTTGAACGGCTCGCGCAGGCGTTGACGCGTTTGATCAGCTCAACGAGTGACGCGGACTCCCTTGCCGTCTGGGAGAGTCAGGCGCGCGAATTGCTCGGCGAAGCTTCTCAGTCCGAATCCCTCTCGCTGCGTTTGAATCTCGAACGGGCTCGATATGTTCAGGCTGAGAAGGCTGCTGAACGAGTCCGCGTCAGGCTGGCCGATCAGGGCGAAGCCGACACTGCGTCTGCGGTGTTCAAGCGCATTGCGCCGATCTTTGAGAAGATCGCGCTGCAGTCTCATCAGGAGATTCTTTCGCTTCAAAAGCAGGAGGAATCGGCCAAGCCCAATAACGCCGAGCTTTTGGCGGGCGCGCTGCGCAACTCTCGGCGGCTCAGGTCGCTGGGCATGTATCTTGCCGGGTGGTCAAACACGTATCTCGCGGAAATGCACAACACCTCCGGGAGAGCGAAGAAAGCGCTCATCCAGTTTGGCTGGCTCCTGGGCGCCCATACGAATGAACGGCCTGATATTGATCGTGTTTCGGAGCAGTTGCTTCGATACGAACACGTTGGGCGAGCCGCGATCGGCGTTGCAGTGTGTCATGCTATTTTGGGCGACCTTGAGGAGTCCATCGCGTGGCTCGATCTCGTGGAGCAAAATGAAGAAACGCCTGCGTCGGTGCTCGAACAGATTCCGCCTCGGCGGGCGACCATCCTGGCGCGACTTGGCAAATGGAAAAGGCTCGATCGCGCCCTTGTGACGCTGCGAAAAGGGAAAACTGATGGCTCCGCAGGAGCCAATGGGGCTCTTCTTTCGACTTCGCTTGCGCGTCTGGTTGTCGTGCTCGCGCTCGAGGCGGATGATCCGGCGAGCGAACAGGTGCGCGATGAAATGGCGCACGATGCGCTGGCGGACCTCGTTCTTCATCAGGATATCGCGCAGGTTGTGGATCTTGCGTCCCGCTATGGGACGGCGACTTTGGGAGTGGGTGGCTATATCGCAGGGCATGTCCGCGGGCTGTTGGCGTACAAGGAGGCGCGGGAAGAGTCTCAGGCAATCGCTGGGGATGATGATGCGCCAGCGTCCGATCCATCGGTGATCGCAAGCTACAAACGCGCCGCCCAGATGTTGCGTTCGGCGCTGGGATCGAAAGATGCAAAGGCTTTTGGGGAGGCGAGAGCTGCAACGGCGATGCTGCTTGGGCGGAGTTTGTACTACGCATCGGGAAAGGATGGCAAGGGACTCGACGAGGCGATTGACGCTTTCATGCAGTCCGCCGACTGGTCGAGCGATCGGAGTCGGGCTTCTGACGCGGTGTGGATGGCGCATCGTGCAGCTCGGCGCGGGGACCAGTTGAAGCAGACAAGCAAGGCGAGTGCCATTGCAAAGTTGTTCAACGAGAGATTTCCCGACGATCCTCGCGCCAGTGTGCTGCGTGTGGAGCTTGCGGCGGGCGGTTCGCTGGAGCCGGAAGATGCGATTGAAACCTTGCTCGACACTCCACGTCAGTCGCCCGCGTGGGAGACGGCGCAGCGGCATGCGGCTCGTTTGCTCTATACGACGTTTCGACAGGCGCCTGACGCAAAGCGTGACTGGTCGGCGATGCGTTACACCGATGTTGCGGAGCCATTGCTCGTTATCGACCGCGACCGCGCTGTCACCGGGGACGCTGGCTCTCTCTCTCTTGCGATGGTGCGCGCCCGGCGTCTGCTCGATGCGATGTTGAGTGTTCGCGCTCCTGATGCAAGCCGCGCGCAATCCGTTCTTGATTCGCTGCAAACGTTGATCGCATTGGAAGGCGCCATCGCGCCGCCAGCGGTTGAAGTTTTTTATCGTGAGCTGCAGATCGCTCTTGTCAAGAGTGATGAGATCGAAGCGGCCCGACTGACCGAAGCGATTCGCTCGGAAAAATCAGGCACAAAGACAGATCGGCAGAAGTATGTTCGCTACGCCGATCAGGCTTTTTTCTTATATGTGGCGGGCCGATGGCGCAATGCGGTCGACTCGGGCGGCGATCCGGCTCAGCGGGTGGATTTCTCTCGGGCCGTGGTGTCGCGTGGCGCCCAACTTCTCAAAGATTACGACGCACAGAGTGTGAAACTTTCCGATCCAGCGCTCCTGTCGGCTCACTATCAAGTCGCCTACGCATCGTTTGATCTTTGGCGCGCGACGAGCGATTCCGATGCGCTGGAGCTTTCGTATCGGGAACATAAATTGGTGCTCGCTGCGCAGCCAGGCGATCGCGGGGCGCTGCGTCGACTCGCAGACCTCGCCCAGGCGATCGGCGACACCGACACCGCGATCAGCTGTTGGCGAAGTTTGTCCGCGGGGCTTGCTCCCAATACGGGCCCGTGGTTCGAAGCGCGGATTCGATTGATCGAATTGCTCGCAGTTGCAGACCCGAAGCGCGCTCGGCAGGTGCTTGAGCAACATATGGCGCTTCGCCCTGATCTTGGGCCGGAGCCTTGGGCGACTCGGCTGCGCGATCTCGCCACTGCGCTCAGCGTCGATCTGCCGCAAACGAACCAACAGGAACCAAACCAACAGGAACCAGCCGAACAGGAACCTGCTGAACAGG
>CAYMQF010000003.1:56709-60542 GCA_964392425.1 uncultured Phycisphaeraceae bacterium
AACCAACAGGAACCAAACCAACAGGAACCAGCCGAACAGGAACCTGCTGAACAGGATGGCGCGCCATGAATACGCCCAACCCCATCCAGCGGTTCCTTGGTCTGGTGCGCGCGACCGATTCTCCATTTGAGTTGCTCGGGGTGACGCCGACCGCGTGTGATGTGCAGACGATTCATGCGGCGCTCGCGCGTCGGCTGGATCGGCTGGCCAACCATCCCGAGGCGATGAGCCATGAAGCGGGTGAAGTTCGGCTTGCGCTGCACGCCGCGGCTGCACAACTGCTCGACCCGATGGTGCGCGAGAAGCTGGCGGCGTTGGAGTCTTCGCACAACGGCTCGCCGCGTGCTGATCCATCGTCCCATGTCGGATTTCAAGAGCTGGCCAAGCGAGTGCTGGCGCGTTCGGGCGGCTGGGGAAAGGAATCGCAAAGGTGGCTCGCACTCTTGGCTCATGCGCATGGGCTCAACCAAATGCAGCTTCAAGCTGAACTCCGGTCCATCGTCAAGGGCGCCCAGACTCCAACGGTGCTCGCATCGCCGGCGCCGGTTTCTCCGCAGCCTGTTGACCGGGTTTCGCCCGCTCCGATTCGCCCCACGGTGTATGAAGAGATACACGGGCCACGTCGGTCTGAGCGACCGGTGTTGTCCACGCCGGCCGTTTGGTTGATCGGCGCGGTCATGGTTCTGACTGTCTTCGCGGCCGCCATGACGCTTCGAGGCGCTCTTGGACATCCATCGCACTCCGTCGAGCCATCGCCGCCGAAGGAGGCCGCCCCCGAGACGAGCGATGGTGGCGTTTCTTCTTTGGCGCCAGAGAAGAACACGCCTTTGACCGGTGGCGTCCCACAGGCTGGCGAAATCGCCGAGTCGCAATCGCCTGATGTGGTGATTCGCTGGCTGGAGATTGCTCAGCAGGAACTCGATGAGAACCCGGGGGAGGCAGCATGGAGGTTCGAGCGCGCGGTCGCATCGCTCGGGGCGAGCTGGCCTGCCTTCAGCACGGTCAATCGGACTCGCGCCAATGACATCGTGGTGTCGCTTCTCCAGCGATTCGCGCCAGCCTCTGAGCATGGACAGCGTGCGCTTCGTGCGGTGGTCGCCCCCGCGACAACCACTCTCACTATGAATGCGCCAGCGACGGGGGTATCCGTCCGCGCTGCAGCGTGGTCCATAGCTATGGCCTCGACTCTCGCTGCCAACCCTGACACGGTGAGCCCGGTGCGCAGCGCAGCCAATGCGATGCTGAGCCAGGTCGGCGTCATGGCAACTGGGCCGCGGGGCTCGTTTGAGGATGACATGCTGGACGGCATGCCGATCATCGCTCAATACCTCACCGCTCAGACCGAACGGCGGTCCGCGTCGGTGATGGAAGCGTGGATCGCGTGGGTCGACATTATCGATCGCATTGCCAGTGAGAGCAACGGTTCGATGGCGTTTGAAAAGAAAGATCGGTTGATGTTGGACGCGGCGGACCGTTTGCTTCGCTCACAAGCTCATCCCGGTTCGCTTCCGGTGGCGCGCGATGCTTTTGAGCTGCTGCTCAGCCGAGTGTCATGGTCAGCTTCGACGCCGACGCCCGCTGCATGGGGCGCGATGTTGAGCTGGTTCGATGAGCCTGGCATTGGCACTGCTGACTTGGCTGTTGCCACGGAATGGCTTGTCAGACAGCAAATAACACCACGCATGAATCCCGACATGACGCTCAGTCGAAGCGCGAGTCTGGATGGACGGTCGGCGGTGCGTGATCGTTATGCGCAGTTGTGGGGGATGGATGCAGCGGCGGACTCGCTCGGGTTTGCCACGGTGTGGGCTGCCGCGGCGCGACAGGTTCTCAATCGCTATCAAAAACGTTCACCCACCGATCGGCTTGCGCGGGCTGCGGTGATGTCCCGTCTCAATGAAGCGGCGGCGCTGCAATGGCGGGGAAACTCGATTGCTGCGCGCGCGATCATCATGGGTCCGACGGCGCCGATCGAGGCAGCGATTCGGCCGACCGTTCGCACGCGTGGCCAAGTGCGAGAGGTTGATGTTGGGAGCGATGGGCAATGGTCCGTTCGATATCTTTCGGCAAGTCGGCAGGATGTTCAGACTCGATCCAAATTGCTGTTGGAATTGGGGCGTCACGCCGGGCCGTTGGGTCCTGTTGACGCGGATGTCGTTGTTCAAGCGGCGCTGCGAGGCGCCTCCAGTGAGCTTCGTGCGCGAGCGGGGCAAGTGGTCAAACGGCGAGCGGCGGAGGCGGGCGTTATCAGCGCGGTTCTGGATGGCGTGACTCAGGCGCCGAGGAACCGGTTGACGACCGCGTTGATTGTTGAAATCACGGGTCGGCGTTTGCCATCACCCAAGGATTCCACATGGGGAGCGGAGGTGCGCCTTGCTCTTGTGGATCGGCTGCTCGAACTGCTTGGCGCAACTGATGAAGCGTCCCCGATTGACCGGTTGTCTATGGCGCTGTCGCGCTCTTATGCCTCGCGGGCAAGCGAAAATGCAGCGACGTCGGGCGCTGAAGCGTTCGGCAACGAACAGTATGTGTCAGACATGGCCCTGGCGCGCGCGCCGACGACGGAGCCTGTTATCCAGGTGTGGATGAAGTGGCGCAGTCAGGCTCAACAGCGATCGACCAGTCGGCGGGCGCCGCTGTCGTTGACGCAGATCCTTCGGCATCACAACGGGCGACTCCAACTTGCCCAAGGACCGATGCAGCGGTTCGCGGCGACCCAAGTGAGCATTGCTGAAGCGATGGCGTTGGTTGTTTCTGCTGAACGGCCAAGCCGGGCGTCAGAGATTCAGCGAGTGATAGAGACGATGGCTGCCGAGCGGCGAACAGCTTCAACCATCCTTGATCAGATGGTCACCGCGGAGCGCGCGATGCTGCAGTTGTGGGCGATTCGGCTCGGACTGGAGCTGCGCGAAGTCACACCGCGGGCGGTGTCGTTCGATCCGGCGAATGTTGGTGGGGAGCAATCATGAAAGTCCCAATGCGGAATGCAAAGCGCGCAGCGTTGTTGTTTCTTCTGGCGATGGTGATTCATCCAACGATCAACGTGGCGGCGCCGACCATCGAGAGTGACGAAGTGTGGCTCGACAACGCGCCGATTGATGACTTACGCGGTCGAATCGACGTGCTGTCGCCCGGCGATCCGTTGGCGTACTTCGAACTCGCTGAAGAAGTCGCATCCGAAATCCATAATGTCAAAGGGCATGCGCTGGCGAAACGGCTGTATGTGCTTGCCTTTGAGTATGACCGGCAAGTTCCGGCGCCGATCGGGTTGGGCGCGTCTGTCTGCCTTGCTCTTGTTGAGATTACGCCGCGAGAGGCTGACAAGAGATGGCTGTATGCAATGGCTGCGTCGCTCGGCTCGACGTACCACACGCCGTTAGCAGCTGGCGCCGACCTTTCGCAGGCTTCTCTCAAGACGAAGGTCGGACTGGCCAAGGCGCTCGAGCTGTACCGTGAAGGTGAGTATCGCCTGTCACTGAAGCAGTTGGCTGACCCTGCGGTGGGCGCGTTGCTTGAATCTGCCAGCGGGCTGCTGGAGCATGGGTCCGAAGAGATTCTTGCCGAGCTTGCGACCGAGCCGGTCTGCCATGAATGTAAGAATCGGCGGATTGTGCTGGCGGACCTCGACCCCAATCGTGAGTATCGGCTCTGCTACACCTGCGATGGCGACCCCGGCCCCGACCTGACCGACGAACAACTCATCGAACAGCTTCGGGTGGAAAAGACGCTGCTTTCAGACAAGCCTCAATCATGGTCAGCGGCGCTTCGGCTGACACGGGCCAAACCGCTGCGCGATGTGGACCCGGACGAACTGGCGCCTTGGGCGGGCGTGG
>CAYMQF010000004.1:0-1364 GCA_964392425.1 uncultured Phycisphaeraceae bacterium
CCGTCGGGCAAACACGCTGCAGCTCAGCAGCCTGCTCAGCGGGCATGTCGACCGTCAACGCGACGGACGCAACGAACGGAGGCAGTTCAGCAACGATCAAAGCGGCCTCGGCTGGCTCGATAAACCTCGGCGAAGATCGAGCAAAGACAAACCCCACCGCGTCGGCGCCCGCCTCGACTGTACGCCGGGCGATGGCCTCGCTGCGAATGCCGCAAATCTTGATTCTTGTTCTGGGGCGAACACTCACGACGCAGCCTCCATCGCTTCCACCTCAGTCAGCAGTGCGTTGGCAAGCTGGACCTGTGCGGGGTCGGTCAATCGCTCCAGCGCGGTCTTGAGCAGCTCGCGAGCCTCAGCGGGTTTGTCCAGATAGCGGGCATACAAGAGCGCCAGCATCAGGCGAATGCCAGGCGCCTCGCGGTCGGTCCCATGCCTGCTAAGGAACAAGGCGTACGACTCAGCAGCATCCTCGCGATCACCATTTTGGAAATAATGATTGGCCAGCGTCAGTTGAGCGTCCCGGTTGAGCATCGCGGA
The DNA here is from genome assembly GCA_964392425.1 of uncultured Phycisphaeraceae bacterium. Taxonomy (GTDB): domain Bacteria; phylum Planctomycetota; class Phycisphaerae; order Phycisphaerales; family UBA1924; genus CAYMQF01. The sequence goes on from CAYMQF010000004.1 coordinate 538, forward strand.
CTCAAAGTCCTTGCGAAGCTGGGAATAGGCCCGAGCCGCTTCATCTATTTTGTGTTGACTGAGCAGTTCGCTGACTTGCGACCGCCTGCGTGACAGCTCCTCCCGTCGGGGGTCAACTTTTTCAGCGCGTCGTGCAGCCACCTTCCCCGACGCGTTGCCCGACTCCCACGGGTTGTCCCCCTTTGTGGTCAGTTCGCGGAAGACCCGCCTGCGATGCGCCTGCTTGCCCAAGCTGAAGAGGTCATACGCTTCGCGAGGCACCGCCCCCGTCGCAAGCAGTGTGAACCCGACCGCGATCCCATAGACGTAGCCGCCCAGGTGCGCCATGTACGCGACGTTGGACCCGGAGCTGAATCCCTGATCGAAGAGGTTGAGCGCGATCTGGGCGCCGATGAACCACACCGCGGGGATTTGGATCATCCCGATGATGATGAAGAACATGAAGATGCGGATTTTTGTTCGCGGGAAGAAGACGAGGAACCCCCCTGTCACCGCGGAGATGGCGCCGCTGGCCCCCACCACCGGGCTTTCGGGTGACCACATGACATGAACGCCTCCCGCGATGGCGCCGCCGATGAGATAAAACGCGAGGTACCACCATCGCCCGAGTCGGTCTTCGAGGTTGGGGCCGAACACGAACAGGAAGAGCATGTTCCCGAAGAGGTGCATGAACCCCGCGTGGAGGAACTGGTAGGTGAAGAACGACCATGGAGTCAGGTGAACGCCATGCAGCCACAGCGATTTGCGAACTTCCAAAAACGTATCCGGCGAGTATCGCTGAAGAAAAACATCAACGAGAAACATCGCGACATTGATCCCGATGAGGA
>CAYMQF010000004.1:1464-4258 GCA_964392425.1 uncultured Phycisphaeraceae bacterium
TATCGCTGAAGAAAAACATCAACGAGAAACATCGCGACATTGATCCCGATGAGGATGTTGTTGATCCGCGTCGGTCGGCGGAGCGGTCGATCTGTGCCAAGTGGTAGAAACACGTTGGTCAGATCGTAGCGGGGTCAGCGACCTTGCCCGCAATGACCCGGCTCTCGATCAGCTTTTCCGACCAGTTGTAAAGGAGCCGGCCGATGAGATGCTCGTCAAACCACGTCTGCCGGGGGCGAAGAATCAGCAGATCCGCACACGCACCAACCTCGAGTCGGCCCGAATCAGCCCAGCCCAGCGCGTCCGCATTGCCCCGTGTGATCATCTGCCAAGTATGAGCAGGCGTGGGAATCGACGCATTGGGAGCGACGGACATCTTGCGAACCTTGGCGGTCTCGATCATCGCCCGCGCCACACAAGGCATCGCGACATCCGGGCCGGCAGCGACATCCGACCCCAGCGCGAGAGTCACACCATGCTCAGTCGCAGCATCAAGATCGAACAATCCTGACTTGAGAAAGAGATTCGCCGACGGGCAGTGAACGACGACGCACTGACGCTGAGCGATCAGATCCCATTGGGCCTCGTCGAGATGGACACAATGGGCCAGCAGTGTTTGGCTGGTCAGGAGGCCGAAGCGGTCGTAGACAGCCGAGTAGCTGGGGTCATCGGGAAATAGCTTCTTGACGAGATCGCACTCCGCCTTTGCCTCTGCGAGGTGAGTCTGCACCGCGACGCTTGGGTGGTCCTTGATGAACCAGCCGATCTCCGCGAGGAGTTCTTCGCTGCACGCAGGCGCAAAGCGGGGATTGACAGAGATTGCAACGCGGGCGCTCACTACTGAGGCTGGCATGGCGACACTGGCTGGCGACGATTGCTTCGATCTCGCCCGGTCCTCCTCGATGAGTTCATCGGGTGCGTTGCGATCCATCGCGACACGCCCCACCATCGCCCGCAGCTTCGGCTCGCGCTCCAGTTGCGAGATCGCCTCTCTCGCTGCGACCCCCTGGCTGGTGAGATACCCCGCAAAGCCGACCGTTCCTTGTGTGAGCATCTCCCGCATGGCTCGCCTCATCACCGACCCTGCTGCCCCCTTGCCCCACCAGATTTCAGCGGGAAAGACAACCCGATCGAGCCAGTCCAGCAACTCCAGCCCGTCAGCACCGACGCAATCAATCTGAGGTGGGTGCATGTGTGCGTCGATAAAGCCGGGGCAGATCAGCCGACCTTCGCCGCCCAGTTGGATCTCATCGTCAGGCGGGCGATCCCCCGTCAACTCAAGCTCGACGATGCGCCCACCAGATAGGCGCATCCAGCCTGGCGCAGGCGGGCAGCAAGGATCAATCAGCAATAATCCGTGGATAATCATTTGACAATCAGACACTGCGAGTCGTTCCGAACGAACACCATTCTACGGTTCTTCAGCTCTTCAAATAGCTTCGGCTTTCTTGCGAATAACAGACGAGAAGAGTATCATCAGACACCGCGGAAGATCGACTGTTTATTATGCAGCGATCATCGATTCGCACACGGTTTGGGCCGATCATGCAGTGCCGCGATGACGACCAACGCAACAGCAAAGGGAAGAGCAGCCATGACCACCGCAACCAAAGGCCTTGAGGGAGTAGTCGCCGCTGAGACAGAGATGTCATACATCGACGGCGTCAACGGCGTGCTCGAATACGTCGGCATCGCGATCGACCCACTCGCCCGGCACTCGACCTTCGAGGAAACCGTCTTCCTTCTCCTCAACAAACGCCTGCCGAACAAGGCGGAGTTGACCCTCTTCGAGAAGAAACTCCGTTCGCATTACGCACTGAGTGAACAGACCCAGAGCATCATCTCCAAGATGCCCACGTCGGCAGAGCCGATGCATGTGCTGCGCACGGTCATCTCCTCATTGGCGCTGGTTGATCCCGATCCCAACAGCGTTCGTCCCGAAGATGTTCAAGCCAAGGGGCTGAAGATTCTCGCCCAGGCGCCTGCTGTCGTGGCGATGTTCGATCGTCTTCGCCGGGGACTTTCACCCATCGAGCCTGACGCATCGTTCACCTTTGCTGAAAACTTCCTCTGGCTTCTCAACGGTGAGCGTCCGACGCCGACCATGGCGCGTGCCTTTGACGCATGCATGATCCTCCACGCGGACCACGGGCTCAACGCCTCAACCTTCACCTGCCGAGTGATTACCTCGACCTTGAGCGACATCTACTCCGCGCTCACCGGCGCGATCGGCGCCCTGCGAGGGCCACTGCACGGCGGCGCCAACGAAGGCGTCATGCACATGCTCAACGAACTCCCCAGTGTCGACGCGGTCGAGAAATTCGTCATGGGCAAGCTCCAACGAAAAGAACGCATCATGGGGTTCGGCCATCGCGTCTACAAAGCGTATGACCCCCGCGCGACATACCTGAAAACTCTTGCTGAGCAGCTCGCCAAAGACACCGGCAACGCCGATCTCTACGCCAAGAGCAAGCGCGTCGAAGATGTGATGAACCGTGAGGTCGCCGCCAAGGGCATCTATCCCAACGTCGACTTCTACTCAGCCACGACGTACCACTCCATCGGCCTCAAGCTCGATCTGTTCACGCCGATGTTCGCACTGTCGCGCATTTCCGGATGGACCGGGCACGCTCTTGAGCAGCTCGAAGCCAACCGCCTGATCCGTCCCAAGGCGGACTACGTTGGCCCGCACGATGTTCCTTACGTCCCGATCGACCAGCGCTGATTTTGATTCACAATCCCAGTTGGGCAAAGGTCGCATCGAGGATCGCTCGGGACTCCGCCTCATTGGGGA
>CAYMQF010000004.1:4358-12028 GCA_964392425.1 uncultured Phycisphaeraceae bacterium
CCCAGTTGGGCAAAGGTCGCATCGAGGATCGCTCGGGACTCCGCCTCATTGGGGAGCGGGTCCATATGGATTTCGATTCGCACGCCTCGATTGCGCTGGAAGGCGCGAAAGACCGCTGACCGCGTGAAATGTCGGCGTTTGCCCGCTTCAGGTGTGATCGCTCGGATCGTCGTGTTCCCTTGCGTGCCTTCTCGCTTGATGATGACGTAGCCTCGCTCGATGAGGGCCGCTTCGCCCGCTGCAGCTGCGGTCATCACGTCCACTCCCCGCGTGAGATTGGTGCTGAGCCCACCCGCAGCGTAGGTCGCCATGGTTCGCGATGCACCGTGCGACTGCATGGAGACAGCGCACCCCGCCAGCCCAATGGAAAGCCCCGCTGCAAGCAGCAGTGTTAGCCGTCGTCGAGAGGTTGAACGCCTTCTATCCATCGTCTCATATCAAGATCGTCCAGTGAGAGCCGACCTCGCCACTCTTGGAGGGCAGCCTCGATTTCCGGATCGATCGGCGGCGGCGGACCGGGCTCAGTACGAGCTGGCTCACCCGACTTTGGAGGCGCTTTTCCTGACGATTTCGCTTTGTGGATGGGGTCAGTGTCGGAGATCCCAAACTGGCTGAGCCACTTCTGCACCTCAGGCGACGGGATCGGCCCGTCCGGCTTGAGATGTCCAGATGGGCGTGGCCTGCTCGATGATCGGCGATTGGCGTCCAGATTCAGCCTTTGAAGAAAGGCATCACTCGAAATGACCTCGGCACGCCGCCTCTTCGCTGCCTTTTGAATCCGTCGATCCGAACTGACCACGCTCAAAAAGCGAGGCGCCGAGCTTGCCCCGACGATCGACTCGATGAGCGAATCAGCATCCTTCCCCGCGCCGGCGTAGATGATCTCAACATTGCCCGGCGGCTTCATTCTCGCGTTGACACCCGGCCCGTCACAAATCAGCGATGACCGAATCTGTCCCCATTGGCTCGTCGCGATCAGGTCCGCAAGATCACTCAGCCCCGGTCCTGCATATTGCGGATCCAGCGCCCCCGTCACATGCAGAACGTTGAAAGCATCAATAATGAGTCGGCGAGGTCGTGACATAGGGCGCCTTGCAAGCTGGGCCATTCCGACCCGTGCAAGAGACACTAGCCACCAAACGCCAGTAGCGAACTCGAAAGAGAGTCAGACAAGCGAATCACACGCGCAGCCCTACCCATCATTGTGGTGCGCCGTCCATGCTCGCCCGTCGGCTCAGCACGATGCAATCGAGATTGATTCGGTTAGCTCTCGGCCCGCCGGCGAAGCTGCTCGCGCTGCACATCATTGACGCATCGGCAGAGCGTTTCGCTGACAAATTTTCGATAGGAGGGATTGTGATCAAAGACAAACGCCATCCCCAGGTATCGGCGTTGCTCGCTGTCCATCCGGACGTGCGCCAATCGAGCCATCACACTCAACGGCGCCGGGACATAGGGAAGGAGCGACATGCTCATCCAAAAGACCCGATTCTCGTCGATGACGCCGGCGTATTCCGGTTCGATCATCAACCCCGCACCGCCACCACCCAGATTGACGAGGACAGTGTCAACGGGAGGCCCGACCTCCGGGAGCATGATCGGCTCCTGCGAACCGATGTATCCGGCAAGTTGCCCATCCTGCAGCATTTCGATCCGAGCGCGGACCGCCATCTCGGCCGGTATCACTGTTTCCACATCGAGCAAAGGCATCAACTCAACCTTGGGCAGCAATAACCCGCCGAGTGAAGCTCGATAAAACGATCGGCGTTGGCATCGCTCGACCCGCTTGGGCGCTTGAAGCCTGATCGCCGTGACTTTTCGATCGTTGTTGAGCGCGAAACGAGTTCGCCCGAGCGTCCGCGTTTTGAACATCCACCGATTCTGGCCCATTGCCATCACCGCGACGATGGAGATGTCATCACGGATCTCGATGGTTTGGCCCATCGTGACAGGCTCTTCGATCAGGATTTCATCATCGGAGACTTTGAGAAGTCGGACACGCCAGATCAGGTTGACTGCATGGGCGCTTCCCTTGCCGTCGCTGCCAGGCCACGAAGTGTCGCCGGGTCTGGGGATAGCGATCTCGAGGGCGCCGTTGCGTTCGCACACCTGTTCAAGCGTTCGCCGCCAGTTCTGAGTTCTTGATCGAGCTGCAGGCACAAGTCTCCCCGTTTCACTAAGAGTGAAGATGAATGAGTGGACAACTCGGCTTCTTCATCGACCGGGAACTCTCGCCGCTTGATCTGGACCCACAGATCGGGATCCACCGTGCGATTTATCCGTGATTAGAACGAAGTTGAGTTGAAATGTGCTGCTGCACTATCGGACGTGATGCGAAACTCGTTTTTTCAAATCGATTTCGCGCAGGCGAACGGTCAGGCGCGTCAGATTGCGCTGCGCAAGCGAGAACTCATCCTCACTCAAGAGTCGGCCGCCAAATCGCATCGTGTAGTGCAGATCAGTGATCGTCACGACCACGTCGGCCAACGGCTCGTCGATGGTTCGCAACCACTTGGCATGGTCCTTCGCCGGGCGCCAACCCGGCTTGTCCAGCTTGGCGCGCGCCAGCGTTCGCAGCATGCGGTCAAAAACCACTCGCTGGCGATACCGCTCCGCTGCATCAGCTCCGCCGCCCAATCGTGCAAGCTGCTGTTTCTTCTTTCGGTGTCCAGCAAGAACAAGCGCGATCATCTGCGCACCGAACAGCCCCACCGCTGCTGTCAGCCCAAACACCACCCCACCCTTCAAGAGAGCAACGAGAAGAATCGACCTACCCCCCATTCGCTCAGGGAGCAACGCGCTGTCGAACACTCTCTGGGCGATGTTCTCAATATTGAGCGGATCGCGCCCGACCAGCGCCATCCGGCGAGTTTCGTTGAACCCCACCACCGCGTTGACCCACCACCGCCCCACGCCGTCCATCACCGAACGGAAAAATGCTGCCGCTCCAGCAGCAGGCTCATGAATAATCGCCAGATCGTCCGGCGGGGACGGGTCATAACTCACCCAGCCCGAATCGCCGAGCCGAACTTCGACCCACGCGTGCGCGTTGCTTTCACGAACGGTGTACAAGCCCGACTGTTCATTGAACTCAACCGCCATGTATCCCGTGACGACCCGCGCCTCGATGCCCACGCTTCGCGACATCGCTGTCATCGCTGAAGCGAAGTATTCGCAATGCCCCTCCTTTGTCCGAAAGAGGAACATGTCGATGGGGTCCTCGCCGTTGCGAGGGGCCGTCATCTCCAGCGTGTAGAAATAGTTGCGGTGGAGATATTCAACCATCGCGTCGGCGGCCCGTCGGGTCTCATCTGCTGAACGTTGTCCTGCATCGACAGGAGAATTGACCGACTCCAACAAGCTTGCAGCGAGCTGCTGAATCTGCCCCTGTGTAAACGCGGGTGGCAAGCGGGCGCCAGCCACCCCTCCACCATCCGGTTGCCAGCGAACGGAATATTTCAGCGTCCCTTCACCGGCGAACGCCAGTTCGTCATCGTTTTGTCCAAAGGTGAGCCGACCGCTCCGCTCCAGCGTGATCGACACCGGCCGCCACACGGTAAAGAGATGATCTTCCGGCCGGCGATGCATCATCACTTCGATGCGATAGATGGGATGCTGCGCCGAGGGCCTCGCAAGAGGCTGTGGAATCCCCGCGGTAATGTCAACTTCCACATCCCGCTTGGCCGTTGCTTCGCTGCGAGTCCATCGGCCATCCTGATAGTGATTGAGGATGGCGCCTCGCAACAGAAACGACCGATCCTTCGAGCCGATGTTGCGGCCCGCGTCATCGAGGACCTTCAGATCAAGCACCGGCGTTTTCGATTCACTGATAAGCCCAGCAGAACCGAGCGTCACATTGTCATTGAACCCAGTCTTGGTCATGCCTGCAGGCACTCCGAGCCCGCCAAGCAATCCCTCCCCCACGCCGCGCGGGACCAACACAAAGACACCCGCTGAAGTGACCACCGACACGATCGCAAGAAAACCAAGAAGCTGGAGAAGATCGAACCGAAACCGCCTTACCGGAAGCTTCGGCGCAGCGTGTTTACTCTTGGGCGCCTCCCGCCCGTACCGCTGACCGAGCGTTCCAAGCTGGCTCAGAAGCGAAGTCCACAACATCACTGGGAGATAGACGAGTAAGAAAACCCCAAGCAACAGCGAGTTGCTCGTCAGGCAGGCGCCGATCACCAGCGCGATGCTCATAATCAAAAGCATCCCCCGATCGCGCAGTGTAAAGCGATCGTAGAGCTTGGCGATCTGGAGCCACATCAACAGACGCGACACCGCGATGATCAGGTCATGCGAATCATTGACAATCCGCAGCCCCGCATACGCCAGAGCCGCAAGCACAACCGAATAGATCAACGGTTGAGGTAGCGGCTTGCCGCGCGGCCCGAAGCTCACCGGCCAGGCAAGCGCCCACACCGGCAGCGACAGCAGCGCTAACGTCCAGTCCTCTTCGGCAACGCAGTATGCAGCGATCCCCAGCCCGACCGTCAGGTGCATCAGCGCTCGCAGCCGTGTTCGAGTCAACATCAGGCGGCCTCCACTGGCTGAAGACTCGGCTTCTGTGAGTTCGCCGGGTCAGACGCAGCCACACGAGCGGCGCTCAGGTGCGCCCCGGCGCCGGGAGCCACCGACGGGTCCACCTGATGCGCATGGATCACAAGGACGGCGCCTCGCTCAGTCGACGCGGGTCGCAACTGCCGAAGATCCTCGACTCCATGAAGATTGATTCTCGCCAAGGCGTCCTGGATTTCCCAGTCGCCGCCCGATCCGCCCGCCTCCTCAAAGCGAGGTTGGCAAACCACGCGCAGTCCGACCGCGGGGATCGACACGACGACGCGGGCGCCACGCCGATGCGCCTCCTTTGCCAAGCTCGCCGTCACACTGATGGCAAGTTCGTCGCGATCGTCAGGCTCCTGACTCGACGCGGGATCAGAATCGGCAAAGCTGATCACAATCACCACGTCCGCTGACACCGTTGCAAAGTTCTCCCGCACCACAAGCTCATCGGTGCGGGCACTGGCTCGCCACGCGATCTGGCGCGGGCTGTCGCCGGGCACATATTCGCGCAAACCATAAAAGTCCGCGTCTCGCCCAAGCCGATTCGACAGCGCTTCGGATCGCCCTTGCGATGAGAACACATGCTCGAGCACCGACGTTGAAATATCCACGAGCCGAGGATGAATGAGCGTGGAGCCCGGTTGTTGAAACGTGACGGATTTTTTCAACACGCCGCTGGGGAACGCCGTCCAGACTCGCACCGCTGCAAATCGCACCTCGCCCCGCTGCGTCGGCGTCACATGAGCCGTCACATGACGACTCTGACGAGCGGGAACGTGCAAGAGCGCCGCGCGAGGGGTCTCCATCGAGGCGCTTGCGCTCGCGAACTCGGCTGATCGTTTTCTCTTTGCCCGCTTTGCCTTTTCGGGAACCTCCTCAACAACCAAACCCATCGCGGGAAAGAATCGGCTCCGATTCCGCACTCGGTACACCACGACCAAAGGCTCGCCCACTCGGCCGACCGTCACCGGCAATCGCTCTGCCCGCACCAGCATCAACGTCGAACCGCTGACTAAGCCCGAAGCGAGAATCAGCCCAAGCGATAAACCAAACGCGATGAAAATCAGGTTGTTCTGGCTGTTGACGGCGCCGAATCCCAACAAAATCGCCACACCAATAAACAGCAAACCGGGTGCGTGGAGATGGTATCGCCGGCGAATATGCATCAGATGATTGTACGGCTCCGCGGGCGCATCGGATCCACCCAAAGTCAGCGCTGCTTGAAGCGGTCAAACTGCTCCATCAGGCTTTCCTCTTCATCGTCGAGCTGGTCCACGCCGGGGCGAAGAATCACCAAAATTCGTTTGCCACTCGACGGGAGACGGAAAATCTGTTGGACCCCTTCGTAGCCGTTGCGTTGGACCCGGATCCCGACGTCGTAGATCAGCAGCCCCGCTCCGGGCCGATTGACACGAATGGAGAATGACCCATCGGAACTGCTCACCGCATCTCCAACATGCTCGCGTTTGAGTTTGCCCGGATCAGTTTCAAGCGAAAGTGAGGCGCCAACCAAGCCGGGGCCGTCGAATCGTTCGTCGCTCGCATCGACCACCGCGATGTAGCTGATGTCGCCGGCGATGACCTTCCCCTGCAGCGAATAGGAAGTGCAGCCAGTCGCCAGCAGCACGAACACAGCAGACACAAGACACAGTGCAAGAGCGCATCGTTTATGAAGTTCCATGTGCAATCCGATCCTCCGCCAAAAGCCAACCCATCGCTTGCGCTCAGGGCTCTGATCCGCCGTCCGCTTCGCCAACTGGTGGGAGGTCCTTGAGTGACGCCAACCCAAATTGGTCAAGAAACTCTTTGCTTGTGCCATACAGGATCGGCCTGCCGACTTCCTCAGCTCGACCGGTGATCGCAATGAGCCGACGCTCCAAAAGTGATCGGAGCACTTCGCCGCACGCGACGCCTCGGATCGCTTCGATGTGAGCACGGGTGATCGGCTGGCGATACGCAATGATCGAGAGCGTCTCAATCGCCGCCCGGCTCAGTCGTCCCGACGCTCCAAGATTGTGATACGCCGCCACTGCGTCTGCATGTTCGGGAAGTGTCATCAGCCGAAGCCCGCCAGCCGTTTTTTCGATGCGGAAGGCTCGCCCGGTCTTCTCATAGTGCTCGTTGAGTTGGTGAGCCAGTTCGCCGACGCGCGTTGGGCCATCCTCGCTGCCGAGCCCGATCGCCTCAGCCAATCGCTTGGAAGACGCCGGTCGATCTGCAGTGAGCAGAATCGCCTCAAGGGTGGCTTGCAGGGAATCATCCCCATCAGCTGGAGTGACAGACACCGAAACGGGCGACTCAACAGGTTCTGCAGCTTTCGTCATAGCCGTTGATGATATCACAGCCGCCCCCACTCCCGCAGAGCCTACACTCCCCGCTTGCTCTGCTGACCACTTTATGGCTACTCACAACCCCACCAATCTGACTTTGCGCTCGCCTCGCTCGGCGACTGCTGAACTGATGAGCGTGGCGGGGCCCACCATCGTCACGATGGTTTCGTATCCCCTCAAGCAGTTCATCGACGCCTGGATGGTCGGCAAACTCGGCCCCGAAGCGCTCGCAGCACAGGGCAACGGCGCGATCGCAGCCTTCCTCCCCATCGCGATGTTTTTTGGGCTGACCTCTGTCGTCAATACATTCGTCGCGCAGAATCTCGGCGCCGGTCGTCCAAAGAACGGTCCGCCCTATGCGTGGAATGCCCTGCGGCTCTGCTTTTTCGGCTGGCTCGGCATGCTGCTCTTTGCCCTGATGGTGGGGCCGATCTTCCGAAGCCTGGGCCACTCACCGCGGATGGAAGGGTTCGAGATCGACTACGCGAGAATCCTTCTGGCTGGGGCGTTCTTCACGATGGCGGCCCGCGCGATGAGCCATTTCTTCTACGGCGTCCATCGCCCGATGACGATCATGTTCGCCACCATCATCGGCAACCTCGTCAATCTCGGCCTGGATTATGTGTTCATCTTCGGCAAGCTCGGCCTGCCCGCAATGGGCATCCACGGCGCGGGCTACGCAACGGTGATCGGCGGGGCGGTCGAGTTTGCCATCCCGATGATCGTGTTCCTTTCGCCCGCCTTCCACCGCGCCTACGCGACGCGCACGTCCTA
>CAYMQF010000004.1:12128-17021 GCA_964392425.1 uncultured Phycisphaeraceae bacterium
GCTGGTGATTTGGACGGGGCGGCTCACCGCGCCTGGCTAGGCTCCAAACTCGCGATGGGCTACATGGGGGTTCTCGCGATCGGCTTTGTCGTCTTCCGGGAACAGGCGGTCATGCTCTTCGTCGGCTCTGAATATGAACCCGAAGAGATCGCACAACTGGTTTCGCTCGGTTCCAAGCTGATGATCGTCGCAGCGCTTTTCCAGCTCTTTGATGCTCTGGGGATCGTGCTCAGCGGGGCTTTGCGCGGGGCAGGCGACACCCTTTGGCCGGGGCTGGTCAGTGCTGCGATCGCGTGGATTCTCATCGTGGGAGGCGGCTGGACAGTGATGACGCTGGCGCCTCAATGGAGGAGCCTGGGACCGTGGATCGCGGCTGGCGTGTACATCATCGTCCTCGGGCTGGTCATGACGTGGCGCTTCCATCGAGGCGCGTGGCGGCGTATCGATCTGCTGACCACCCCCGCCGGGGTCGATCCCGCTTGAGAATCCTCCAAAATAACCGTACACTGCGATATTCTGCCTACAGGGTGGCGAACCGTCGCTGCCCAAGCATCATGCAACTCATTGCCAGAGAGCGGAGCCACCCATGCAGCAAGACGTGATGGACACGGTCATCGGAGCGTCACAACCAAGTCAGTCCGAAATGGAGGCTTCCCAGCGCCACACATCAAGTGCGGTCGAGGCTTCTCAGTCCGGGCAGCGCGAGGAAGCCATCGCTGAACTTCGCAAAGCCATCGCATCCAACCCCACCAACACCGAAGCGCTCTTCCAGCTCGGTCGCCTGCTGGACCTGTCCGGCGAGGACGAAGAGGCGATCGCGATGTACGAGCTGTGCGTCAACACCCAGCCCGCACCGATCAACGCTCTCATCAACCTCGCGGTCCTCCACGAAGACGACTGCAACTACGTTCAGGCGGAGAAATGCCTGAGGCAGGTGCTCGACACCGACCCCAACCATGAGAGAGCCAATCTCTTCATGAAAGATGTCCTTGCATCGCGCGACATGTATTACGACGAGGAGCTCGACCGTGACCTTCTCCGGCGCAATGCGATGCTCGACACCCCCGTCACTGACTTCGAGTTGACTGTCCGCGCAAGAAACTGCCTGAAGAAGATGAACATTCGCTCGCTGGGCGATCTCCTCCGCGTTTCGGAGAGCGAATTGCTGTCGTACAAAAACTTCGGCGAAGCCTCGATGATTGAAATCCGCGACATGCTCAACGCCCGTGGGCTGCGCCTCGGTCAGCGTGCTGAAGAAGCGCAACGGCACATCCGTCGGCAGATTTACGATCAGGCTCGCCAGAGCGGCGCCGAGCGTTCGCTTGAGCGATCCATCAATGATCTCAACTTGAGCGTCCGCGCCCGCAAAGCGCTCCAGTCGCTCGGCATCCACACCATCGGCGAACTCGCAGCACGCACCGAAGCCGAGCTGATGGGTGTGAAAAACTTCGGCCAAACTTCGCTTGAAGAGGTCAAGGAACAGCTCGAAGAAGTCCATCTCCAGTTGCGAAACATCGACACTGAGGAATGATTCACCGTCGCCGATTCGGTCCGTTCCCCGGCGCCTGAAGCTCATTGGGCCAATGGAGAGACGCACACACACTGCTGGGCTGCCCGGTGCTCTGCGAGCTGCATGGCTCGCGGGGGTTGTCTTGTTGTTGTCCATGCCGATGCTCTCGCTGGCGCCGACACGATCATCTGCGCCTCAGCCTGCTGCGACAGTTCGCAACGTTTCGTTGATGAGGACGGGCGAAGTCACCGTCCGCGTTCGCGTCGTCTCTCACACTCAGACTGTCGAACTCGCAGGCGCCCAACGGCTCCGCGTCGGCCCCGTCACCTCAGGCCGAAGACGATCCCGATCCCTCGTCCCCCCCGTGACGGTCCGCCTGACCGGCTCGCGTTATGTCGTGCGCGATGGGAAAGGCCGATCGCGGTCCTATTCATCAAACTCACCGCTGCAGTTCGACACCGCCAGCCACACACTCACCGTTGACAGCGTGGCGTATCTCGGCGCCATCGTCCTCTCGGCCAACTCCGACAACACCTTTGATGTCGTCGAACATGTCTCCATCGAGCAATACCTGCCCGGCGTGTTATCGCGCGAGCTGTATCCCGGCTGGTCGGAGACGACCTACGAAGCGCAGGCGATTGCAGCGCGCAGCTACGCACTCAACGAACGGCAACGCCGACTCGCGTTGGGCTCCAGCTTCGATCTGCAAAGCACCACGCGCGATCAAGAGTACGGCGGCGCCGACGCGAGCGACCGCGCCAAACGAGCTGTCCGGCGAACGCGGGGCATCGTCCTTACCTATCAAAACGCCATCCTCCGCGCGTACTACTCCAGCACCTGCGGCGGACGACCTGCCTCAGCGCGCGACACCTGGCCGATCAGCTCCGGCTTCGAGTTCAACCTCGCAGCGCCGATTCAGGGAGTCCCCCACGATTGCCCGGACGAGTTTTCGCCGCGCTATCGCTGGACCGTTCAGCGCTCGACGAACACTCTGGTCGCTCGCCTGCGCGCCTTTGGCGCTGCGCGAGGCATGAAGATTCGATCGCTTACAAGCCTGCGATCGATTCGGCAGACCCGGCGCAACCCTGCACAAAGGCCAGCCACCTACACCATCACCGATCGACAAGGCGCCTCCTGGCGCATCAGCGCTGAAAGTCTTCGACTCGCGTTCAACCACGACGGCTCGTCAGGTCTTGGCAAACCCGCCAAAGATTCCAAAGTCTGGAGCGGCGATATGGAGATTCGCATCGACGGCGATGTGGTGACAATCAACGGTCGCGGGTACGGGCATGGCGTGGGCCTCTGCCAGTTTGGCGCGGAAGGTCTTGCAAGAAAAGGCGCCAGCGCCCGAAGCATCCTCAAGCACTACTACACGGGCGCCGAGCTCAAAGTGCTTTATTGAAGCTGATCCTACTACTGAGCATCGCCATCCCAGCGCAGCACAATCTTGCCAAACTGCGCGCCCTCTTCGAGCCGACTCCACGCAGCAGGCGCTTCGCTCCACTCATGCACCGAGTCCACCACCGGCGCCACATGGCCCGCCCGAAACAGACTGACCACTTCGGAAAACTCATCGTTGCTCCCCATCGTTGACCCGAGCACGCGAAGTTGATTCCAGAAGATGCGGGCAAGGTTGGTCTGCGCGATTGGCCCGCTGGTGTTCCCGCACGTCACAAAGCAGCCGCCCGGCGTCAAACTCGCCAGACAGTTCTGATGCACCGCTTTACCGATGGAGTCAACCACGACATCAACGCCTCGCCTGCCAGTCCATCGGAAAACTTCTTTGAACCAGTCGCCTCCCTCATCGAGCACGCCGGAGTCCGCTCCCAGCTCCATCGCGCGGTCGAGCTTCCACTGATGCCGACTCGTCACACACACCCGACAGCCCATCCATTTACAAATCGACAAAGCTGCCGTCGCCACGCCGCCGCCAATGCCGGTGATGAGAACAAGCTGCCCGGGGCGGACTTCCGCTTTGCGGAGCATGCCATAGGCGGTCAGCGCAACGAGCCCGAACGCAGCCGCGTCGATCGGGTCGGCATCTCCCACATCCTGAAGATTCGCTGCGGGCGCGATGAACTTTTCACGGTGGGCGCCATGCGTGTGCTCGCCGATGAGTTCGTAGGTGGGCGCTGCAGTCGCGCTCGTCGGATCATCCGGGTGCACACGCCGAGGCTGCTGGATCGCCGCGTTGAAGATCACCCGCCTACCGATCCATGCTTTGTCGACATCAGCGCCGACCGCCTCGACCACGCCGCACCCATCACAGCCGGAGACGCGCGGGTACGTCAGGTCCACACCCGGGATGCCCATCGCGACCCACAGGTCCATGTGGTTGAGAGCGCTGGTGAGCGTGCGGACAAGAACTTCCCCGCTGCCCGGCATATCAGGCTCCGGCCAATCCTCGACAACGCGAATCGCCCCCGCCACTTCGCCCGGCTTTACCGATTTTTCAATGATCGCAGCTTTCATAGCGCCTAGCGTATCAGACAGGTCCAAGGCAGTCCGCGTCACACTTCGGCATAGTAGAACTCGCCGATCACGTCGATCAGAATGTCGAGCAAGCGGTGCAGTGTTGGTTCATCCATGGCTGGCGCCGGGTTGAGCACGACGCAATCACCCAACGGGCGGATCATCAGCCCCTGTCGTGTCGCCTCCTCGCACACCCGCGCACCGATGCGAAGATCGGGATCGAACGAGTGCCAGTTCGGCTGTCTGGTTTGCACAAGCTCGATCCCTGTCATCACGCCGCGATTGCGCACATCGCCGACGTGTGGATGGTCAGACAGACTCTCGGTGAGCCTGCTGCGAATAATCTCGCCGAGCCGCTCAGCGTTGGCGACGACGTTGTTCTTTTCGATGAGCTCAAGCGACGCAATCGCTGCAGCGCAGCCGAGCGGGTTGCCGGTGTAGGTGTGCCCGTGATAGAGCGTCTTTTGTTCGCTCAGTTCACCTTCAAAAGCCTGCGCGATTGTCTCCGTGCACAGCGTCGCAGCGAGCGGGAGATATCCGCCTGACAGTCCCTTTGCGATGCAGACAATGTCCGCCCGGACGCGTTCATGGTCGCATGCGAACATCGCGCCGGTGCGCGCCAGCCCCGTCGCCACCTCATCAGCGATGACCAGCACGCCATGCGCCCTGCACAGTTCCACCGCTCGCGATAAAAACCCATCCGGCTGTTCGACCATGCCCCCGGCGCCTTGCATCAACGGCTCAATCACAAACGCTGCGCACCGCTCGCCCACCGTGTCGAGCAGTTCACTCAGCGCATCGAGAGCCGTTGCGCGAGCACAGTTGCGCCGAGCCGGATCACGGGATGGCCATAGCTCGGGATCGCCAACGTTGTCAGCGACGAGCCCCGCGCCGGGCCTGGGGTCAGGAGC
>CAYMQF010000004.1:17121-20793 GCA_964392425.1 uncultured Phycisphaeraceae bacterium
CGGCGATCCTGCTGTGTCAACGCATCGGTCAGGCTTTCGGTGCTGGTGGTCATGGACACAGTGTACGGCTGCGCAGCAAACCATCGCGCCGAATCAGATGCCGATGATGTTCACGCCGCAATCGACGTAGAGATTCTCGCCGGTGACGCCTGACGATAGATCGCTGACGAGAAAAGCCGCAGCACTCCCGACCTCGTTCCCTTCGACATTGCGCTGCAACGGCGCCCGCTGAGGCGTGTGCTCAAGCATTGTGTCAATCCCGCCCACCGCACTGGAAGCAAGCGTTCGCAACGGCCCGCCCGAAATCGTATTGACACGAATATTGTGCGCCCCAAGCTCCGCAGCGAGATAGCGCGACGTGCACTCCAGCGCCGCTTTGGCAACGCCCATGACGTTGTAGCCTGGGACCACCTTTTCAGCGCCGAAATAGCTCATCGCAAGGATGGACCCGCCGCCGGTCGCTGCCATCGGCTCGCGCGCCCGCTGCGCCATCGCAGCAAGTGTGTACGCGGAAATATCGATCGCATCGCGATACGCCTCGCGCGGTGTGTCAGTGAACTTGCCAGGCGCCAACCACTGCCGATCGGCAAACGCGATCGAATGAATCACAAAATCCAAACGGTCATGTGCCGAGGTGTATTCCCCAAAGACTGTATCCAGATCGGCATCGCTTCCCGCATCGCAAGGGTGGATCCACGCGTCTGCGATGTCCAGCTTCCCCACGGCTTTGCCAGTCCGCCGTTCGTTCTTCTCGCCGGGCAGCGATGTAAACGCGCAGTGGGCGCCATGCTCGACAAGTGACTTGGCGATGTGGAAGGCGTAGGAGCGGTCGTTGGCGACGCCGAAAATCAAACCTGTTTTTCCAGAGAGAAGAGCCATGTGCGTCGCATCCTTTGGGGGATTGGTTGGATGAATAATCTGACCGATGAGCCGAACTGACCTTCCAAAGGAACGATTCGAGAAGGAAGAAAGCCGCCAGTGGGACTTGAACCCACAACCTCGAGATTACAAATCACGCGCTCTACCAATTGAGCTACAGCGGCGCCGCGAACGGAGCGTCAAGCCGACTATTATCGCATAGCTCTGCGGATGTCGCCAGTGCCGTCGATCGCGCTTCCGATTCAGGGCTGAATGCCTGCCATGCAGGTGCTGGCAAAAAAGAAATCGACCCGCAGCTGGTGGGCCACGGGTCGCGGAGGAGAAGAGAGAGAACTGTGGTCGAATGATGATTCGACAGATCAATCGTTATGGATCCGAAAAGCACAAACATTTTCGGACATGCACGGGCGCAGGGCCTATGCCTTGCTTGATCCGAACTGAACTAACGAATGCCTGTGCCTGCGTGTATTTGTACGCATCCAAACTACCCAAGTTCAACAAAAAACCTGAATAAAGTCCGAAATCTCACTTTTTACATGGGGCGATCAGCTTGTTTCAGGGCAATTTCGATCAGATCGTCCGCTGTCACACCCTGCGTCAGTGCAGCATAGGCGAGGAGGATCCTCCCCCGCAGGACTGCTGGCGCAAGCTGACGGACATGGCTGACGGTCGGCGTCGGCTCACCTGACAGGGCAGCCAGGCACCGGGCCGTGAGGAGCAACGCCTGACCCGCGCGAGGGCCAGCCCCCCATTCGATCATCGGCTTCATCGTCTCAGAACACAGCGGATCGCCCGGCCGAGTCGATCGAACCAGCCGAACCGCATAGTCGACGACATGCTCGCTGACAGGCGTGCGTCCGATCAGATCGCGCAAGCCATTCAACTCATGCCCGTCGAAGATCGGCGTCAAAGTCTCCACCCGCTTGGTGAACGCAGCCCCCGCCTGGGCGATTGCGCGCTCCTCTTCGTGGGTCGGATAATCCATATTCAGCGTGAACAGGAACCGGTCAAGCTGCGCCTCGGGAAGCGGATACGCCCCCTCCTGCTCGATCGGGTTCTGCGTCGCCATGACGAGGAAGGGCGAACCCAACGGCCGGGTGGCGCCAGCGATCGTCACTTGCTGCTCTTCCATCGCCTCAAGCAATGCAGCCTGCGTCTTGGGAGGCGTGCGGTTCAGTTCGTCAGCGAGGATCACGTTGGCGAATACCGGACCGGGCACAAACTGCATCGACCGCTCGCCTGTCGCGGGATCCGTCTGAAGAATCTCGGACCCGAGAATATCGGCAGGCATCAGGTCAGGGGTGAACTGGATCCGGTTGAACGAAAGATCGAGCGACGCAGCGAGCGCACGGATCAGCAGCGTTTTGGCGAGCCCCGGGGCGCCGATCAACAGCACATGCCCTTGGCAGAACGTCGCGATCAGCACATGCTCGATGATCGCTTCCTGCCCGACGACCACTTCGCCCAACTGACGCTTCAGCGCGTCAAACCGCTCGGGCAGCGCGTCATAGGCAGCCAGTTCTTCAGCATCAGAGGCAAACTTGGTGCGATCCATAGGCAACGTCTGAAAACGATTCCTTTCTGCAATCAGGCCCGAATCCTATCGAATCCCGCCAACCGAGAAGAAGCCATCCGGTTCTCGGCCTCGCCTGCCCCATTTCAAACGCAGAGAAACCGTTCCATTTCAGGTGCAAATCATATCTTCACATACTCGCACAATGTGTGCATTTTTTTCCGCATGAGTCGCGCCACACGCTCCGCCCGCGTGCGCAGTGCAGGTCGTCCCTCTCGATCAAATCCAGACGAACACAGCGAGCCTTGCGATCCAAACGCGCCGATCATCTTGCAAGCGAGATCGTGTCTTGCTGATGTTTACAGGAGGCGAATCATGTCTGTTCAACTGGGTGAAGTGTTGGTGACGCAGGGCGCTCTGACCGCCGATCAGGTCGACGAAATTCTTGACGTACAGAAAAAAACCCACCGGCCCTTTGGCGTCATCGCTGAGGAGCTCTTTGATCTTGCTCCGGACATCATCGAAAACGCGTGGGCGAGCCAGTATTCACAGATCGCAGAGCACGTCGACCCGACGCAGGAGCCGGTGGACCCAACCGTCCTGGACATGATCGAACGCCGACAGGCTTGGCAGTTCCGGATGCTCCCAATGAGGCTCGACGGCGGCGCAATCCGTGTCGCCACCACACACGAACATCTATTGCGCGCTATGCGTTTTGCGCTGCGTCACTTCGGACAGGCGTGCTATTTCGTTCTCTCGGCGCCTGACGATCTTGCTGAGGCGCTGAGCGAACACTTCCCGATGCCCGGAATGAGCGCCGCGACGGTTCGCGCTGCAGGGCCAAGCTCCCGACGCACAGCCTCAGAATAAAGCTGTTTCAAAGCTCTCGATTACATCGCGCTTCGGAGCGCTTCGATGCGATCGAGCTTCTCCCACGTAAAGAAATCGCCATCCGGCTTGCGCCCAAAGTGCCCGTGTGCCGCGGTCGTTTGATAGATCGGTTTGCGCAAGCCCAATGTCTCGATGATGCCGTCCGGCGTCAGCGGGAAGGCCTCACGAACCGCGCGGGCAATGCGCGACTCATCCTCTTTGGCTGTCCCCTGGCAATCGATCAGCACACTGGTCGGCTCCGCAACACCGATCGCATAGGAAAGCTGCACTTCGCACACGTCCGCAAGCTCCGCTGCGACAATGTTCTTGGCGACATAGCGCGCCATGTATGCAGCGGATCGGTCGACCTTGGTCGGGTCTTTGCCGCTGAAGGCGCCTCCGCCGTGCCG
>CAYMQF010000004.1:20893-22645 GCA_964392425.1 uncultured Phycisphaeraceae bacterium
CGGATCGGTCGACCTTGGTCGGGTCTTTGCCGCTGAAGGCGCCTCCGCCGTGCCGGCCCATTCCGCCGTAGGTGTCGACGATGATTTTGCGCCCGGTCAGCCCGACATCGCCGTGTGGCCCGCCGATCTCGAAACGCCCCGTCGGGTTGACGTGAATGGTCACATCATCGTTCCACATCGAACCAAGCACAGGTTTGATGATGTGCTCGATCACCGCTGCGTGCAGATCGCTTTGTTTTTCGTTCCATTCGGGTCCATGCTGTGTGGACAGGACCACTGTGTCGACACGCGCAGGCTTGGCGCCGTCGTATTCGAGCGTCACCTGGCTCTTTGCATCGGGACGAAGCCCGGTGACGGCGCTGTTTGCCTCGCGCACTTTGACATGTTGTTCGACGAGCCGATGGGCAATGAAGATCGGTAGCGGCATGTACGCATCCGGGTCCAACTCCGCCGTCTCCCGGCAGGCGTAGCCGAACATCATTCCCTGATCCCCGGCGCCTCCCGTGTTGACACCCATCGCAATATCGGGCGACTGCTGCTTGATGCTGCTGAGCACCGCGCACGTTTCATAATCAAACGCGAGGGCTGGCTCGGTGTAGCCGATCTGGCGGATCGTCTCGCGCACCAGTTCAGGCACTTCGACGTAGGCGTTGGTCGTCACTTCGCCCGCGACGATCGCCATCCCCGTCGAAACCATCGTCTCGCACGCGACGCGCGACATCGGGTCCTGCTTGAGCATCGCATCGAGGATCGCGTCGGAGATCTGGTCGGCGACCTTGTCTGGGTGGCCGGCGGAGACTGATTCAGAGGTAAATAGGCGCCTGTCCATCGTCTTCTCCAGCAAACCAGATCGTGGAAAAACACGGACTGGCGAGGTTCAAATCAATATGAAAACGGGATCAAATGACCAGCCATGCTGGGCACGATCGTCGATGCCACTCTATGGGCCACCAGCAAGGCGGGCAAACAACCGACTTGACGCGGACGGCGCCCGATGGTTGGATCGCACCCATGCGGATCATTGCTGGACAGTTTCGATCACGTCGGCTCCACACACCCGAGGACGCTGCGACCACCCGGCCGGCGCCTGACTGGCTGCGCGAATCCGTCTTCAACCTCCTCAGAGGGCACCTCGAAGGGGTGCGGATCATCGACGCCTTTGCTGGAACGGGGTCGATCGGATTGGAGGCGCTCTCACGAGGCGCCAGCGAATGTGTCTTCGTCGAAAAGTCCCGACATATCGCACAAATCCTGCAATCCAATATCGACGAACTCGATGTCGCGGCACAATCGCAGGTCATCATCGGTGATGCGCTGGCAGCCTCGACGATCGCTGCAGCCCCTCGCCCGGTACACCTTATTTTCTTCGATCCGCCGTACGCGCTGATCCATGAGCCGGGCGCCAGGCAGCGATGCCTGAGCCAACTGGGCCGATTCATTCAACTGCTCGATGACACCGGCTACGCGATTCTCCGCACGCCCAAGCCGATCGCCAAGGTGGAAAAAGGGATGCCAGCTCCTGATGAAGATACTGCTGAGTTGCTCCCCATCGATGGCGCACTCGGCCCGGAGACGCATCACTACAGCTCCATGTCCATCCACCTCTACATGAAACAGTCGCCTCCCAAAGCCCACGGATTCGAATCCGTGGGTAGCTAAGAAAAAACATTTGGCGCACTTTCTTTGGATATTACGCGCCCGACTTCGCTCCGCTCAGCCACCCTCTCCCAAGGGAGAGGGCTTTGCAATCAC
>CAYMQF010000004.1:22745-36304 GCA_964392425.1 uncultured Phycisphaeraceae bacterium
CCCGACTTCGCTCCGCTCAGCCACCCTCTCCCAAGGGAGAGGGCTTTGCAATCACGGGATGTTGGCCGATGCCGTCGCCTTCGAGATCAACACCCAGCCCGGTGACCATCCGGTTGGCGTAGCAAAAATACGCGACCACTTGCGCCAAATCATGGATCGCGCGATCGTCGAGCCCCGCCTTTCTGAGTAGCTCAATATCCCCAGCGGACACCGCGCCCGGCTCAGTCGTCAGACGCTTTGCATAGACCACCATCGCGCGCTCCCGTTCGGTCAACGGTGAACCATCGCCGGCCAGCACAGCCTTTCCCAAACCAGGTCGTGTCTTTGCTGCGATCCGTTCAAGACCCGCTGCATGATGTTTCTGACAATAGAGACATCCGTTGGCGATGCTGACGACCACGCCGACCAACTCCCTTTCGATCCGTGAGAGTGGCGATCGTTTGTGCAGAGCCGTGATGTAGAGCTCAAAGTGCGCGCGGAGCGCCTCGACGTTGAGCGAATGAATCTTCATCACGTTGTCGACGGAGCCATCGGGTGAGGCAACTCGTTTGTACAGCTCAGCAAGCGGGCCGGTCGCTTCGGACTCTGGAATCGTTTGGATATACGCCATGGATGGCATGATCCACCCATTGCCTCAGCATGGCAACACCGCCCAACGAAGAACTGTTTACGATCACCCGCTGTGAGCACTGCCAACCACATGCTGTCGCCGTTTCCCCCTGTAAAGAAACCGCGCATGAAACTGTTTGTCCTTTGGCTCGCCGTGTTCTTCACCGCATGGCTCGCATACGTCACACTCAGCGGCAAGTGGACCTCCCTTGCTGACCACTGGCCGATCGCCACCGCGATGGCTGCGGGCGCGTACTTCGCCGGCTCAACACCACTGGGCGGCGGCACGGTCGGCTTTCCCATCCTCGTGCTCCTTTTCAATGAACCCGCTGCAATCGGACGCGATTTCAGCCTGGCGATCCAGTCCATCGGCATGGTGTCCGCAACGTTCTACATCCTGTGCAAACGCCAACCCCTTGAGGGGCGACTCCTTCTGTGGTGCCTGGTGGGAGCGACGATTTCCACGCCGATCGGCGCCGCATTCATTGCGCCCCGCGTCAACGATCTAACGGTCAAGCTCGTCTTTTCGATCATCTGGGCATCGTTCGGCCTGATCAACATTCTCAAGCTGCGCGCGATCGTTTCAGCCCAAGGCATCCGGCGAACATCATCCAACTTCGACCGCGAGATCGGAATCTTGCTCGGGCTGCTCGGCGGGATCGCTGCGTCCATCACAGGCGTCGGGATGAACATGATCCTCTATGCGGTTCTCGTGTTGCTCTATCGCGCCGATCTGAAAATCGCGGTGCCGACCTCGGTCATCGCGATGGCGTACACCTCTGTGGTCGGTTTCTTCAGTCACCTTGCGCTCGGACATGTCGAACCGGCGATGTACGGGCATTGGCTCGCCGCTGCTCCCGTCGTTGCGATCGCAGCACCCGTCGGCGCCGTCATGGTGCAGATCATCCCGCGCAATCCGACGATCGTGGTCATCTCTGTGCTGTGCGTCGGCCAGTTTGCGTGGGTCTGCATCAACCAAAGACTAATTGGCTTGCCTCTGCTCTGGCCGATCCTTGGAGTGACCGCTTTTCTCGCCGTGCTTTTTGCACTGGCCCGCGCGGGCAATCGCTTTACGGACAGATCCCCCACACCGCGAGCAGCCCCGCCAGATCAGCGCTGTCTATAACGCCATCGCCGTTGGTGTCGACATTGGGATTGTTCGTGCCCCACGCAGCGAGCATGGACGCAAGGTCCGCCGCGTTGACGAAGCCATCCCCATTCAGGTCCGGCGGGCAGGAGTTGAACTGCGACGGGACGGAGAGCAAATACACCGTGTCGCCCGAGGCGGAGAAGTTGCCGTTGGTCGCGTTTCCTGCGACATAAAAATCAATCGGCCCGGCGCTGGCAGCCGGCGCGATCCATCGCATCACAAAATCAGCCTTGTTCCCATTGGACGCCCAGTTCGCTTCACTCATGTTGTGGCCCGTCAGAGTTTGAGTCACAAAGTTGATATCGCCACTGGCGTACTGCGTTCTGATGGGGTCGTTCAGACTGAGATTGCCAACGTGTAAGCCGGAGGGTGTTTCCACACTCAGTTCGAAGCCGGCCCCGAACTGCGCGGGATCAAAAACACGCACCGTGAGATCGTAGATGTTGCCGGGTGTGTATCGAGCGGGCGCCCCCAGAATCTGAACGCTGCCACTTCCCATCGACCCCGTGTGACACAAGCTGCACGAAGTGAAACCGCTCGCAGGGCTTCCATCAAAACCAGATGGAGCGCCCTCCGGGAACGCCAACACCGCCGGAGCAGACACAGCCGAGATGACGACGGTTGCAAAAAATGTGCGTGCACAAATCATGATGTTCTCTCTCTCTTTTGATGAACGAAGGAGCTCCCTCCTTCAATCCCCTCAATGCCCACCCCTCAGCAGGCAAATGATCAACGACTCAAGTATTACAGTCTACCCTGACTGCGGTGCAGTTCAAATAAATAATCGTATTTCTTCAAGCGACCGTCCGCCTTACACTGAGCGCCAGATGCAATCACAGCGCGACATCGCGGTTCGGATCGTTCGCACGCTCCAAGATGCGGGGCATACCGCCTATTTTGCAGGCGGCTGTGTCCGCGATGAACTTCTCGGACTTTTCCCGCAGGACTACGACATCGCCACCGATGCGACGCCTGACCAGGTGCGACGACTCTTCCATCGCTCCAACGAGGTCGGCGCCAGCTTCGGCGTCATGATCGTTCGCTTCGGCTCAGATTCTGTCGAAGTCGCCACCTTCCGAAAGGAGGGCGCCTACACCGATCGGCGTCGACCCGATGTTGTGCACTACTCCGATGCGCCCTCCGACGCCCAACGGCGAGACTTCACCATCAACGCTCTCTTTCTCGATCCCCTTGCGCCAGGGGACCACTCAGATTCTCAGTGCTGCATTCAGGGCAAAGTCATTGATTACGTTGGCGGCGTCGACGATTTGCGCAAAAAAATTCTTCGCGCAGTGGGTGACCCCAACGCCCGGCTCGCGGAAGATCATCTTCGCGCCCTCCGCGCAGTCCGGATCGCCGCCCGGCTCGACTTCGAGATCGAAGCCCCAACCGCAGAGTCCATCCGCCAGCACGCCAGCGAACTGCAAGGCGTCAGCCGGGAGCGCATCGGCGATGAACTCAGAAAAATGCTGGCATCGCCAAATCGAAATCGCGCCATCGAACTGATGGAGTCGCTGGGTCTGGACGCGCCCGCCCTCAACGAAGAACCGATCTCGACCCAATCAAGCGCTCCCAGCCTGATCTCCCAACTTGCTCCCGATGCGTCGTTCCCAATGTCGCTCGCCGCATGGGCAATCCAGCGAACGATGACCCGATCTGGCACGCAAAGTTCTCTTGCCGCCATCGCTGAGCCGCTACAGGAAACGACCGCTCGCTGGCGCACCGCGCTGTGCCTGAGCAACGCTGAATCGAGCAGGATGGCTCAGACTCTCCAGACGCTCGAATCCTTGGCTCAGAATTGGGACGACCTGTCAGTCGCTGCTCAAAAACGGCTTCTGGCCAGCCCCCACTCTCAAGATGCGTTGGCTCTCCTCCACATCATCGACCCGAACACTGCAGCGGAGATTGACCTGGCCGCTCAACGACTGGCAACGGATGGCGTCGGGATCAGCCCGCCTCCTCTCCTGACCGGAGACGACCTGATCAGCATCGGTTTTACCTCCGGCCCAGCCATCGGCGACACCCTCCAACGCCTCTACGACCTCCAACTGGAGGGCGTCATCACGACCCTTGACGAGGCTCTCCAGCAAGCCCGAGCCAGCCTGCACAGATAAAGCCGATCAGGCCGAAATAAAATCTCCTAGAACCGGATCCCAAACCGCCCGTATACTTCCATAGTTGGCATTTCCCATTGAAGAAGGGGCTCTTCCATCTTGCACGCTTGACAGCCTGCCGAGATCGACCGCCCAAGAGGCTGGACCACAGAACCACGAGGATGCACCGCATGTTCAAAATCCGTCACCGAACGTTGATCGCAACACTTCTGGGCGCGTCAGCAATGCTGATCGCCACCGGTTTGCCATTGACGTCAGCGCCCGCAGCAGTCCAGCAGACTGCCGACGAACCCGCCGATGGGATTGACCGGATCATCCTCCAAAACGGCAGAGTCATCGAAGGAAAGATTCTTTCCGAGACGAGCACGCAGATTGAGATTCTCGTCATCGTCAAAGGGATCAAGGCGCCAACCACCTACCGCAAGAGCGAAATCCTTTCGATCGAGCGCAACGTTCGCCCCGCAGAGGCGACCCCGCCTAAGAAAGCTCCCACCACTGGGTTCGCCAAAGAGATCCCCTCGACAACAACTAAAACAAACGCGGACTCATCCGACGGCGACCGCGTCTACCTCATCACACTCAACGGCGATCTCGGCAGAGATATCACCAAAACACCTCTTGAAAAAGTGTTCGACGATGCGATCTCCTACAACCCGGATGTCATTGTCATCAAGATGAACGCCGGCTCTCGCCCGCGAGCCTTTGACGGGCTCTGGACCGCTGAAGCGCTCAGCCCGATCATTGAAAAGGCGATTGATGATGGGCGTCGAATTGTTTTTTGGATCAAGCGAGCCGAGTTCGGAGCTGCGTTCCTGCCTTTCATCGGCCCCGAAATCTATTTCATGACCGATGGCACAATGGGAGGCATCGGCGATCTTTCCGACTTCGACATGGGCGACAAAACAGTCAACCTCAAACAGATTTCTCTCCGCATCGGCCACGCTGAAGGGTTCGCCATCACGGGCGGCTACAACCCGATCCTCATCCGCGCCATGTCGCTCAAGGAAGCCTGGCTCGCCGTGCGTTGGAGAGGCGGCAAGCCGCAATACATCACCTGGGAGCCTCGCCCGGAAGATGGCGACGGCTGGGTCATCCTCACCGATGACGGAGTAGGCGACAACAAAGACGAATTTTCCTTCGAGGGGGACGATGTCCTGACTCTCGATGCCGACTTGGCGCAGAATCTTCTCCTGTCCAAGGGAACGGTCGACCAGATGGACGACCTCGCCTTCGAGCTCAATCTCTCGCGCGATTACACCGTCATTGACGGGCGCTCCAAGCAGATTCTCTCTGACTGGCGCCAGCGCATCGACCGCACCGAAGACGAGATCCATCGATTGCAAAAACGGCTGAAAGAGAGCGGGCGAAACCGTGGCGGACGAGGTAGCCGAAGCAAAGCCTCTCCCGAGGGCAAAAAAATCAACATCCTCAAACAGATCCGCAGCTTGCTGACCGCCTACGAAGAAGTTTTTGACCCCACCGGGCAGAGTCGATCCAACATTGATGTTCAGATCGAAAAGCTCCGCGAAGCGATCCGCAAATCCAACCAGCGCCGATGAACATCCAACCGGCGCCAGCCTGTCTCGCGCTCAACATTCAACCACACCGAAGGTGGCGACCATGAAACGAACACTGATTACAACCCTGGCATTGCTCATCGCTCTTTTCGCATGCTTGCCGAGCATCGCTGACACCGTGCATCTCAAGGATGGCCGAGTCATCGAAGGCATCATCACCCGCGAAAGTGATGACTTTATCTTCATCACCTACAAGATTGGCGACCTCGAACGGTCCGAGATTCTTCTCCGATCAAAGATTCGAAGCATCGACCGCGACGACACTCCCTCTCCCGACCCCGCGCCCGCCAAGCCCGCTCCATCGCCGGCGTCCGCTCCCAAGCCTCAGACTTCTGACGCTTCAAACTCGCGCATCATCGCCTCCAGCGAGATTCCATCGACCACACGCAAACTCGCCTTCATCACGCTCGAAGAAGAAGTCGGCCCGTTCATGAACGCCAAGGCGCTGTCCAAATCGGTCAAGCTGCTTGAAGATGACAACCCGGACATCGTGGTTCTTCGGATCAACTCCGGAGGAGGCTCCCTCTCTGAGATTTTCAAGCTCTCCGACGTCATTGAAAAAGAGATCAAACCCAACTATCGAGTCGTGATGTGGATCGAGTCTGCGATTTCCGCAGCCGCGATGACCGCGATCACCTGTGAAGAAATTTACATGATGAAGGAGGGGAATATCGGCGCCGCGACCGCGTACACCTACACCCGAGGCCGCGCCAAAGCCATTGAAGGCGAAAATCTCGAACGAATCTTTCGGATGATGCGTGAAATCTCCAGACGAGGAAACCACAATCCCCTCATCATGCACGCCATGGAAGTGCCTTCTGACCTGTCGTGTGACATCGACGGCAACGGAAAAATAACGTGGCGCGACGATCTGGGCGGACAGTACATCGTCTCGACGGACAGTCAGATTTTGACGTTCAACTCGATCGATGCCGTGAAGTACCAACTCGCCAAAGGCGCCGCCGACAACAAAGACGAGCTTGCCCACATGCTCGGCTTCGATGATTGGGTCGAAGTCGGCCTCGATGCAGACGCATACCAGCAGGAGTTCCGCGAGAACGTCAAACAGGCGCAGGTTCGCGCAGGCGAGCTTCTCCAAAAAATGAACATTGCTTTAGGAGCGGGAAACACGGGCCGAGCTCGCGCGTTCCTTGGCCAACTGCGAGGCTGGGTCCGCCGAGCGCCCTCGCTTGAAGAGTACGGCGTGCCGGGCGCCGGCATCCCCCCGCTCACGAAAGAATTTTTCAACGAAGTCGAAGAAAAAATCTCTGACACTGCCAAGAAGCAACAAGAGCGCCGACGACGGTGACTGCCTCGCAGCAGGACGAATCGCCTTCGTCCACCGAACTCAACGAGATGACGCCCGACGATTTTCGCACGCAGGGCCATCGGCTGATCGACTGGATCGCCAACTACATGGAGCGCGTCGAGACGCTCCCGGTCCTCTCGCAGGTCGAGCCCGGGCAGATCGAGAACATGCTCCCAGACTCTCCGCCGATGCAGGGCGAAACGTGGGACGCCATCTTCGGTGACATTGACCGCATCATCACGCCAGGCCTGACCCACTGGCAATCCCCCAACTTTTTCGGCTATTTCCCAGCGAACTCCAGCCCGCCCGCCATCCTCGGAGACCTCCTCTCCAGCGGGTTGGGTGTACAGGGAATGCTCTGGTCCGCGAGCCCAGCGTGCACCGAAGTCGAAACGCGCGTCCTCGATTGGCTCGCCGACATGATTGCTCTGCCCGAAAAGTTCACCTCGCGCAGCAGCACGGGCGGCGGCGTCATCCAAAGCACCGCAAGTGAAGCGACACTCGTCGCAATGCTCGCAGCACGCCGGCGCGCAACCCCCAGCAGCGGGCGCCTGATCGTCTATTGCTCGAATCAAGCGCATTCATCCGTCGTCAAAGCAGCAATGATCGCCGGGGTTGGCCGTGACCACATCCGCCTGATCGATGTGGATGACACACTTGCAATGCGGCCCGATGCATTGAAGAGCGCGATCGAAACCGATTTTGCTGCGGGGCTTACGCCGTTTTTCATCTGCGCGACGGTCGGCACAACCTCATCAGGCGCCTTCGACCCGCTCGAACCCATCGGCGACATCTCGCGCGAGCACAATCTTTGGCTCCACGTCGACGCAGCGTACGCAGGGTCCGCGTGCGTCTGCCCCGAACACCAGCACATCCTCGCAGGCGTTGCCAACGCGGACTCCTTCGACTTCAACCCTCACAAATGGCTCCTGACGACATTCGACTGTTCCGCCTTCTGGATCGCCGACCGCGCTGCCCTCATCGATGCGCTCTCGATCAAGCCCGAATATCTGAAAAACGCCCCGTCCGAGTCCGGCCAAGTCGTGGACTATCGCGATTGGCAGATTCCGTTGGGTCGCCGTTTCCGCGCGCTCAAACTCTGGTTCGTGATCCGCCATTACGGCGTCGAAGGATTGCGCCAACACATCCGCCGAAGCATCGCGCTCGCACAGCAAGTCGAAGCCTGGATCCAAAACGATGACCGCTTTGAGTTGGCTGCCCCCCGCTCGCTCGGCTTGCTCTGCTTCCGCCTGACAGGGCCCGACGCGCGCAGCCGAACGCTCCTCGACCTCATCAACGCCAGCGGCAAGGCGTACCTCACGCACACCACGCTCCCCGATTCGCAGAGCTCCACCGGCCAGCGGTTTGTCCTTCGGATGGCCATCGGTGGCGTGTGGACTCGAGCCGATCATGTCCGTGCTGCATGGGATCAGATCCAACGCCTCGCTGATGAAGCGATCTCAACCACCGGCTGATTCCACGCCAGCAGGAAACTAGGCGTCGACTTCGGTAGCATCGTGCCCATGAGCGAATCTCAGCTCCCGGATCCATCCGACCGCCGCCCCGCTGACTCGGATGTCGATGCCGAGACAATCCTCCATCACGCCGACACCGCCGACGAAGCGGCTGACGAGCGAATCGCCGCTCTGATCGAATCGGAAGCGCCCGCCACGGAGTTGGCCCGTGAGCTCGAAGCGTCCGAACCCGCTGACGCTGCTGACACGCTCGAATCGCTCGACTCCCCAAGTTCCGCCGAGGTCATCTCAGCGATGGACCACGACGCCGCCGCGGAAGCTCTGGCGCACATGGAGCTTCCACTCGCTGCGACG
Organism: uncultured Phycisphaeraceae bacterium; assembly: GCA_964392425.1. Taxonomy (GTDB): domain Bacteria; phylum Planctomycetota; class Phycisphaerae; order Phycisphaerales; family UBA1924; genus CAYMQF01. Next base: position 31,334 of record CAYMQF010000004.1, read on the forward strand.
GTGATCCCCGATCTCAGCCCTGAGGAAGGCGCCCGCCTGATCGCTGCGATGGCGCCCGACGACGCAGCCGACTTGCTCCAGGCACTGCCCTCAGCACAAGTGGACCCGATTCTCCGCGCGATGCCCCGCAAGATTGCCGCCCGTCTTGGGCAGCTCGCTCTGTACCACCCCGAGACGGCCGGCGGCATCATGACCACCGACTTTCTCAAACTCCTGTCATCACGCACGATTGCCCAAGCGCGGGACTACCTGCGCAACCGCCGAGAAATGCTCGGCGACAGCGACCACTACACCCTCTACTGCGTCAATGAAGATGGCCAAGTGGAAGGCGTCGTCGACCTTCGCACACTCCTCCTTGCTGACCCCGACGAGGGCATCAGTGAAATCATGGAGCGCGAACTTGAAGTGCTTCGTCCCGATCTCGATCGCGAGGAAGTCGCCCGCGCCTTTGAACGCTATGACTACCTCGTGCTCCCCGTCGTCGATGAGGACCGCCGGATTCTGGGCGTCATCACCGTCGACGATGTGATCGACATCATCCGCGCGGAAAACACCGAAGACGCGCTCAAGCAGGTCGGCGCCGGCCCAACAGAATCGGTCTACGCGCCGGTGAGTCAAAAAATAAAAGGTCGCCTGCCGTGGCTTTTGGTGAACTTGCTGACCTCACAAGTTGGCGCCGTGACCGTGCTGTTCTTTACCAACATGATCGAGTCGATCGCGCTGCTCGCCGTCTTGATGGGAATGATCGCCAACCAAGCTGGCAACGCGGGGCAGCAGAGTTTGGCCGTCACTTTGCGCGGGCTCGTGCTGGGCGAAGTCCGTCCCAATCGCGTCGCCAAGTTGATCACACGCGAAATGCTCGTCGGCGTCTTCAGCGGTCTCATCACCGGAACGCTCATCACTCTTGCGATCATCGGCGCCAATGCTGCGGGTTTGATCGAGGCTGACTGGCATATCGGACTCGTCGCTGGGGTCGCGATGAGTGGCGCCATGGTGATGGGTTGCCTGGTCGGCGCCGCCATCCCGCTCATCATGCATCGCCTTGGGATCGACCCCGCCACCGCCTCGACGATCTTCCTGACGATGATCACCGACACCACCAGCTTTGCCTCACTTTTGGGGCTCGCATACCTCCTGCGAAACTGGCTCATCACCGGCGCCCCGTCCTGACCCGGTTGACGCCCCACACCCCAATGGCGAAACTCGTGGGAACCGTCCCGACTCAGAGGCGTATTTCCCTTACACTGGGACCGTCTGTTTTCGATTGATTCCACTTCTTATTCTGCGTGGACCGCTGACGAGGATCGTTCACCCGTCAGCCCGCCACCCATATTGACACACCGGAGTACACCTGATGGCCTCACGAGGCAGCTCCAATCCCGCCATTCTCATCGCCATGACGATCACCAGCGTCATCGCGCTGGCCCTGTTCTTCACCACGGTGATGTTCTACGGCGCCAAAAATAAAGCCGAAAAAGAACTCGTTGACGCCCAGCAGGCTTCCCGCGAATTCCTCGGCGGACAGACCGACCTCCCCTGGGCAGCACGCTGGCAAGAGCAGGCCAAGCAGGCTCGCCAGCCCGTCATCGCTTTCATGAACGCTTCATGGGAAGAGATGGCAAAGCGAACCACCGGCGACGCTCAGCAAACTCCCGAAGAGTTCGCCTCCGCGCTCGGCTCCATCTCAGGCGCCGACGTCTCCCCGCTCACACAAGTGATCGATCAGCAGGCTCGCCAGATCAGCAGTCTTGTCCAGCAGGTGTCCGACGCCAATGACGCAGCCGCTGCAGCCGCTGCAGACTTGCAAGCTGAAGTCGAACGCGTCGCACAGATGCAGACCAACAACGCTTCGACCATCACCGCTCTCAACAGCGAAATCGGCAAATACAAAGCAGAGCTCGATCAGTTCCGCACCCTCGTTGACGAGACCATCAGCAAGAACAACATCCGCGTCGAGGAGATCCGCCGGGAGTCCGCCGACCGCGCTGTTTCGGATCAAGCTCTGATCGCCCAGCTTGAGGAAGAAACTCTTCGCCAGCAGGGCCAGCTCACATCTCTTCGTGAAAGCCAGGTTTCATCATCGCTGCTGCCTACTGATGAGTATGCATTGGTGGACGGTCGCGTCGTAGGCGCCGACCCCACGCAAAACGTCGTCTTTATTGACCTTGGCAGAGCCGACCGAGTGGTGCTCGGCATGAGCTTCGAGGTGTACTCCAACGCCGGAGTCATCCGGCCCGACTCGCAAGGCGTCTACCCGCCGGGCAAAGCGACCATCGAGATCATCCGTATCAACGAAGGCTCCTCCGTCGCGCGGATCGTCCGTCAATCGCGAGGCAACCCGATCGTCAACGCCGACGTCCTTGCCAACGCTGTCTACGATCCCGAGAAGATTTACCACTTCGTGGTGTTCGGCAACTTCGACGCCAACGGCGACGGCTCCCCGCGCCCCGAAGAGCAGACCGCCCTCAAGGGAACCATCTCGCAATGGGGCGGGATCATCGACGACGACCTGTCCGGCCGGACCGATTTCCTCGTCCTTGGAGATCGACCCATCCTGCCGCCTCAGCCGCCCATCGACGCTCCCAGCGCTGTCATTCTCGAATACATCCGCAAGAGCAAAGTGGTCGATGAATACGATCGCCTCTTCCAGGCTGCGGTGCAGGCAAGCATCCCCATCCTCAATCAGAATCGGCTCTACACGCTGACCGGCCTTCACGGCGTGCGGTGACGCCGACGGCGCATCACCCGCATCGTTGACGGAGATTCCACCGGGCGTGGCGACTATGCAACCCAATCGGCGTGCGCATTGGCACGACCCGCTCGTGTATGGAGCCGTCGCGGGCTCCTCATCGGTGCTCGGTGCGCTCGGACCTTGCCTAGTCCATCGACCGCTTGCGGAACTTGGCGAACTGTTCAGCCGATCTCCACTCAACAAAGCCCGTCTTGCGCGCTGCGTCGACAACATCCGCTGGGCGCTGCCTGAGGTGAACGAAGCGCGCGCCGTCAGGATCGCCCACGAGTCGTACCGGCATCTCTTTCTCCTCGCAGCAGAGTCGTCCATGCGCCCCCAAAGCCATCACCTGACGCAATGGCCGAGCTGGATCGAGTTTGGAGAAGTGCGCCAAGCGGTTGACCTGATGCTCTCCGGGCCGACCATCCTCATCACCGGCCACTGCGGCAACTGGGAGCTCATGGGAAGCTGGCTCGCCTCGCTCGGCCTGCCCCTCCACGCGGTCTATCGCAAGCTGGACAACCATTCGCTCGACGCGTGGATCCGGCGATCGCGCGCCCGCCACGGCATCCACCTCATCGACAAGTTCGGCGCCATCAAACAACTTCCAGGCATCCTCGCGCGAGGCGAACCCATCGGTTTCACCGCTGATCAAAACGCGCGCCACGGCGGAATCTGTGTCCCCTTCTTCGACCGCTTCTCCTCGTCGTACAAATCCATCGGCCTCCTCGCGATGCGCTACAACGCGCCGATTCTCTGCGGCGTCGCCCGGCGGATCAGTGACGACACGAACTCTGCAGAGCCTTACTTCCCGCGATTCGCAATGGACATCCCCGACATCATCCGCCCCGAAGATTGGGCCGACCAACCCGACCCGCTCTTCTACATCACCGCGCGTTATCGGCGAGCCATCGAACAGATGATCCGGTCGGCGCCAGGGCAATATCTCTGGATGCACCGCGCGTGGAAGACCCGACCCCGACACGAACAAGAAGGCAGACCCATGCCCGCTGCACTGATAAAAAAACTCGAATCGCTCCCGTGGATGACTCCCGAGTCGCTGGACCGAATCATCGCCCGCTCCGAGCAGGATGCTGCAGCGATTGCCGCCTCTCTCGACGCATGACTTCGCAGCCTGCCACCCTTTTCAGTACGATCTCAGTTCAATCATCGCACCCCCATCAGGATCACTATTGAAATGGCGTCCGCTCGACAAATCGTTCTGATCCCCGCATCAGCCGACGCTGACAACGGCGCCACGCTCGGGCCCAAGGACCAGTTCCTCGACGCCATCGCGCAATACAACACCGCTCCCGACAACTCCCCCGACACCATCGGCGTCGCCTACGGTCCGGGATTCCGCCTGGAGCTTCCCTTCGTTGCCGATTCGGACCCGATCAATCAAGCGCTCATCACCGTCACCGAAGAGGACAACGCCTGGCCGGTGCTTTTTCGGATGTGCCGGGAAAATGACTGGCGGCTGCTCGATCCCGAATCCGGCCGCACCTTCGGCGTGTGAATCGCACAAACTCCGAAAATATCAGTGTTCAATGACTCGACCTTCAGTTCGAGCCCGGCGCCGTCATAACCGGAACTTCCATTCGCAATCGCGCTGAAACAGTTTCGATCGAGCGAAGATGAATCGTACGCTTCCCTGTTCGGCTGACCGATCGCCGACCTCGCTTCATCCATGCTCGTGCTTGCAACCGGAGGCCTATCCCATGATTGTTCGACGCTGGTCCGTTCTCGCTGTCGCCGCCGTGGTGACTCTCTCCGGTCAGGCCTACGCGCACTCGGCTCCAAGGAAAGCGCCAAAAGCACATGAAGTAGCCAAGAAAATCGCTGTCGAACGGTCCCCCCAGGCCCGCGCAAACGCGCCGGGGGCGGCTGTTCACAACAACGCTCAGCAGAAACCGTCGCGCGCAGACAAGCCTCACAAAAAAGCGAAGGCTGCTGCCAAGCGCGCTCACCGCGCAAAAGCTGATCAACGTCGCGCCGACCGCCCATTGGATCGCGCCGGCCGCCGGGCTGAACTGAAACAGGATCACCCGAGGCTCAAGCGCGCCGTCAGAGAGTTTCGACGCAATGACAACACCTCTGATCGACTCAAAGATCGCCTGCGCACCGGAGCGCGCGAGCAACATAGAGCTGGCCGTGATCGACAGGGTCAACGGATCGAACGCGAGTATTCCGAGTTGCGCGAACGGTATGAAGCGCCCGAGCGTTATGAAGAAGCCGAG
>CAYMQF010000004.1:36404-38675 GCA_964392425.1 uncultured Phycisphaeraceae bacterium
GAAGCCGAGTCGCGCCAAGCGAACACCCGATTTGATCGAAACCGCAGGGCTTTCAGCCGTGTCGACCGCGCCGCTCGCGATGGAGCAAAGAACCGCCCCAATGCCGCTCGCCGTTCCAACCAGAAGCTCCGCCGGGCTGACCGCCAGGTTGCCAAATCAATGCAAAAAGCACGACCGGCTCAGCGCATCGATCGTTCCCCAAGAGCGGCACGCCCAGCGGCAAAGCAGCAGCAACGCCCCAACCGTCCAAACGCTCGCAAAGCAGCAGGCAATCGCAAACGAGCGCCCGGCAAGCGTGGCTGACCCATCCAGCTCGCACACTGGTCCGACCGGCTCGAGGCAGCTACGCTCTGTCCATGCCTCAAGAAACAAAAACGATTGACCACACCCCCACTCACGCACCCACTCTTCAGGGGCTCTTCGTCTCCGGGGATGACAAGCAAGCTCTCTTGACCGCCCTTGAACAGGCGTTCGACTATCGCGGCGACGTCACCATCATCACCGCTGCGGGCGACACAAAGCAAGGGTTCCTCTTCGACCGCACCACGCGCGACACTCTCGAAGATTCAACGCTTCGGCTCATGACTCCCAACGAGCAGAAACCCTGCGTCATCCGCTACAGCGAGATCGCCTCCATCGAGTTCACCGGCAAGGATCCAGCGCACGGCAAGAGCTTCGACACCTGGGTAAAAAAATACACCGAGAAGAAGCTCGCCGGCGAAGACGCCAGCATTTTCACCGACACCGGAGACAACGACGCCTCCTCGTAGCGCCGGTCCCGTTTTTATCCCGATATATTCCCCAAAGTGAAGGCTGAGTTGCGTATATATCGCATTTTGCGCGCTGCTTTTTGCCTCTCTCCGTGTACACTTGACGTGCAAGGATCGAACGTCAGCAGGCCGTTTTTTCTATGAGCCCTGCCGACCTTCTCACGGAGGATGCATAGATGAAGATTTTGCAATGGTCAGCGGTCATCATTCTGACAGGCAGCGCCACAGTTGGCGCGTACGCCAGCCCGGGCGTCCATCCTGACGCTGTGCAAAAGATTCATCCCACGAACCCGCCCAAGGTGGTCAATCCCGACCTATGGATCATCAACCCCGTCAAGATGGTGATGTCAGGCTCTCAGTCCGGCACGCCCTCTGACAGCCCCACCCAGCGCATCGATCCCAACGTCTTGACCTCTGCCTACGCCGGCGTTGCACAACTTACACTGGGCGGCGCCGCGGTGTGCACCGGTGTCCCAATCTCACGCTTCCACATCTTGTCTGCCGGCCATTGCGTTGACTTCAACGACGATGGGATCAATGACATCGGGACCAACGTAATCGTCCGGTTCAATGACACCGGCAACGGGTCGACGATCATCGGGGCCGGCGCCATCGCTGCGATCGATATCAATCCCAACTTCACCGGCTTTGCCAATCCGAGCGTCAACGACGACCTCATCATCATCACACTCAACCAGCCGATCCCCAGTTCGATCCCGATCTACCCCCTCTACACCGGGCAACTCATCAACGGACAACTCATCACGCCCGTCGGCTATGGCCGCAGCGGCTTCGGCGATGTCGGCGACACGATCGGCGCCAATCCAAGCAACAAACGCGTCGGCCAAAATCTCGCTGAACAGTTCGTCACCGATGACGACAATCCCGCCAGCACTGTGGTCGAAGTCTTCCAATATGACTTTGACGGTCCGACCGGCGCCACCAACTGTTTCGGCGGCGGCACGCTTGGCAACACCATCGAAACCGCTGTCGCGGGGGGCGACTCCGGCGGCCCAAGCTTTGTCCAGGTCGGCAATCAACTCCTCACATGGGGAACCAACACGTTCGGCGCCAGTTGCATCGGCCCAACGCCTCTCTTTGGAAGCGTGGGAGGAGGCATCGTCCTGTCCGGCTATCTCCCATGGCTCTCCGGTTTCGTCCCGCCCAGCCCCTTCGACTTGCTGTCGCCCGCAACGAATGATTCGGCGGTCAGCCTCGCGCCAATGTTCGACTGGGCCAACGCCGACTTCTCAACGACCTACACGCTCACCATCGCGACGGACACGTTGTTGCAAAATATCGTCTTCCAACAGGCGGGGCTCACATCGAGCCAGTTGCAAATGTCGCCCGGCGTCCTCATTTCCAACACCAACTATTTCTGGAATGTCACCGCGCTCAACGCCAATGGGCAAACCGATTCAACCACCGGCCCCTTCGCCATGACGACCATCCCCTCTGCAGACATCACCGGGGATGGCGCCGTCAACAGCGCCGATCTTGC
>CAYMQF010000004.1:38775-55868 GCA_964392425.1 uncultured Phycisphaeraceae bacterium
CCATCCCCTCTGCAGACATCACCGGGGATGGCGCCGTCAACAGCGCCGATCTTGCATCTCTTCTTGCGTCATGGGGCGCTGCGGGAGGCGGGACGGTCGCGGACCTGAATAACGACGGCGTCGTCGACAGCGCAGACCTCGCCACACTCCTGGCTAACTGGACCGGGTGAAACCGTATTTGCACCAGTGCCTAGTGCCTAACGCCTGCCTGTCTGCGCACATTCAGGAATCGAGCGAGCGTCATCACCGGGAAATAGTGCCGATACAGGTGATATCGCAGATAGAACACCTTGGGGAATCCGGTTCCCGTGTACCAGCCTTCGCGCCACGAACCCGCAGGCTCAGCAACAGGGTGACTCATGATCGGCGCCGGCTTCCCGTTGGCAGCCCATGCGATCTCGCTTTGCTCCGGATGCGATGACAAGTCCACTTCCGTCGGCGGTGCGGGCGCCATGTCAACATCAAGCTGATGGTCACACAACCACTCGATCGCGCGCTGTGCGGATCGGCTGTCACCCCCTTGCAAGTGCATCAAAGCCGCTGCCCCCCACGCAGTCTGCGACGCAGTGGACGGCCCGATCCCGACCAATGTTTCATCAACGTACGCATCGGCCGTCTCGCCAAACCCGCCATCGCGATTTTGCATGGTGTGCAGCCAGCGAAGCGTTTTGATCGAACGCGGGTCTGCTGTTTCACCTGCATAGAGCAGGCCGCCCGTCGCCTGCCACACGCCATAGACCGCGTTGACCCCCCATCGGCCCGGCCACCATCCTGCTTCGTGCTGCGTCGACCAGAGATAGTCAACAGCATTGCGAATCGCGGGATGATTGCGCGCCACGCCACAAGTGACGAGCGCTTCGATCGTGCGCCCGGTGATGTCGGGGCACGACGGGTCCTGCATCGCGTTGTGGTCAGCGAAGGGGATCGCCTCCATCCACTGACGATGTGTTGTGCGGTCAAACGCCGCCCAGCCGCCATCCTCATTTTGCATTGCAAGGATCCACGGAACTGCGCGAGCCGATGCGTCATACGCGCGCGAACCGGCGCCATGCTCACCCACCGCTCGGCGCAGCGCCTTGGCGACCATCGCCGTGTCATCCACGTCCGGGTACCACTCGTTGCGATACTCAAATGCCCACGCAGCTGCGTTGTCGCCCAGACGCAAACCGCGATCCTGCTTGCGAAGATTGTGAATCCAATCCCCCGTGCGCGTCACTTCATTATCACAGAGCCAGTCGCAGGCTCGCGCGATTCGTTCGTCGTTGTCCGCCGTCAATCCCGCTTCAGTCAAGGCGTACAACGCGATCCCCGTGTCCCACACCGGGCTAAAGCAAGGCTGAATGCGAATGTGGTCCGGCTCCTCAATGATGAACCGATCCAGTTCGCGCTCCGCTGTCTGCCTTGCGGGATGGTCGCGTCGATACCCCATCGCCTGCAGCGCAACCTGTATGTAGACCATCGGCGGAAAGATGGCGCCCAGCCCGTCGGTCGTCTCGGAGCGCATCCGATCAAGCAGCCACGCCTCAGCTTTTGCGAGCGCTTTTCGGCGGATCGGCGAGAGATTCAGCCGTTGAATCACCTTGAGCGCGCGGTCAACCACAAGAAACGTGTTGGACCACGAAATCGGTTTGCCTTCATCCCAAGGCTTGCTGAGCCGACTCCGCATGCGCTGCTCAACGAACAGCTCGTCGATGTTGAACTTCGGATCGATCTGCCGAATCGGCTTGAGCGAAGTGCAGATCGCCAGGGGGAGGATCATCGTGCGCGTCCACGCTGCGACCTTGTTCATGTGAAACGGGAACCAGCGAGGCAGGAACACAACCTCAGGCGGAATCGACGGGCACGCATCCCAACTCACCTGCCCAAGACAAGCGAGATAGAACATCGAAAAAGTATTGATGCGCTCGGCGCCGCCCGCTGCAATAATCGCATCGCGCGCCCGCACCATGTAAGGTTCGCATGGATCATCGCCAAAGAGTTTGAGCGCGAAATACGCCTTGACCGTCGCGGATTGGTCCGCGCCCGAGCCTGGGTACTGCCCCCACGTTCCGTCGCTTCGCTGGAGCCGGCGAAGATAGACGAGCATTTTTTCGATCTTCTCGACCTCGCGCTGCGACGCCCCCTCGGGAGCCTCGGGGCAGTGCTGGCCAAGGATCACCTTCATCAACAGGTATTCGCTGTTGAGGATGGAATCGCCCTCCAGTTCGGAGCACCAGTGCCCATCATCGTGCAGCTTGGAGAACAGCGCTTCGACGCCTGCGTCCAGAGCCGTTTGCGCTCGCGATTCAATCGAAGCTCGCCGCGTCGATGGTTGCGGAAGAACGATCCGCTCGGGCTGAGCCTGAACGCTTGTCATGGTGGGGAACTCTCCTGTGTCTATCTTGCAATCGTTGGCCCAGTGCGAGCGATCAACCATAATAGGCTACACCGCCGGCGTGAACAGGAGCCTCCCGCAACAGCCTTACTTGCCCGGTGCACCCCCATCCACGACACTCTGCCATCATGCGCCGGGCGTCGGCGTCTCTCTGACTGCTGGAGCACATCATGTTTGACCGTCTGTTCTCGTTCGTGAGCGCCTTTGTCGGCCTTGCTCTTCTGTCCAGCGTCACGATCGCCCAGCCTGACACTGCGGCTCCACCAACGCCCAGCCCGGTCGCGGGGCTCCCCTACACCGTCGATTTCTTCCCGGGAAGCCGATACGACTCGTCGATCCCGACGCCGAAATCGCTGCTCGGTTTTCGCATTGGAGATCGCGCCGCCAAACACGCGCAGATCGAACATGCATTTCAAGTGTGGGCCGACGCCAGCGACCGCACCAAACTTGTCGAATATGCACGCACCTACGAAAACCGTGCGCTCTATTACATGGTGATCTCTTCGCCGAAAAACATCCGCAATCTCGACCAGATCAAACGCGATCAGAACAAGCTCGCCGACCCGCGCACACTCAAACCGGGCGAAGGCGAAAAACTTGTCAAAACGATGCCCGCCGTCGCATGGCTCGCCTATTCGATTCACGGCGATGAAACGTCAGGCGCCGACGCCGCGCTCGCCGTCGCATACCAACTCATCGCGTCCAAAGACAAAAAGACCACCTCCATGCTCGACGATCTCGTCGTCATCATCGACCCGATGATGAACCCCGACGGGCGCGATCGGTTTTTACAAATGATCGCAGAGCATCGCAGCGCCTCCCCCGACGTGGACGATCAATCGCTTATCCACAGCGGCTATTGGCCCGCCGGTCGCGGCAACCATTACATGTTCGATCTCAACCGCGACTGGATCTTCGGCGTCAATCCCGAATCGCGCGGCCGAATCAAAGCAGTCGGCCAATGGCGCCCGCTCATGCTCGTCGACATCCACGAAATGAGCGCCCAAGACACCTATCTTTTCTCCCCGTCCCGCCCGCCGATCAATCCGTTTCTCCCGCTGATCAGGCTCAAATGGTGGGACGACTTCGCAAAGGACCAGGCGGCCGCCTTCGATCAGCACGGCTGGACGTACTACACCGGCGAATGGAACGAAGAGTGGTACCCCGGCTATTCCAGCTCATGGGCAGGGTTCAAAGGCGCTGTCGGCATCCTCTACGAACAAGCGGGGCTCGCTGAAGATGGCGTGCGCCGCCCGGAAGGCCGAGTCATGGCCTACCGCGAAGCCGTCCACCATCAAGCCGTCAGTTCGATGGCCAATCTTTCCACATTGCAGCGACGCCGCGTGCGCATGTTTGAGCAGCGCCTCATTGAACGGCGCGACAATCTCAAGGGTGGGCCGCAGGGGGCGAACCGGGTCTACGCGATTCCGCCCGCAGCTAATCATTCACGCATGGAACGCCTGCTCTCACTGCTCGACATAGAAGGCGTCGAGGTCTACACCGCTGATCGCGGCTTTGTCGCCCACGGCGTCACCGACAGGCTCGGCCGAAAAGTAGAACAAAGACCACTGCCCGAAGGAACGATCCTGATTCCTGCCGCACAGCCCGAAGCGCCGATCGTCCGCGCGCTGCTCGAGTTCGACCCGCGTATGACGCCCGAGTTTCTCACCGACGAACGGCGTCAGCTTCTCCGCTTTGGTCGATCCAAACTCTATGACGTCACCGCGTGGAACCTCACGATGATGTTCGACCTCGAAGCGTACATGCTCGACATGACCCTCCCCGGCGCCACGACGCTGTTTGAAGGAAGCAAACCCACTACGGGAAGCGTCGAGAATCCGTCGGCCAAAGTCGGGTTTATTGTGGATGGCGCCGACGATCGCGCACCCGCAACTGCTGCCCGACTGCTCGAACGAGGCGTGCAAGTCCGCGTCGCTGACCGCGCGACCAACTTCGACGGCAAGCCCTACTCGCGAGGCTCCGTCGTCATTACGCGCATCGACAACAGCCTCTTCAAAGACGATCTCGTCGAAGTACTGGGCGCCGTCTGCAAAGAACTCGGTGTGACAGCCGTCGGCTTTGAATCAGGGCTGGCGCCGGGCGATGTCGCCGATCTGGGAGGCGGGCATTTCATCCTGCTCAACCGCCCTCGCATCGCCATCCTTTCTCGCGGGTCCACCCAACCGACCGACGTCGGCTCCATGTGGTTCACCATCGATCAACGCCTCGGCGTTCGATCCACCATGCTCGACATCGACTCGATTCGCTTTGCTGATCTTCGCCGATACAACGTCATCATCGTGCCGACCACGTTTGGCAAAGGTCTCAACGAACAATCCCTGGCCAAAATCAAAACCTGGGTACAGGCGGGCGGCACACTGATCGCCTCGGGCTCGTCGGCAGGTCAACTTGCCAAAGAATCGTCCGAGCTTTCCGAGGTAAGGCGGCTTCCCGATGTGCTCGACAATCTTGACGACTATCGGCTCGCGGTGATGCGCCAATGGCTCGGCAGGATGGACACCGTCGATGCCGCTGCGGTCTGGTCGAATACACCCGCCAGCGCGCCCGACCCGTGGGCCGATGATGATTCTGCTTCTCCCAGCCCCGACGAACGCAAACGGCAGGATCAATGGCAGTCGATCTTCATGCCGCAAGGCGCGATCCTCGCCGGGCGAACCGACGATAAGAGTTGGCTTACGTTTGGCGCCGGCCACTTCGTGCCGATCGTCTTCGGACGCAACCCGATCCTGATGGCGGGCAGCGGTGTGTCGGCGCCGGTGCGACTGGGTGTGATCGCAGAACGATCGACACTGATGAAAGCTGCTGAATCCGACAACGATGACAAATCGGTGATGACCAACTGGGCGCCGGTTCCCGACGGGCACGAGCTTCGCCTGCGCATGAGCGGTCTGCTCTGGCCCGAAGCTGCCCAGCGGATCGCAAACGCAGCGTATCTCACTGTCGAACGGCAGGGACGCGGGCAGGTGATTCTCTTCGCCTCGCCGCCCACGTTCCGAGCCGCCGCCCTTGGGACGACCCGGCTGTTCCTCAATGCGGTCGTCTACGGGCCGGGCTTTGCCTCGTCGCATGTGATCGAGCCCTGACCCCGACTGGAATGCATGGTTATTCCTGTGCAGTCGCCGCGCTGAGCAGGCCGATAGTGGTTCTATGGTTCATGCTCTATCAAAGCGCGCAACTGGAGTGATCGTTCTTGCGTTGCTCGCCTCTCTGGGCGCGCCTGGACAGCTCAACGCCCAGCCAGCCAGCCATCAGATTCACAAGCCCACCGCCTCGAATCGGCTTGTCCATCTTTTCGACTTCGAGGAGCAGGACATCAACCATGAGCCGGTGCCGATGCACTGGGTTCGCGCTCAGGATTCCCCCCCTGCACGCCCGCGCCCCGGCTTCCCCAAGTGGAACAAAGCAGCGTTTGATTTGACGGTCTCCAGTTCGGGCGCCGCCTCGGTCAAACTTCCAACGCGAGGCGGATCGACAGCGATGCGACTCGTTTCAGGAGTCGTGCCGGTCATCCCGGGTGGCAATTATGAAATCAGCGTCAAAGTCAAAACCGCTGGGCTTCATAACGCCCGCGCCAGATTGGTCGCGCGGTTCACCGATGCAAAAGCGAACCCCATCGAATCGTCCACCCAAGCAACCCCGCTTGTCTTGAGCGATGACGACTGGACCACGATCAAAGTTCTGCTGCGCGGCGACTATGACAACGCCGCTTGGGTTCTGATTGATCTCGAACTGCTCCAGCCGGACATGTTTCCACCCGAGGACGCCGGCGCAGACAGCATTGATTTTGAGATTGGGTTGGAAACCGAGGACCTCAGTGGCGCCGTGTGGTTTGATGATGTCACCATTCGGATCATCCCGATCGTCACGCTTGAAGTAGTCGGCGATTCCAATGTTGTTGTCAGCGTTGCGCCCCCTGTCATCTTTGCGTCCATCAACGATGTGGTCGGCGATCGACTTTCTGCAACACTCCGCCTGACCGATCTTGCCGGGCAAACCATCGATGAGTTGACCATCGAAAGTCTCCACTCGGGCATCAGAAATCTGTACCAGCCTGATTTTCCCGGCTACGGCTGGTGGCGCGTCGCGTTCACCGTCTTCATGGACGACCAGCCGATTGCATCGGCGACACGAAGTCTCGCGTGGCTCCCCCCACCGAGCAATCCCTATGAAGCCAACCGATTCGGACTACTCGTACATGAAGGCGTCGAAGCGCCTCGCACATCATTGATGGATCTGATTGACGCTTCCGGGGTCGGCTCGATCGATCTGCCATACTGGCGCAAAGGGCAGGACCTTGCCAGCATTCAAGGCGAGCTCCCGTCGTTTACTTCACTCATCGAGCTTCTTCTTGATCGAAACATAGACGTGACGCTCGCGCTGGACACCGCCCCAACCGATCTGGCCGCCCAACTAACCATCGCTGATGACAAAGTTCTCGAAGCGCTCGTCGCCGGGCGCGATGCGTGGGCGCCTTGGCTCGATGAAGCCATATCGAGATTTGGGCAGCGCGTCCGCCGATGGAGGCTCGGCTCCTTCAGTGACTCCCAAAAACAAGAATCAACCTCCCGCGCCCAGCACTTCTCCATTGCGGCGCAGTTCATCGATCAAAATGTGTTCAAACCATTGCCGACCCTCCCGTGGGATGGCGAGATCGCCCCGGCAAGTGTTCTCAAAGATGCTGCTCTGCTCGTCAAGGCGCCCTCGTCTTATACACCCACCGCACTCGCTGAACTTGCCTCAAGGTGGGACGAATACAGCGAAGCGACGATGTTGATTGAGCCTATTTCCACGGATCGATTTGGCGCCGACGCTGCGATGACGGACCTCGCAATTCGAACCATTCGCGCCTGGAGCGCAGCACCCGATCGTCTCATGCTTGAACAGCCGTGGGCATGGCGCACGACTCGAGATGGCTCCCTTCGCGCCGACCCAGCCCCTGCACTCGCTGTCTGGAGTCGGCTGGGCGAACACCTACGAGGCCGAACAATAGTCGGCACGCTCCCAGTGGCGCAAGGCGCCGTGGCGCTCGTTCTCAACGGCCCCGCGGGAGGCGCCATCGCAGCATGGAACGAATGGGCTCAACCCAACCAGGCACAAATCGATGTCTACCTCACCGACGGCCCCGTGCAAATATTCGATCTCTTTGGCAACGAACAATCCATCGAGCTTGTCAATGGGATGCACCACATCCAGCTGTCGCAAACACCCATCTTCATTGAAGGTGTTGATGCGGAGTTGGCTAGCTTCCGAGCGGGTTTTTCGATCACGCCTGCCCAGATTGAATCCACCGCTGAGCTGCACGAAATGACACTGGAGTTGACCAATCCTTGGCCGGTCTCCATTGATGGGGACTTGCAAATCATCGAGCCAACCAACTGGTCATTCTCGCCGCAAACGTTCTCATTCACCATCCCTGCTGGTGAAACAGAGCGGATCCCCATCCAAACATCTTTTGGTCTGTCGGAGCTCGCCGGCGAACACATGCTCCGCGCCGACGTTCGCTTGATCGCTACGAAAAGTTATCCCACGATTTCGATCAGCACGCCGATCCAGGTGGGCCTGTCGGGAGTGGAGTTGATCCCGAGCTACCAAATCAGCAGACGCAACGGACAGAGCGTCGTGACCTTGACCCTGCTGGTCATCAACACATCGACTGAGCCCGCCACGCTCATGGCGTATGCGCAGGCGCCTGGACGACGTCGACAGCAGGCGCCAATAAGCACGCTCGAACCCGGCGGCTCCGCTGTCCGAAACTTCGTATTCACTGATCCCGACGAACAGTTGCGAGGCGCCGAGGCACGGGTCGGTGTCACACAAATTTCAGGACTCGGCCAACTCACTGTTCGCCTCACCATCAATTGATGGTGGCTGGCGCGTCGTTCAATGTTCACCGTGAATCAAACGCCAACAACGCCTCGTGAAGCGAGTGCTTGACGCATCTGGCTCGCCGTGTCGCCGGTGTAGTCGATCGGCACTGCGTCCCAGCCCATCGCTCGTGCCGCGCCAACGTTTTCTGCGAGATCATCAAAGAACACGATGTCAGACGGTTCGATTTCAAGAGTCTTGGAAAAGATCGTATAAATCTCACTCCCGGGCTTCGCGCAGCCCAACTCATGAGAAGCAAGCCGATGATCCAGCAATGTGAGCACCTGCCAGTCCGCCATCTGCCTCCAGTGTGCTGCGTTGGTGTTGCTCAAACATGTGATGGTCACCCCTGAACCGCGTAGATCATCGAGCAAACTCTCCGTGCCTTCGTACACACCAAGAATCCACGCAGTATGTAGGCGCCGAAACTCCGCTGCGCTGTACACGCCGCCTGAAGATTGTTCGAGTTGCAAGAAGAACGCATCGTCGTCGATCGCGCCGACGGTGTACGCCTCGATGGCCTCGTGGTGCGCCCCTTCCGAGTCGATCGGTTTCCACCCGCGGTCCGGATCTATCTCAGCAGCAGCACATCCTTGGGCCCAACTACGACAAATGCGCACCAGCACACCGCCGAGATCAAAGCAGACAACGAGAGGTTTTCGCGGCGCCGTCATTGCGTCTCAATCCTTTCATATTGTTCCGGCTTCATCACTTCATCCATGACGACCGTCGCAAAGGCGCCTCGTGGCAACTCAAAGAAGCATCGCACATATGCGCCCGTTTCATCCGCACCCGCCTCGACGCGCGGCTCGATCAACGGCGCCCGAAATGGTCGGCGTGACCCCAACCCTTTTTCTTTCGCCTGCCGGGCATAACTCGCTAGACGATCGACGGTGACGCCGGTGCGCTCCAGAGCAGCCACTTCGAGCTGATCCGACGAAGGATCATCGCTGCGCTTCATGGCAGGGCCCCACATCGGGCCCGTCGGGCTGATCTCAATCGCCTCAGCACGCTGCAGCAAAGCTGGAGCCATCTCCTCTTCCCCTACATCAAAGAGAGCGCGATTGTCATGTTTCATAGCGATATCGCCGACTTGCAGTTGACCGATCCCGACGCTGTTGCATCGGTCCGCCAATACTTCGTCGAAGATGGCCGACTGAAATGCGGAGAGCCAGAACCCTCGCTGCATCCGATTGATATTGTGAATCGCGGTGCGCGCGTCGGCTCCCTCGTTCAATGCCTTGAGCGCTTCGCACTCAGCGGTGGCGCCTCGCGGATACAGATTCAGCGCTTTCCAATAGTCCTTGATCTGGTACGCCTGTCGCGCTTCATAGTCAGCACGATCTTCATCGCCCGGCTCGCTGGCTCCAAGCAATCGATCCAGCGCTTCTTCGTAGTTTTCAAGAATAATCGCACGCGCGATGAGGTGGTTGTTGCCTCTCATTCCGTATCGCTGGGCGCCGAAATAGTTGGGCGAACCCACTTGGGCAAGCTGTTGCAAAATACGCATCGCTCTTGGCGCCGACTCGATCCCCACCCCTCGTACGGTGATGCTGAATCGGTTGCCCCGCAAGTGCCCCCGCCGAAGTTTGTTGACATGCCGATCAATCTCAAGGACGGTCATCCATTCAACTGAGAGTGATTCGGCTCGCTCTCTACTGATCTCCCGATGCGGATCCCAAATCGAAAACCATTGCCGAGTGATTGCTTTACGGTCTTTCAACCCTGCGTACCCGACGTTGGTTCGCTTGATGTGAAACTCCCGCGCCAGCATGTGCGCGATTCGGCTGGTAGTCGTGTCTCGCTTTTCGATCAAGAGATAGAGATGTTCCCCGTCACCACTCGGCTCATACTGGGGAATCTCCTCCACGCAGAAATCTTCGAGTTTAGATTTGATCGCGCCGCCAATGCCGGGCAGATCTGCGGTCGCGCGCCGCCGCCGATTGGCCGCGTTGCTCGCCTCAATACCGCTTGGCATTTGCTCGTCATGAACGGACATCGGCTCATCACTCATCATCAGCCAAGGCGCCTTCCAGCACATGCTCCTCGACGTAGATGGGCGCCTGCCGCGCCACCCCCAGCGCGATCGCATCGCTCGGCCTCGCGTCAATGCGAACCATCTCACCGCTCTCAACACGCACATCAATCGTGGCGTAAAACGTGTGCTCCACGAGATCGTTGATCGTGACAGAAACTAACTCGCCTCCCAGTGTTTCGATCACACCGGCGAGCAGTTCGTGCGTTTGAGGCCGTTTGATTTCGATGCCTTTGAGTCGGCGTTCGATCGCCTGCGCTTCGGGCAGTCCGATGACGATCGGAAACGAACGATCGCCCTCCTGTTCGCACAGTTCGATGAGTTGATAATCGTTCAACTCACGGATCAGGATTCTGGATAACTCCATCAGCACAGCCATGCGAACAATACCTCGACGGCAGCGGGGCGCGGGCGGAAGCCTCACGTCGCTGCAGACACAGGATATGCTAGCACGCCCGATGACGTGGCGGCCACTCTTTCGTATTTCTCACTTGCGTGGCTTTCCCGTGCGTCTTCACACAACGATCACAGGTTTATTCACGCATTTTCACGACCGAGCCGCTCAGCCAAGTCCGCAGCGTCGATGCGACCATCGCCGTTGAGATCAAGGGAGCCGACGTAGCCGGGCTGCCCTGATGTTGTATTGAATGCATCGAGGATGGAGCTGACGCTCACCTTGGTCCCGGGCTGCTGTGTCCCGTTCGTGTCCCCTGTTGAGGACAATCGGCTGAGCAGTTCAGCAAGGTCTGACGCGGTGATTGATCCATCGCCGTTGTAGTCATAGACGCCGTTGGGGCCGTTGCTTTTGACTTGCGTGCCAAAGGCGTCGAGCAAACCTCTCAACTGTTCAGCAGGCGTCTGCGTGGCGGGCGTTTGTGAATTATCGAAGCGCGACAGGAGGGCCGCGAGGTCGGAGCTGTTGATCACGCCGTCCGCGTTGAGATCAAGCCCGGGAGTGAATCCCTTTTGCTCTGAAGTTCGGCCGAAAGCGCCGAGAAGCCGGTCCATGTCAGCCTTTGTGAAGACCTGCTTGGAATGCTCATCATCATCGTTGTCGACGGCGCCGGTCGAATCATGATCTTCGTCAACGGAATCGGTTGAATGCGATTCTCCGTCTGAAGATGGGACGACTGAATTGGAATCCTTCTCAGTCTCAGGCGTCGGCGCCAGTCGATCACCAACGACAGGCGGCAGCGGCGCAGGCTCTGTGGGAGTCGGCGAGAACGGCTGTGACGGAACAATGCCCGTCGACGTCGGATCAAAGTTGGTCGGCGCCAAGCGATCACCAATGACAGGCGGGATCGGCGCAGGCTCTGTGGGAGTCGGCGCCAGCGGTTGGGATGGAACAATGCGAGTCGACGTCGGATCAACGCCAGGCGTCGGCGCGAGGCGATCACCAACCACAGGCGGGTTGGGCGTCGTCGGCACAGCGGGCCCACCCGGAGAGCTGCTCCCAGCAATCAGGCCCGGAGTGTCAAGGGGTGTCGGCGGAGCTGAGATCGCTTCATGCTTCTTTTGCGCTGCGACCCGGCGCAACTTTGCCGAATCTTGCGCGTTGATCTCGTTCACTTCGCGCTTCTCAAATGAATCGCCCTTTTCGATCTTCACTTCTCGCGGGGTGGCTTCTGCATGTGCATGGCGGGCACGGGGGGAAGATTGGCTGGCATTGCCTGCCAACTGAGAGATTATCGGGCGTGTCTGAATCGGCGGAATGCTCATGGGTCAAACCTTTCTCTTATTGCTGTCCTACGTCGCTGTGAGAGGACGCAAACGCACTGCCATAACTCTCAGCCCGTCCCGCTTCAGGGATTTTCGTATCCTGAAGCGATGACGATCTTGCTTTTCTCTGTGCTCGCCCTGTTTCTTGGCGCCGGGCCTGAATCTGACATTGACCAAGCCCGACTGCTCGAGCACATCCGGTCACTCCCAGCGAGCCGAACTGCTCGCGCACGTCCGGAAGATCGGCACGTTCTCTTGGACACTGAAGAGTGGATCGAGAACACCCTCAAAGTTATGGGCTACGACCCGATTAGACAGCCCATCGAGTGGGATCAGGGGCCGACGATCCGAGTCCGCACCGATGATGGCTGGACAACCGTCCCTAATCCTGATCCCGTCACCTGGAGCAACTATTACGTCGAGATCCCCGGGATCGAGGCGCCCAACGAAGTTATTCTTGTCGGCGCTCACTTTGACTCCGTGCCCGGCACGCCCGGCGCCGACGATAACGCTTCGGGGACCGCCGCTGCGCTTGAAATCGCGCGGGTGCTCAAGGACCGCCCGATGAGACGGACCGTCCGAATCGTCTTTTTCAACCTTGAAGAAATCGACCTCAACGGGTCCGTCGCGCACGCAGCATGGACGAAAGCCCGCATCGACGCTGGAACGGAAACCGTTGTCGGCATGCTCAGCCTGGAAATGCTCGGGTATTACACCGACGAGCCGGACAGCCAGCGCGTGCCCATCCCGCCGATCCCCGATGTCTTTGAGCCACCCACCGTCGGCGACTTCATCGCACTTATTGCAGACGCGCCGTCGCAGTCATTCTCGCGCCCCTTCGCTACGAGCATGCAAGAGTCGGCGCCTGACCTCAAGATCACGCTGATCGACTTCATCCCAGCAAAGGGAAAGCTCTTTCCCGATGTCCGCCGATCTGACCACGCGCCCTTCTGGGACATCGGCGTGCCCGCCATTCTCATCACCGACACGAGTGAATTTCGCACGCCTTATTACCACAAGATGAGCGACACAATCGACACACTTGACGCCGACCGAATGACACTGACGGTGCGCGCCATCGCCGGCGCCATCTGGCGCATGGCTGGCCCGATTGAAACCGATTGATACAGACGAATGAGGAACGCCATCAACAGCGTTTGGATCAATCCGACACGCTTGAGCCGGGCCGACCCTTGTAGTGATCGCGCGCCGCGACAAGCAACTCAGTTGGGCGCATCGGTTTGACACCCATCCTTCGACGGGCGGCGCCGATCCGATACAGCGTCTCCCACTGCCGAAACAGCACGCTATACGACCAGATAATCGATCGACGCGGATCGTAAAGATTGGTCGATTCGCTCAGCGTTCCGTTGAGTTCGACGATGGCGAACTTTTCGCCTCGCTTGAGTTCTTCGTCGCTCGCATAGCGGATGTCGAATCGGCCAAAATCGAACCCGCCGATGGTGTGTGTGACGCCGGGCGCCATGGTGAAGCCGCTCGCAATCTCGTTGACACGGGCATCCAGCTCCGGAGTCATGAGGTCCTGCCCATCGAGGAACGTGGCGCCTTGCGCGTGATTACCGGCTACGCCGAGCTTGAACCGTTCCCCTTTCTCAAGGACGAGATCCGTCTGGCCAGCGAACCGCCTGAGAAACACATTGGCTTGCATCCGGTATCGAGGGTGCGCCCAGATCAGTCGTTCGAGCGTCCGCACACCATCGCCGACCAAAACGGGGAACTCTTTGCGTGTGATCGAGATGATTCGCCCGCTCTCGCCAAGCGTTCCATTTTCAACATCGCGCGCCCACAACACACCCACTTCATGAGGCCCGGGATCAAACTGCTGAAGCAATGCATCGCGGGTCATATCTTCGAAGTATCGCTCGGCTTCTTCTTTGTTGTGCGCGATTTTGAAGCCATGCCCCATCTGCGACTCGTCAGGCTTGAGCACCACCGGATAGCCGCCCAGTTCAGGGTCGGTGTTGACCAACCGATCCACTTCGCCTGCTCGACTTGTTGCGGGGTGCTCACAGGAAATGAGATAGGTGCGCACGACCCAGCGGTCCGCATGAGGCAGCAGCCCGCGAATGATCTGGTGTTTGCTTTCGCCGACCACGCCGCCACCGTGTGGCACATCGGGATTGACGCAGGTGAACGACATGGCGCCTCGACGCCGAAGACTCTGAAACACCAGCCAAGGCGCCAACGGCATGTAAAAAAGCCAGTGAGGCCAAAACTCGCTGTTGAACAGTCGATAGACATCGCGCAGCAGCTTGCGCCGGCCGACCCATGTGAATAGCTCGGTCGTCACGCGCACGCCAAGGAAGATCACGATGACACTGACGATGACGCCCAACGGCCCGCCGAGATAATGATCGAACACGCCAAGCAGTTTGGGGCCGAGCACGATCGCGAGAATCAGCAGGATCGGCGTCCAGAGAAACGCGGCGAGCGCCGCCCAGAAAAGAAAACCGTGTGTTTTCTTCGAGAGAAGCCCCGCAGTGAAATAGGTCGGCAGGCGCAGCCCGGGGATGGCGCGTGCGACGAAGACCGCTTGAATCGTGTGCCGATCGAACCACCGCCCCCATCGCTCCAGTGATTTTTCTGGAGCCCAATCTCGGATAAACGGCCAATGCAGCGCCCGGCGCCCAGCAAATCTGCCCAGCGCCCACAGCCCACCATCGCCCAGCACGATCCCGACGAAACAACCGATGAGCCCGACTCCCCAGTCGATCTGCCCGTGCGCGATCAAGACACCAATCGCAATCACCGTCGCGTCTTCGCTGATCCACGTCGCTGCGATAATCAGTAGCAAAAGAGCCCACCAAGGCGTCGACCGCAGCACACGAAACGGGCCGAAGTTGATTCCCGTCGCGTGCGACACCGGCGCCTGGTCGACTTCGAATCGCAGTGCTGCAACGCCGGGCGCATCATGGCGACTCAGAAAGGGCGACATATTCGCAGCCAACTTCGCCGCTGAATCCGATCCAAAGACCATAAAGTGGCTCGCATCGAAGATCACCAGCGAGCTGGGTTTGACGAGCCGATGATGCTCTTCCGCAGCCCACGCAAAGACAAGCGGATCGTTGCGACCCTGAAGGATGAGTGTGGGGATCGTGATTCGCTCCAGTATCGCCCGCAACGGTCGCTGGTCCGTGTCCCAGAAGTTGCGGATGAACGAGTGACTCACTTCCTTCATCGCATCGAGCGCCCCAAAGTCAGGCAGCGCCTTGGGAAGAAGAACCAGCAGTCCATAGCCCAATCCATATTTCGCATGTTCAAAGGCATAGCTGCCCGAACCTTCCGCCTCCTGCACGCCGATCGCAGAGAGCATTGTGAGCGACGCGACACACTCAGGCGCCAGGTCGATCATGTTGAGCGCGACACCGCCGCCCATGGAAAAGCCGAGGATGTGCGCTCGCGTCACACCGAGCTGGCTCATTGCGTCGATCGCATAGCGCGCATGGGCGCGGACCGAATAATCAGGCACACTCTTCGACGATCCACCAAAGCCGGGCAGGTCAAACGCAATAACGCGCCGACCCTCTTTGGCAAGTTCAGGCCCCAGTCGCGCGAAGTTCGCAGCGTCTCCGGGGCTGCCATGCAGAAGCACGATGGGTAGTTCGGATTTGTCCGGGTGCTCAGGCTCCCACACCAGCGCCCGGACCGTCACCTTCTCTTTTCGCGGCGAAACTCCAGACGCAGAATAGGCTGGCGTCTCGACATACTTCTCAACCGCTCCGGCGGGAGTAGAGAGGCGCTCCACATATGGATGCTGGTGTTCGTACACCTTCGACGCTGTGAGCAGCGCAAGGTACAGCGCCACCGGCGCCCATCTCCGTTTTTTGTGGCCGAACCACACCACAATCTTACGAAGACTTCTCAGCATGGGTCACACTATAAATCGTGATGGAATGGGAAAGCACAACGACATACAACGAGCGAGGATACCAACCTCTCAGCCGTCATGACTGGCGCCCGCCAGCGATGCTGACACGTCAAGCACCTCGTCGATCATAGCACGGTCGTTGGCACATCGTGGGCATTTGTGCTGGCCGCCCAGCTTGCCCCGCGACTCCATCCACCGATGGAACGCGCCGATCGGCAGCGGCGTCACCGTCGGCGTCGCCAGCCCCACGCCGCCTGACCGTTTGGCGATGTAGTCATTGTTCTGCTTTTTGATCGCCTCGTCGAATGCCTGAGCGAACCGTTCAATCAGAGTCTGGTCCGTCGGCGCATCCCACTCGATCACCAGCTCGATGGACGCCCGGCGCCCCTGCGCAGGATAGATCGGCGCCGACGTAAACTCGCCAACTTGCACGCGCAGTTCATCGGCTGCCTTGGCGACGGCGTTTTCGATGTGCTCAGCGATAATGTTCTCGCCAAACGCATTCATGAAATGCCGGGAGCGACCGACGATCCTCAGTCTCGGCGGGCCAGCAGGCGGGATCGTGTCAAACTCCACTACGTCACCGATGTCGTACCGCCACAAGCCGCCACAGGTGCTCATGATGACGACGTACCGCTGCCCCGGCTCGACCTCATCACACGCAAAGGCTCGCGGGTTGTCACTGTTGATCTCTTCCAAAGGCACAAACTCGTAATAGATCCGGTGGTCAGCGCAGAGTCTGAGACCCGGATCGCCGGGTTGATCCTGAATCGCGATGAACCCTTCGCTCGCGGCATACACCTCGATGCGCGTCGGGATGTCGGCGCCTTCCGGATCGCCCGACCACATCTGGCGGACCCGCCGTTCGAACGGGCCATACTTCACACCGCCGTGGACAAACACTTCAAGGTTGGGCCAAAGATCGTTCAGGCAGTTGATCTCGCGACCCGCGTCGCGCGCGATCTCAGCCATGCGATCGAAGAGCACGATCGACCAGGAAGGCATCCCACTGATCCATCGCACATCTTCATTGACACAGCGGTGCGCCATCGCGTCGATCTTTTTCGGCCAATCGTCCATCAACGCGATCTCTTTGCCGGGGAGGACGACACTGCTGATCGGCCAGCGGATGAGCCGAGTGACGACGCCTGACAGATCGCCCGTTCGGATGCCCTTGTCGCTCGTGGATA
>CAYMQF010000005.1:0-19398 GCA_964392425.1 uncultured Phycisphaeraceae bacterium
TTGTCATCGAGCCAGGTGTGGTCCAGCGCCCAGTGCTGAAGAATCTTGAGCTCCAGCTCCGCCACCGGCATGGACTCCGCATCGCTCTTGCTTATGCCAAGTTCCTTCGGCGCGATCTTGCGATAGACCTTTTCGCGCAGCTCCTCATCGCTCGCCTCGACAGTGAGCGTTTTGGGAGCGATGCCCCGGCGGAGCCAATGGTCAAGAAGCTCCTCGCGCGTCACTTTGGACAGCTTGATGTCGGTGCCTCGCCCAGCCATGTTCGTCGCGACCATCACGGCTCCCAGCCGACCCGCGCTCTCGATGATGTGCGCTTCATGCTCATGCTGCTTGGCGTTGAGCACGTTGTGCTTGACGTTGAACCTTTTGGTGAGCATTTCCGAGAGCATTTCACTGTTCTCAACGCTCGTCGTGCCAACCAGCACCGGCTGGCCCAGATCGTTCATCGCCTTGATCTCATCGACGATCGCGCTCCACTTATCCTTGACCGACAGGTAGACCAGATCGTTGTAATCAACGCGAATCACAGGCACGTTGGTGGGAATGACCACCACGTCGAGGTTGTAGATGTCGTGAAACTCCTGCGCCTCGGTGTCCGCCGTTCCGGTCATGCCCGCCAGCCGTTGGTACATCTTGTAGAAGTTCTGAATGGTGACAGTCGCGACGGTTTGCGTCTCCTGCTTGATGGGAACGCCTTCCTTCGCTTCGATCGCCTGGTGCAGCCCGTCGGACCACTGTCGCCCCACCTGCAAACGCCCGGTGAAGGCGTCAACGATGATGATGCTCAGTTCGCTTTGCCCCGTCTGCGGATTATCAGCAGGCATCACGACGTAATCCCGATCGCGCAGGTAGACCGCATGGGCGCGGATCGCCTGCTCAAGCAGGTGAGGCATGTCCGTGTTGTCCCCAACGTAAAACGACCCCAACCCAGACTTCTGCTGAGCTTCCTCGATCCCTTCGTGGGTCAGGTGCGCCTGCTTGCGATCCATCTCGACTTCGTAGTACTGCGTGTGCTGATCTCGCTGTGCCTCAAGGGACGGCAGCTTGGCCATAAACTCAGCAAGCTGTTTCTTCATAGGCGGGATCATCGACTTGTCGCGCGCGTTGCGGATGTCGCCTTCCAGCCCCTTGATCTGCTTCATGCACGTCTGGACTTTTTCGTCCTGCTGGTTCCAAGGCGCCTGCGCCGAAACAAGATGCTTGGCAATATCGTTAGCCAATTCGTAACGCGGCTGATCGTCGTGGGCAGCGCCTGAGATAATCAACGGCGTGCGAGCTTCATCAATCAGCGTCGAGTCCACCTCGTCAACCACGGCAAACTCCCGCTGACGCTGGACCTGCTGTTCAACGGTGCGCTTCATGTTGTCGCGCAGATAGTCAAAGCCAAACTCACTCGTCGTTCCATAGGTGACATCGCAGAGGTACCGCTGCCGTTTGACCTCTTCCGGCTGCCGGTGCGATGAATGGATGGCGCCGGCCGTCATGCCCGCTGCCCGGAAGAATGGAAACACCCAGTCGCGGTCGCGCTGCACAAGATATTCGTTGACCGTGATGACATGGCAGGAGAGTCCTTCCAATGCCGCGAGATAACACGCCAAAGGCGCCACGATCGTCTTGCCTTCCCCCGTCTTCATCTCCGCAGCTTTGCCCTGGTAGAGCACCATCGCACCGATCAACTGCACGTCAAACGGGCGTGCCCTGAAGGGAGGCTTGCTCATGGGATACATCTCCCGAACCGCGTCGTATATTTCCACCGGAATATCCAGATACATCCAGCCCGCCAGCGGCTCCTCACAGCCCAGATACTCCTCGATCGGATCAGCCACAGGCGCCTCATCCATTTCCTTGAGCGTCTTTTCGTACAGCTCCCGGACGCCAGCAGGCAGAGCTGAAGCGTCAAACTCCGCTCGAAGTTCGGGACTGAAAATATTGCGGATCCCGACGTTGCGGTCCATCAGCTCTCGAGCGACAGCGAAAGCTTCGACCAAGAGATCGCCAGCTTTTTCATCCTTTGCGATGCGCGATCGAAACTCCGCGGTCTTGTCGCGCAGTTCAGCGTCCGTGAGCTTGCGCATGTCAGGCTCGAGAGCGCCGATCGCTTCAACGCGCGAGGTGTATCTTTTGACAAATCGTTCGTTGCGCGTGCCGAACACGCTGCGGAGCACCCCGCCGATGACGGGGATGTCATGTTTCT
Source organism: uncultured Phycisphaeraceae bacterium (assembly GCA_964392425.1). Classification (GTDB taxonomy): domain Bacteria; phylum Planctomycetota; class Phycisphaerae; order Phycisphaerales; family UBA1924; genus CAYMQF01. The sequence continues at coordinate 2,195 of CAYMQF010000005.1, forward strand.
TCTGCATTGGGTTCTGTCTCTTTCTGGGATGGCGCCCGGTCGAAATCATGCGCCGGATCGCACGCATTTCGCTGATGCGAAACAAGTGGGCGAAAGCGCCGTATGCCGGGCGATTGGATGTATGGAAAAGGGAAGCGCCTGAAAAGGCGCATCGAGTGTGCTGCGTTTACACACTCATAGGAGGAGGCAGATTCAGCAAGCCCGCAGCAACTTCATCAGTCGGTCGCGCATCGAAGTTGAGTTCGATCGACTGCAGCGGCATCGGCTCGACACCGGTCGGCGTCATCACACACTCGGGCGCCTGTCGCGGGGACAAAGCAGCAAGCGTGAACAAGTCCCACGAAGCCACCGCTTCGACCGCACTCAATCGGGCAGGCCGATGGTGTCGCTGGCACGTTCTCGTTGAACTTCCCACCACATCTGCCGACAGTGCAGCAGGCAGCCCCGCCAGCGCCGTCGCCAGCAGGAGCGCCAGAGTCACGCCGCTGAGCGGTCGAGCGGAGACTCGGCTGGACAGGGTTCGAGATGATGGGTGCAGATCGCGCTTCATCGTTCTGGGAGAAGTATCGACCCCGACCCGCCCGGAGGCAAGCCCGGATCGAAAAAAGTATGGGCAGTTCCCCCGTTGGTGCTCCCTCAGTGAGGTTTGACGACCAAAAGATGATCTCACATCTTGCCTGTTTTCCGCTTGCAAGCAGGCAGCACATGCCCCCCAGCGTATGCTCCGTGCACCTTGCTGAGCGGACCCCCCATGCTGAAGCCTGACGAGCCGATCCCCATCGAGCGATTTGATGAGGCCCAATCCACCAGCTTGCTCGCCCGGCAGGCAGCACTGACAGGCCGATTGGAAGGCCGACCTCGGCTTTTCATCGCTCGCCAGCAGACCGCGGGAGTCGGCCGATTCGGACGAAACTGGGCAAGCCCAGCAGGCGGCCTGTGGTTCACACTCGCCTGGCCGATCAGGTCTGACGCCGGTCACTTCCTCGACGGGCTGGGCCTTCGCTTGGGAGTCGCATGCGCGCAAGCCATCGAACGCACACTCTTCGCGCATAGCGTGAACAAACCCGTCCAACTCAAATGGCCCAACGATGTCCTCATTGACGGGAAAAAAGTGGCCGGCCTGCTCACCGAAGTCATCGGTGCTGCGCACTCCCGTTGCGCTCTCATCGGCGTCGGCGTCAACGGAGATTTCCCCATCAGCCAACTCCCCTATCAACTGCATAGCAGCGCAACGACACTGCGCGAGGAGATCGCCGGCCAATTCGATCTGGATGACCTGTTCAACGATTTGTGCAATCGACTTCGCCGGGCGCTCGAGCAGGAAGGATTGACACCTGACATTCTCGTCAAGGCTCGCCGTCGGCTCTTCGGCATTGGAAAACCCGCAACCATCACTCTCGCCACCGGCCAAACTGCGACAGGCGTAATCAACCATCTCGACGATCGCGGCCAACTCGTTCTCGACACCGACGATGGGCCTTGGACCGTCCCCGCCGGAGCAGAAATAGCTCAGTGAAACAACCTCATGCGCCATCGCTTTGCTCTCCTGAGTAAGTATGCTCGCCGTCTGCCTCACTATGTCAATCGCGATTGAAATCCTGATGTGGGTCATCGCAGCGATCTGGATCCTCGGCGCCTTCTCCAACATGGTGTACGGCCGTCGACTCGCTGCGCTCGATGAACTGTCCCCCGACTGGCGCAACGAGCCTCTCCCCAGTGTGTCAATCATCGTCCCCGCCCGTGACGAAGCGGCCCGCATCGAACGAACCGCTCGTTCGTTTCTCGCCCAGGAAGCACTTGAATTGCAGCTTCTTATTGTCGACGATCGCTCCTGTGACGACACAATGAACGTGTTGAACGGGATCGCGAGTGAAGACCCACGCCTGCAGCCGGTGCGCATTGACGACCTCCCCGATGGTTGGCTCGGCAAGTGCCATGCGATGCACACAGGCGCCCAACAGGCAACGGGCGACTGGCTTCTCTTTGCCGATGCGGACACGACGTTTCGCTCGCAAGACACGATCCGCCGGGCGATTGATCTGGCTCGATCGCAACACGCCGACCATGTGTGCCTGCTCCCGCGCCTCGGCGCACGCTCTCTCTGGGCGCGTGCAGCAGCGTGCGGGTTCATCATCTCAGCAGCGCGCCGGCTCGACCGCATCAACCGTGATCTCGGAAAGACCTACTTCGGGGCAGGCGCCTTCAATCTTGTCCGTGCCGACACCTACCGCTCATTTGACGGCCACACTCCCCTCCGACTCGAAGTGCTCGACGACATCAACCTCAGCGCCCTGGTCCGCCGAGCAGATGGCAAAACACGCCTGCGCACAGCGTTCAACGACATGGAGACGTCGTGGGGATCGACGATCCGCGAGTTGATATCGGTGCTCGAAAAAAACCTGTTCGCCATCATCGGTTATCGCTCACTTCTCATGCTCGCCCTCTCCGCAATGTTCGTCGTAGTCTGGACATTCGCAGTGCTGGGCCCCGCATGGTCACTCTTGACCGGCTCACTGGCGCCAACCGTCGCGTTCATCGGCGTGCTGCTCAGCGGCGCCTCCGCGATGCGAGTCGCCCGCCAACTCGGCTGGTCGCGCAAAGAAGCGTTCCTCTCCCCGCTCGTGTCGATCGTCTTCGTCTATGCAGGGCTGCGGTCGATGTTGCTCACTCTCCGCCGAGGAGGCGTGCAGTGGCGCGACACGTTTTATCCCCTCGCACAACTGCGAGCAGGGCGTTTACGATAAATCTATTCAATGCGAACCGCTGCCTCCGAAAATCCGAATACAATCATCGGATAGGTATTTTCGAGTGGTGAACGATCCCATGTAAACACCCTTGTTGACACCGATGAGGTGCGCCGATGCCCGCTCCCGCAGCCCGAGCCACAGCTTTGCTCAAGCCGATCTCAGCGGATCGATTCAACCATCCACAGGCAAGACATCTCCTCCTCCGCGCCGGCTTCGGCGGATCGCTGCAGCAGATTGACGAACTTGCAGCGATGGGCCCGCAAGCAGCGGTCGACCACCTGCTCGATTTCCCTCCCCCCCCGCCCAATGCCAACGAGCCATTCCGTGGCGACATCATCGTTGAACGCACCAAGCAGGAGCGCGATCAGATTCGTCGAGCCAGGCAACAGGGGGATGAAAATACGCTTGCCGAGTTTCGCAAGAGACGCCAAACCATGCAGGGCGATGATCGTAAACAGTTCGCCCAGCTTCAGCGGTGGTGGATCAACCGGCTGATCGATTCGCCCCATCCGCTGCAGGAAAAGATGACCCTCTTCTGGCACGGCCACCTCCCAACAAGCTATCGCACCATCGAAAACAGCTACCACCTCTTCATGCAGAATCAGCTCTATCGACGCCACGCGGTCGGCCGATTCGATGCGCTCCTCCACGAGATCATCCGCGACCCAGCAATGCTCGTCTATCTCGACAACAGCCGATCACGCAAAAAAAATCCCAATGAAAATCTTGCGCGCGAACTGATGGAGCTCTTCAGCCTCGGCGTGGGAAACTACGGCGAGCGGGACATCAAGGAAGGCGCCCGTGCCCTCACCGGGTACACCTTTGAAGGAAATCGCTTTGTGTTGCGCCAAGACTGGCACGACGAAGATACGAAAACAATCCTCGGCGTACGCGGCCAACTCAACGGTGATGATTTTGTCAGCGCGATACTCCGCCAAAAAGCCTGCTCAAAGCGAATCGCCTTCAAGCTCTATCGATTCTTCGTTGCTGACATCCCCGACGATCTCGGCGAGGCGCCCGACGATGCCCAGACTGTCATCACCGCGCTGGCGCTACGTCTTCACCGAAAGCGCTATGAGATCAAACCCATGTTGCGCGAGCTTTTTCTGTCTGAGCATTTTTACGATTCAGCAAACATGGACTCAAAGATCAAGTCTCCCGTCGAGTTGATCGTCGGCGCCATCCGATCGTTCGGTCTTCCCAAACGAAAAGTCTGGACTCTCCCGTACTTGCTCGAGCGGATGGGGCAATACCTGTTCTACCCGCCCAGCGTGGCAGGCTGGGAGGGCGGCCGATCGTGGATCAACACATCGACCCTCTTCACGCGGCAAAACGCGCTTCTCTATCTCCTCATCGGCGATCAGCCCAAACACAAGCGAGGCCGAAACCCGTTTGACTCGCGAACCATCGTCCGAGCGAAGGACCGCCGGGATGCTGATTCATTTTCACAAGCTCTCCTGTCGCACGCGCTGGGAACCAACGGCGTGCCGACCCACCCAATCGGCGCGCAAAGACTCGCTGTATTGAAACATTTTATAGAAGAGACCGGGGACAAGCTGACGTTCGACAATTCGCAGGGAATGTTCGCTCTCATCGCCGCGATGCCGGAGTTTCAACTGTGCTAATCACCAAACAACATTGCGCATCCTCCGTCGGCAACCGCATCGGATCACACCATACAGAGGTGAGCACATGAGTTGTCGTAGCGACCATCCCGCCTACACCCGCCGAGCCTTCCTCCAGCGGGGCATGACACTCGCATCATCAGCGGCGACGGTTCCATACTTCGTCCAGCAGTCTGCGATCGCAATGACCAACTGGAACGCAGCAGTCAGTTCGCAAGCTGGCGTTCCCGAAGACCGCATTCTCGTCGTCGTGCAACTGTCCGGCGGCAACGACGGGCTCAACACCGTCATCCCCTACTCGATGTCGACGTATCACACCGCCCGCCCACGCATCGCAGTCCCCGACAATGAAATACTCAAGCTCGGCTCATCGGGAATCGGTCTGCATCCAAAGCTCGCCGACCTGAACTCCCTTTTCGATGACGGGCAAGTGACGATCGTGCAAGGCGTCGGCTATCCAAACCCCAACCGTTCGCACTTCAAATCCATGGATATCTGGCACACCGCCGACACCGCGGGCGTCGGTCGAGGCTGGCTCGGCCGATACTTTGACAATGAATGCGCCGGCTCCCCCTGCACCGACATCGGTGTGTCGATCGGACAGCAGGCGCCGTTAGCCATGCAGGGAAAGACGATTCAGCCGATCAACTTTGAAGACGCCAACGACTTCCGCTGGCGCGCCGCCGACGCCGGCAAGGAGATCGCCGCTGCGTACGACGAGGTGACACGGGCTGGCGAGATCGACGGTGTCGCCCCCGATTCGAACCAGGCGTTCCTCATGCGCACCGCGATGGATGCGCAGCTCTCTGGAGATCGCATCCGCTCAGCGGTCAAGTCTCCTCCGAAAGTTCAATACCCAAGCAACCCGCTCGCAGTGCAGTTGCGCACCGCAGCGTCCATGATCCACGCGGCAATGCCCACCCGCGTCTACTACGTTTCGCTCGATGGGTTTGACACACACGCAGGGCAAGGCGCCAGCAACGGTCGCCATGGCGCCCGGCTCCAGCAGCTTGGCTCCTCGCTACGCGCGTTTATGAATGATCTCCGCGCGACGGGGGACGACGATCGCGTGCTGACGATGGTGTTCAGCGAGTTCGGCCGGCGCGTTGGGCAAAATGCCTCGGGAGGAACCGACCATGGAACCGCTGCGCCGATGTTCCTGATCGGCCCGATGGTTCGCCCGGGGCTCATCGGCCGCCACCCCTCCCTGACCGATCTCGATGATGGGGATCTCAAGTTCTCCATTGATTTTCGCAGTGTGTATGCGACAGTGCTGAGCCGATGGATGGGCGCCGACTCTCGCGCGGTGCTGGGCCGGCGATATCCGATCATCAACGCGATCAGACGCAAATAACCCTGAGTTTGCAGCAAGAATGGCAGGCGATGGCGCGCTTGCGTCATTTTGTAGCATACGCTACAGTACCGCTTTCGCAGATTCGTGTGATGAATCCAGATCGTTTTTGAGATGAGGAGTTCGTAGATGCGCCGTGATCTCGTTGCGCCCGTACTGTGCTTGCTCGCTGTCTCCCCCGCTTTGGGAGCCGAGCGCGAAGCGACGGAGGTCACAGCGATCGCGCGCCACGAGGCGTCTTTGCTTTTCGTCCCGGCGCCGCTCACCGCGCCGTTGGTGACAGATCGACCGGACTTCACCGAAAGCACCGACGCCGTCCCGCGCGGCCACTTCCAGATCGAAGCGGGATACACCTATACCCACGACAGCAGGGGTGGCGGCACAGGCAGTCACACCGCTGGGGAAATGCTCCTGCGTGTCGGCCTGTTCAACAATGTCGAACTCCGCATCGAATGGCCAAACTTTGAACGCCTGGCGGCTGCTGGCACATCCACCACAGGATTGTCAGACATCGGTGTTGGCTTCAAATACAATCTCATAGAACAACGAGGCATGCGCCCACACTTCGGAATCATCGGGCAAATCCGTGCACCCACCGGCAGCGCATCGTTCTCAAGCGAAGGAGTCGACCCAGCGGTGAAACTACTCTGGGCGTACGACGTGACAGATCGATTTTCAGTCGCTGGCAACGTCAACTTTGAAAGCGTCACCGAAGCGAACGATCGGGTTTTCCAGATGGCTGCGTCCGGCTCGATCGCACTATCCATCACAGACCGCTTGGGAACGTATGTCGAATACTTCGGCTTTTACCCGGTCGATCGCGGTTCGCGCGCCACCCATTTCGCCAACACCGGGTTGACCTACCTCATCACCGACAACTTCCAGCTCGACGCCCGCGTCGGGGTCGGCCTCAACGGGCGCGCCGAGGATGTTTTCGTCGGTTTCGGCTTTTCTTGGAGGAAGTAGAGCCAGCGGCCGCTTCATCCTCTTCCTTTTTCATGATGAAGAGATAGTTGAACCCGCGCAGAAAGAAGTTTTCCTCGACTGCTGCTTTGCGCCAGTTGCCTCGCGTCAGGTTCGCGTTGTGTCGCACGACACAGATAATGTCCACCGGTTTGAATCGCTCCTGCATCATTGCGAACAGCTCAAAGCCGATCGGAGCAAAGCTGGGCAGCGGCCCCTTCCGCTTACGAAACGAATCAGACACATACAACCCCAGGTATCGCCTGTCCTTGAGCACTCGATGCGCTTCAGCAAGAACATCGCCCATCGCAGCGTAATACTCGGCGCCGCCATCTTCAGACAGCGCATCAAGTTTGCCGATGCACGCAGGATCATCTGAATAATCGATGTGCGTCGAATAGGGCGGATCAAGAAAAACAAAATCCGCTGTTTCATCTTCAAGGGGAAGTTGGCGCGCGTCCGCCTGTCGGATGTCATCCCTACTCGGCGCAAGGTCAAAGCCAAACGCTTGACGTTTGAGATCATGCGCAACGTCGATCGTCGTGCCGCTGCCGCACATGGGGTCAACAACGAGATCGTTTTCGCGTGTGTACCGCATGAGCAGTTGCCAGATGACCCAGCTTGGCGTGGCGCCGACGTACTTCTTGTCGCCCTGCATCTCCTCGCCGTAATGCTGGCTCGGGTATTCCCAAAGCGTCGTCGGGAAGACCGAGAGTTGCGGCTTTCGATATGGCTGAGCACGGCGGGAGCTTGGCGCCGATCGGCGCGAGGGACGATCGCTCATCGGATCGCATCCAGCAGCGCCTGGGCAACGCGCGCACACGCTTGGTCGAGAGGAAGATCGAGCTTCGCGCCTGCTGCTTGGGCATGCCCGCCGCCACCCAGCGTTCGCGCAACCTTGTCGACATCGATGGTCGGCGTGTCTCCTGCGCCTGTTTTGCTTCGAAAACTGATCTTCGTTCGATCGACGCCGATCTGAGTGACACTCGCTGCAGCTCGCACAGGTTCAGCCGTCAGCAGTATGTCGGTGAGCCCGCCTGCATCGTCGAGAGTCGCGTCGCACTCTTTGAGGTCGTCAAAGGAAAGCGAAATGACGGCGATCGCATCATCACCGAGCATTTGCAGCGAACTGAGCATGCGTCCGATGATGCGCAGCCGGGCCGGTCGGTCGGTCTGCTCGGTCAGCCGATAGAGCTTGGCGTGGTCGGCGCCTGCTTCGAGCAGCTCCGCGGCAATCCGAAACGCCTCCGGCGTAACATTGGAGTGCTTGAACCAACCGGTGTCCGTCGCGAGCCCGAGATACAACGGCTCTGCGATCTCAGCGGGCAGGTCGCTGACGTGCTCAAGTCGCAGCAAGAGTCGGCACACTTCCGCGACCGTTTGGCAGACTGCGCCCACGCTGCTGTCAATGTGCAGACGAGCTGCGACCGCTTCATCACCGTTGAGATGATGATCGATGATGATCGTTTTATCGCGCTGAGGTTCGATCCACTCGCGAAGTTTGGCGAGTTGCGACCATGCCCCGGTGTCGGTGATGACGACGCGCGAAGGATCAGCAGGCATCGCCTCAAGGTCCGGCTCATCGCCGAGTTTGAGGGCGCGAGTGGACCCGACAATGAAGTCAAAGCGATCAGGCCACGCGCCAACATAGACGGGCGTCGCCTCCACGCCGATCATTTCCAGCGCTCGCGCGATCGCGAGCGAAGAGCCAACCGCGTCGCCGTCCGGCTTTTCGTGCGTAAGCAAGACAACGCTTTTTGCTGCGCGCAGCTCTTCAACGATAGATTCGAGTGATGAATTTGTTTTCCAGATGTTGTTCATAGAGTTGATGGCGCCGGTTGGGGGCATTCGATTGGTATTCCTCGCTCGCGGACAATGCTGAGCGTGTCGCGCACGTCAAGTTCGATCTGCTCGATCAGCGGGGCGATGTCATCGTAGCGAATCTGCTCGCGAAGCCAGGCGAGAAATCGCAGTCGGATCGGCCAGTCATAGTCCAGCGTCGCGCCTTCGCACGATCCGTCCCAGCCGATGAGATGCGCCTCGAGCGTGCACGGTCGATTCCCAAAGGTCGGCTTGGACCCCACACTCGCCGCTGCGGGAAAACATCTGCCATCGGGGAGATAGGCGAGCGCCGCATACACACCATCAGCAGGCGCCATGGATTCGCTTTGGATATTGGTCGTGGCAAAGCCCAACAATCGGCCGCGTTTATCGCCGGGCACGACCATGCCGACTGTTTCAAGATCGCGACCCAACACACGCCGGACATCTGCGATTCGGCCGTTGGAGATCATCCATCGCGCCAAAGTGCTCGAAGCAGTCGCAACGGTCAGGTCGTTGAGTTCGACTTCTTTTTCAGGTACGACGATCGTTTCAAAATCGTGCTGCTTCCCCAATTCGCTGAGCGTGCGGACATCGCCGAGTCGGCCTTTGCCAAATCGGAAGTCCGGGCCTTCCACCCACACATCGGGGTGATGCTCGTTGACCATGCGCTGCACGAAAGAGTCGGGGTCGAGCGAGAGCAACTCGGGAGTCGGGTCTAAACGAACAACCTCGTCGGCGCCCAGCGCAAGGAGAGATTCCTCCCGCTGCGCCCAGCTTGTGATTCTCGGCGGCGCCGACTCCCGGCACAGCGTCGAAAGTGGATGGGGATAAAACGAGATCGCCACGACTCGGCCTCCCGAATCGCTCGAGCCGACCGCCTGTCGCGCGGTTTGGAGCAACTCGGCGTGCCCGATGTGCACTCCGTCAAAGCTGCCGACCAAGATGGCGGTTTGCGTCTTCATCAAGGCATACCGTAGTCAGGTTCCGTCTTTGGCGCCGATCATTTTGAAGAGATGGGGGCTCGGAGACCGTATGCCTGAGCCATAGTCAGCGATTGGCCAGCGATCTTCGCTACCCTTGGGTGGTGAGTCAGGCATTGCTCAGTTCGTGGTCGGCGCGGGGGCGAGTTCTTCTCGTGGTCGCGGCTCCTGCGGAGGCAAAGGCTGTCCTTGCTGGACTTGGCGGCAGCTCCACCGAACCGATCCCGGAATGGCGAGCGATCCCCGTTGGCGACCGATTTGAAGTCGTCGTCACTGGCGTCGGCAAAGCCAACGGAGCAGGCGGCGCAGGCCGAGCGTGCGATCCATCTCGACATGCCGCTGTGGTCAATATTGGAGTGGCGGGCGCCTTGCCTGGTTCGAATCTGCCAATGAGTTCAGTCGTGCTTGCCTCACAAAGTGTGTTCGCAGACGAAGGCGTCATCACACCCGACGGGTTCATCACGCTCGATGAGATGGGGTTTTCGCCGACTGCTGGGGATAGTCTTGGCGTTGCGGGCGCGCGTGACTTGATTGCGGCGCTCGACCCCGTGACTGACAGAACAGGCGTGATTACAACCGTGTCAACCTGTTCGGGAACGGACGCTCAGGCGATCGAAGTGCAGCGGCGAACGGGCGCGATCGCTGAGGCGATGGAAGGCGCCGCCGTTGGTTGTGTGATCGAGCGCCTCAACAATGAACTCGCCTCAAACTCGATCCCATTTGCGGAACTGCGCGTTATCAGCAACACGACCGGCGATCGAGATCACCAAGATTGGGACCTTGCAGGCGCCTTGGATCGTCTTCGCTCGATCGTGAGCATGTTCTGAGAAGCCGACTTTTCGGACGCTCTTACCGACTGCGCCGTCTGAGCAGGCTCTCCAAGAGATCAACGCGTCAGGCAGGTTGAATCATCGCTTCATCAATGCCGATGCATTGTCTGCTCCATGCGTTGCGGCGTCACTGCGCGGGGTTTGTCTACAGCTGCGGAGGATCGTGCAAGGGATGGCATTTTGGACTCGCAACTCGAATGTGACTCCCATCGCGATCGACTTTGGTGTGTCATCGCTCAAGGCGCTCCAGATTGAGCCGGGCGAACCTGCGACACTGATCGCCGCTGCATGCATCGACACCCCTGAAGAGCTGCGCAAGGATCACAACGCCAGGCTGGATTTTCAGTGCGAACAGCTCGGAGAGCTCCTCAAGAGCGCTGAATTCAAAGGCAATCGAGCGATCTGCACCATCCCGGCGCCGTTTATGTTTGTTCAACACATCCAGGCGCAGCGGAGCGACGGAGTCTCCCTCTCCGATCAGGTGATGACGCATCTCCAGTCACAACTGCACTGCGATCCAGCGTGCACCATCGTTCGGCAAATCGAAGTGGCTGAAACACTGGGGGGCGGCGGGGCGCGCTCGGAAATCATCTGCTTTGCGGTCGCCCAGAGCGTGGTGATGCGCATCATGAACGCCCTGAGCGCCCGGCGCTTCGAAGTAGTCGGCGCCCACTCTGAGCATGTCGCCCTGACGCATGCGTTTGACCATGTGACGCGCCGGGAATCGGATCAAACGCTTACGAGCCTGTATCTCGATCTTGGTGCTGGGTCTTCGAAGATTGTTATGACGCACGGCCGGGACATCGTGTTTGCCAAGACGATTCGCGTCAGCGGCACTGATTTTGACGCAGCGATCGCTGAGGCGCACCACTGCGATCATGTCCAGGCAAGGGCGCGTCGGCTTGCGAGCTGCTGCCCATCACCGGGTGTTGATAATCAGCAAGATGCGCCATCAACCATCTCGCGCGTTGGCAAGTCCACGATCGACACAGCAATTGGACGCGATGCCTCCTCCATGCAACCTGAAAGTGCCGGCGTCGCCGTGGAGACGGACCGCCGGCATGACGCCACCGCGCCGGGTTTGACAGACCCCATCGATCGGATTGCGAGCGAGGACACAGAGCGACTGTTGAAAGCACCGATTCAATCTCTCGTCACGGAAATCGGGATGTGCCTGCGGTATCACGAACAACTGTTTCCCGATCGTTCGGTGGACCGAGCCGTCTTCGTAGGCGGTGAAGCGCGCCATCTCGCTCTGTGCCAGCAGATTGCTAAATCACTGCGTTTGCCTGCACAAATCGCCGACCCGCTGGCCTGCATGCGAAAGACCGACGCCACGACGCACAAACATCTCGACTATGACGCGCCCCAGCCCGGATGGGCGACCGTGTTCGGGCTTTGCTTCTCACCCAGGAATCTGTGACTGACACGAACGACGCCACTCCATCGGCGTGCGGAGAAACATGATGCTCCACTCCTCTCAATCAAACAATGAAGCTGACACAAGCTTCCTTCCTCATGACTATCTGGCGCGCAAGGCCGACCGGCGCACCGATATCGTGTGCCTGTCCCTCTTCACGGTGGTGCTCTTCGGGGTCGTCAGCGCCTTCTTTGTGACCAACCGGCAGTGGTCGAGCGTCAAGAAGCAACAGCAAAGCATCAACGTGCGCTACACCGAGGCCGCTCAGCAGATCAAGCAGTTCAAAGCACTCGAAGAGCAAAAGACACTCATGCTCGCCAAAGCGGAGTTGACCACCGCGCTCATCGAAAAGGCGCCACGATCATTGCTGTTGGCCGATTTGATCAATCGAATGCCGGACAATCTTTCGTTGCTTGAATTGGATCTTGTCAGCAAGCAGATCAAGATGGCGCCAAACCGAAGAACGAACAAATCGACAAAAGCAAAAAGCCTTGCTGGAAGAGGGTCTCGTTCCAGGGGCAAGGGGGCGAATGGCAAGGATGAGAAGGCTCCACCCCCCAAGGCGCCCAAATACACAACCACACTCGTCCTCGTCGGCATCGCGCCCGGACATGAGGAAGTGTCGGCCTATCTCACCACACTGGAAGAATCACCTTTGCTCAAAGATGTGGACTTGAAGTTCAGCGAAGTCACGATGTTTGACGACCGCAATCTCAACAAGTTCCGAATCGAAGCAAAGCTAAGGGTGGACGTTGATGCTCGACGGATCAAACCGCTGGCGATGTCGCGAGGCGCGTTTGGGAGTGATAAAAAGATCGCTGACGTCGAAACCGAAAAGGAGAACTGATATGCGACTCAGGTTCCGGGAAATTGTGTTTCTCGCGGTGCTTCTAGGGGTGCCAGCGTCATCATATCTCTTCGTGTTCCACCCGCAGAACACTGAGATCAGCCAGGCGCGCGCGGAGATCCTTCACAAAGAGCAGATGCTCGGCGAGCTGTCCGAAGTGCTTTCTCAGACGAAGGACCTGGAAGCGTTGAACCTCGAAATCAAAAGCACGATTGACATGATCGAAGCTCGCCTGCCGTCAGCCAAGGAAGTCGATGTGGTTCTTGGGCAAGTTGCGGAAATCGCGCTCGGCCACAACCTGGTGTTGGAGAAGGTCAAGTCCAACAAACCGCTGACAGCCGCCGCCTACATGGAGCAGCCGCTGGAGATGGTCATCACAGGCGATTTCGAGGGTTTTTACAGCTTTTTACTCGATCTAGAGCAACTCGACCGCATCACTCGCATGCCCAAGCTGGACATCAAACGCAGCAACGAAATGGACGGCGACATGAAGGCGGAGTTCACGCTCAGCATCTATTTCGAGTCTGGAGATGGAGACGAACAATGAGCGATGACAACCAAGAGCCAACCGATATGTTCCTGCCCTCGGCGACTGCTGACGCACCGACGCCCGATGCGCAGTCCCAAAACGACAACCTCGCCGGGCTGTTCGGCGTTGGCGATGGAACGACGATCGAGGTGCGCAGCGCATCAGTTCTCAAATCACGATCGGTTGGGATGCTGCTCGTCGTGCTGGTCGCCGGGGGAACCCTGATGATCATGAGGCAGCTCGGCTTGGGCTCCCGCCTCAAACTGGTTGATATCAAAATCAGCTATCCGATGGATAATGCGAAGAATGCCGATGTTCTCAAGCATAAAAGAATGCTCGCTGATCTCCGTAACAGTTCGGACGCCCCGCAGGTGCCCTTGAAGGATGTCAAGAAAAACCCATTCATGCTCGGGCTGCAAAACGAAGTCGCGGCAGGTCCAGACAAGAAGCCATCAACACCGTTTGACCAAGAAGCATTCGAGCGTAAACAGCGCAAGCAACTCATCCAGACAACGTTCGATGGGCTTCGGCTCAACAGCGTCGTGGGTGGAGCCGTGTCCGTGGCGCGGATCAGTGGCAAGAGTGTGCGTGTGGGGGACTCGGTGGCAGGCCTCTTCATGGTCAAGTCGATCCATGGACGCACCGTCGAGTTGAGCGTGGACGATGTGGTCTACGAGTTGATCATCGGTAAGTAAGAGGCTCAAGGAGCGCATTGTATGGGAAAGTTCAACCTTGACGATTTGCTCTCTGAGCTGGGTGTTCCCCAATCGCCCGTCAACGACAGCGACGGCGAACTCCAGGCTTTACAAAGCGACGATCCTCCCAATAAGCCATCGCTCAACGAGCAGGCGTTTACGTCGATTTACACTCCTGGAGAGGATGATTCCGACCATTCCGTCTCCTCCTCGAACATTGAAGACGATCTTCTCAGCCATGGCGCCGTCACCGCTCAGCAGCTCACGCTCGCCCAGACGGTCATCCGCCAATCGCCGGGGCATCGGCTTATTGATGTGCTGTTTGATCAGGATGAAGTGGATAGTGCTGCCGTCCAGCGTCTGATCGCCCAGCGCGCGGGGCTTCCCTTCGTGGCGCTCGATCGCGAGCACCTGGACGAATGTGTTGATGATGAAATGATGTGCCGCCTGACGACCGCGTTTGCACGCGAGCATCGTGTGATTCCGATGCGTGTGGACGGCAAGCCTGCCCTAGGCGCCGTCCGACCCGATGACGTGTTCATTCTTGATGAAGTTCGCCGACGTATTGGCAAGACAACATTGCCGATTGTCGTTATTTCCCCGAACGATGTCGCTGCGGCGCTCGAACACTTTGGCGCCGCGACGGCTGACGAACTCAACCTCGATGAAATCCTCGGCGACATCGAAGAAGACGATGTGCAGGTCATTGAAACGAGCATCGATGAAGTTGATCTCGAAAAGCAGGCGGGCGAATCGCCGGTGATTCGATATGTGAACTACATCCTTCAGACCGCTGCCAAGGAAGGCGCCAGTGACATTCACATGGAGCCTGGCGAGAAGAAGCTGACGGTGCGGTTCCGAATCGACGGCATCCTCTTCGAGAGCATGCAGCCTCCCAAGTCCATGACGGCGGCGATCATTTCGCGTCTGAAAATCATGGCCAATCTGGACATCGCTGAACGCCGACTCCCACAAGACGGACGCATCCGGGCGACTATTCAGAATCGGCGCCTTGATTTGAGATTGTCCACGCTCCCCACTCCCCACGGCGAAAAATGCGTGCTGCGAATCCTCGATGCGCGAAGCATCAACGTTGAACTCGATGATCTCGGTTTCGACGACACGCTCTACACGCTGTGGAAAAACCAGATCCACAAACCCAACGGCATCATTCTCGTCACCGGACCGACCGGATCAGGAAAAACAACCACGCTCTATGCGTCGCTCCAGCAGATGGATCGGCAACGGCTCAATATCTCAACCGTGGAGGACCCCGTCGAGTATCACCTCAGCGGCATTACACAAACTCAAACTCACGCGCTCATCGGCATGACCTTTGCGCGAGTTCTCAAGGCGCTGCTTCGGCAGGACCCCGATGTCATCATGCTCGGCGAGATCCGTGACTTGGAAACCGCTCAGACTGCAATCCAAGCGGCGCTCACCGGTCACTTGGTGCTGTCCACTCTTCACACCAACGATGCGCCCTCTTCGATCACTCGATTGGTGAACATTGGGCTCGAGCCGTTTCTTGTAGGCGCCGCGGTCAATGGAGTGTTGGCGCAGCGACTGGTCCGCCGACTGTGTGAACATTGCAAGGAACAGGACACGCCGACCGAGGAGATGTCCGAGTTTCTCGACATGAACGGGATTAGTGCGAAATCCGTCTTCAAGGGCGTCGGCTGCGATCGATGCCGAAACGTCGGGTATGCCGGGCGAGTCGGCATCTACGAAATGCTCGTCATTGATGATCAAGTGCGCGATGTGATTGCAAGAAATCCCAATGTTTCGGAGTTCCGACGGCTGTGCATCGAGCGCGGCATGTCGACGCTCCGGCAAGACGGACTGTCCAAAGTGGTGCAAGGAACCACCACCATCGAGGAAGTGCTGCGCGTCACCGAGTCAAACGCGTGACCGAGCGCAACACAGAGCTGCTCTTTCAGACGCAAACAATTGCTGCGAAACACGGTCCATAGAGTCTGGTGCGATCAGCCACCACTTGGCGCAGGCGATTGCGGAGAGGGTGTGGGTTGCGAGGGCTGCACTTGCGGCAGAGTCGGCGCGATGCCGCTTGGCGCGGTGTCAGAAATCATCATCTTGAGAAGCTCCCCAATGCCCGGCGGGGCACTCCCCAGTGACGGGCTTACTTGCGCCCGAGGCTTGACTGGTTTGGGCGCCGATGCGATCGCGGGGGTCGCGGCGCTCAATGCCAACAGCGCATCAATCTCAGCATTGCTGAGCCCAGCCCGAGCAAGATCTTGACGAATCTGCTCCGACGTTTGCGTGTGCACCACCACCGATGGATTGCGAGGGAGAACTGCTGCGGGCCGGCCCCTTGTTCCAACTTCTGCGACCACGTTTTCGTTGTTGTACATGCGCAGTTCGACATTGACGCTCGCCAAGTTGAGAATCACACGCTTGCCGATGTCGTCAATCGCCACGACTTTCCACGACGCTTTGCCGAAGGTGTCGCCGACACGTCTCGGCTGGGCGCCGGAGCGATTCGTCTGATGGATGGAGCCGATCATCGCTACTGGAATTCCCTCGTAGCGATACACGCCGCGCAGCCGAAGATTTTTGAGCTCTTTGCTGACGCCGATCGCGGGCTTTTTCTCAATCTGGATGTCGTCGTAGCGCACAGGTCTGCCAGCAAGAGCGGCCGAAACAGCGGCAGAAGAAGCGATTGCGGGCTTCGCGCCCGGAGAGTCTTCTTTCGCTGACGAAGAAGCTCCGCCGGTGCGCGATGCGGTCGCCGTTTTCCATGGTTTGTGATCGGGCGCAAAGATATTGCCACTGGCGGCAAGTCGGCCTAGAAGCGCTTCCCGCTGAGCGAGTGTTGGTTCTTGGTCAGCTTCAGTCGGCAACGCGGGAGGGGTCGGTGTCGCAACTGCTTCGGGGTTTGGCAACGGACGAAGAGCACTGAAGAAAAGCCAACCCGCAGAGAGAGCCAAGGCAGCCATCGTCAACCGAGTTGACCACAGCGCAGCGCGAAAACGGTCGGCGCCTGCTTGCTGCAATCGGTCGCCCGGCAGAGCGCGCACCGAAGCGGATTGTTCAACCTGCCGGGGCATTGCTTGCCTCCTGAGTGATCCACGCGAGCGCTTCAAGATCGAGCTGAACATCAAGTTCGCCGATGGGAACTCGCCTTGGCCCGAGGGTCTGGATCTGGCGAATGTTGACACGCGCCTCGGGCATATGTTCGATGCGGTCGAGAAACGCATTGAGCTTGTCGGGGCTTGGCGCCTGGATCGAAAGAGACAACCCAATCACACGCAAGGGCTCGTTTTCGATCGGTGTGCGAACGCTCGGTGTCGAAGAGGCGGAGAGTGTGACGCCGAGGTCCGACACGATCTGTGTGAGCCTTTGCTGAAGCTTGGCGTTGGCAAGCTCTGCGGT
>CAYMQF010000005.1:19498-24084 GCA_964392425.1 uncultured Phycisphaeraceae bacterium
GAGCGCAGGATCATCGGCGCCGACACCGCGAGGACTACGGTCAACATTGCTGCAGCAGCAGGCGCGACCCACTCGATTCGTCGCGTCGGTTTGGGGCCCAAGAGTGGCGCGAACGCGCCCGGCGCCACCAATGACGCAAGAGCCGCGGCGATCGCCAACTCTTCGCCTGACACATCGCAATCTACAGTGTCCGAACAAGGCAGTGAAATCGCAGAGTCCATGCTCTCGCTGTCTGATTGTTCCGCGAGCGCCACGGGAAGCCCATACTTCAGCGTGTGGCGCAGCCGATCTGACGGCGTTGCAGATTCAATGAACTCGGTCGTAGATTCAAGCTGTTTTCCCAAGCCGAGCATCGCCATCTGAGGTGTGAGCAGCGTGGTGATCCGGGCGCCTAGCGCTGTTTCAATCGCAGCGATCCAAGGCTCCACCCGTCGGCGGCGCACCGCGATCAAGCGACCTGTGATCGGGCGAAGATCATCGTCATACACATTCATCAAACCCACGAGCGCCTCAGCAGGCGGGATCGGGAGCAGTCGGTCGATCGATTCAATCACGCCGGCTCGTGCTTTGGCCCATTGGTTTGTCGTCAGGGCGATCGGGCGAATCGCGCACCACTGGGACGCAACGGTGAGCAGCACTCGTCGACCGGCGCCGAAAGAACGCAGCGCAGCACTGGCTTCCTGTTCAGAGAGCGAAAGAAAATGTTCGATTGCGGCGCTGTGACCAACACGCGCACCAAACGGACCGATCGTGACGCGAACCGCGTGCAACGTGTCGCCGACAATGCACAGCGATGTGATCGTGCGGGGAGGCAGGATCATGATCGATGCTCACAGAATGGATTGTTTGTGCGGTTCATTGTGACGCCATCCTGATGGTCAGCCCGGTGACCCCTCGCTGGTCGCTGATGAGAGCGGTCGCCAGTCGGGCGGCGCCGCCCGATTCGGGCTCCAGCCGTAATGTTATGAGCGTTGAAGGCTGAAGTCGAAGCAGTGCTGCGGCATCCCGACTGAGGCCTCCCAGCGCCTCTTTGAGGGAGTCGGAGTCGAGCTTTTCC
This sequence comes from uncultured Phycisphaeraceae bacterium, assembly GCA_964392425.1. Taxonomy (GTDB): domain Bacteria; phylum Planctomycetota; class Phycisphaerae; order Phycisphaerales; family UBA1924; genus CAYMQF01. Next base: position 20,556 of record CAYMQF010000005.1, read on the forward strand.
GTTTGTCTTTTCGCGATGATTCGCCGGGCCGCCTCTTGCGTCATATCCGGCGCACTCATGAGAACGGCGAACGACGCCGACCCCGCGTGAATCATGCCATCGCCGACGATGGTCAACTCCTGGCGAATCGAGTCGAGCAGTTCGCGCGTCATCGACGGGAGATACAGCAACTCATCGACCGACTCGAAATCGCCGTTGCGGATGGTGATTCCGCGGTTCTGATAGATGCTTCGTTCGGCGCCTCTGGATCGGGGCACGTTGTCTTCATCGCGCCAATCGAGAATCTCGTCAGCGAGATTGAGGTTTTGCGGCTCGACGATGCCCCGCGCACGGAAGTATCGCTTGAGTTGATCTTTGTCAGCGGTGTTGATGTTGAGCCCGCCCATTGCGTCGATCGCGCTGACGTGAAAACGCTCGTTGTCCAGAGTGACGACGAGTGGTTGTGTTGGAAGTCCATGTCGTTTGAGCGCTGCGTATGCGCCGCCGGTGCGAGTGGAGGTGAGCGAATCGGGTGACAAGGAAGATGGGCCGCCCGGTTGGTCTGCTTTTTGCCGCTGAATGACCCCGATGAGAAAGTCTTTCATCTCGGGGGGCATTTCGGGGAGGTCAGAGTCGTCAACCGTCGGCGCCGGCGCTTGTGATGAAGTTGCTGAGCCTGATGATCCCGCTCGGTCAACGCGGAGTGGATCTCCGCTGGTTAGTGCTGCGAAAACGATTGCTGCGGCGCTCTGCGCCTGACGAGAAAGTTCGCTGCTGCGGCGCATCACGTTTGACTCAGCCATCGTGGTGCGCAGAGCGACGGCGCCTTGCACTGCCAGCGCAAAGGTCGCGCTGACAGCAACCAGCACCAAGATCAACGCAAATGCGCGGCGATGAACTGCCATGCGAACGGCTCTCCTTGATGAACACCCACCAGTCGACCGGCGCGAAGCGACCCGCCGGAGTCGGAGTCGGTTGCTTTGCTTTGATCCGGCTTTGTGTTTGTGCTTGAGGGGTCCTGTGGTGGTTGTTTGTTCTCGTCTTGTTTGTTTTTGTCAACGATCGAAGCGACGCTCGTGTTTTGCTCGATCGGCTCCCAACTTGGAGGTTGAGCCAGTGAGCCCGGCTTTGCAGTGTCGGATTCATCGACGTATTGCTCCCAGCGCAGCTCGCTCAACCCATTGAGAAGAGGGATCTCGCGCCGGGTCAAGCTTGTGCTGGCCCCCGGATCGACTGCGGCGGAAGCGGGATTCATAATCATTTCTTCCCGGTAAAGAAGCTGAAAAACCGGCTCGTCCCCCACTGCGGCGCCGCCCTCTTGCACGATGGTGTACGTCACGCGCACGAGGGGCCAATCGCGGTACAGGATCGGCGCCGAGGTGACAAACATGAGCGACGTATCGTTGAGACGAACGGCTTCTTCCTGTTTTTCCGAGAGCGAGAGAGTGAGCACGCGAGCTTCCCATTGCTCGTTGAGCAGCGCGATGGTCTGTTCGAGCCGAAGAGCTTGGTGGTGGGCGGCGTTCTCACTCGTCCAGTCGCTTGTCTGCGCCCACAACGCTGTCACGAGCGTCGAAATAGCGGCCAGCGCGGTGATTGCAAGAATCACTTCCAGCAGCGTCATGCCTGCCCGACGCGGCGGTGAGATCGGCGATTGAACAGATTGTGTGTCGTGGTGCGCCATACGATTCACATCGGCCTCAAGAGAACCGCGGTGTGGCTGTCGAGCGTCGCGGTGTATCGCTGCATTTTCACGGTTGACTGCGAAGACGCCTGATCGCCTTGTGCGGTTTTGGGATCAACGATGGTCGGCGCCAACACATTGACCACTTCTGAGACGCATTCAAACGGCTCGCCAAACCGGTCGCCTTTCCAGATGATTCGCACCACTTCGCCCGCATCATTCTTCTCAACAAGTGGATCGGGGAGCATGCGATCGACGGCCAACGCCAAGACATCATCAAGAGAGCGCTCGATGTGCTGAGCCTGTGCGATCTTCTGTCCGGCGCGGAGCCCCGACAGCCGAAGCTGCAGACACGCCACCGCAAAGGTGGACAGGATGACCAGTGCGATCACCACCTCCAGAAGTGTGAATCCGCCGCGGCGCATCGGGTCAACCCTCGTCCGGATCAGGCAGCGTCGACGCAAGCATCTTGAAGAAGAGCGCGACCTCGGCAGCTTGATCGTCCTTGGCGCTTTTCACATTGGCTGCAAGGGTGTTGAGCCCCAGCTTGATGGGCGATTGTTTGCGGGCGTCGCGAATCTCAGGGGATGGCGCCGGCTGGACAACGGGCGCAACCGGAGAGGGTTTGCCAGCGGCGGCGGCGAGTGTTGCGTGCAGGGCGCCAGCAATCGGCGCGTCAAAGTTTTGCAGCGCTTCACGCAGCGAGTGAGCGCCTCGAAGAAAATCGCTGACAATAAGAGAAGTGTCCGCGGGGTTATTGACGATGGTCGGCGTGATTGTCAGCAGAAGCTCGGTCCGATCAACGGTTTTCTCCCTGCTTTGGAAAGCGGCGCCGATGCCGGGAATGTCACCGAGAAGCGGGATGCCACCCCGTCGATCTGTAGTGCGGTGTTCGATCGCGCCGCCGATCAACACGGTCATGTTGCTTGGAACGGTGACGACAGTCTCAGCGATGCGCGTGGTGAACGTGGGCGAGTCGATGCCGCTGGACGTGGTGGGCACCGCGTCGGTGACTTCGAGCCTGATGGTCATCGTCACTTCGCCGGACTCGTTGATCTTGGGAGTGACGGCGAGGATGATTCCCGTGTCCTGGTATTTCACTTCGTTGCGCACGCCTGACGTTCCCTGAACCTGTGTGGAGCTGTCGATGGCGGCGGAGATAATCGGCACCTGGGCGCCAACCTGCAGCGAGGCTTCCTCTTTGTCACGCACAAAAGTGCTGGGCGCACTGAGCACCGACACATTGCTCTTTGTCTTGAGCGCGTCAATGACCGCGAACCCGTCGGTGGCGAGAAAGACCGCGGTTCCCGCTGGGTTAGCTGGGGCAAACTGTTTGAGTGCCCCGGTCAGATCGAGAATCCCCGGCCCGGTGTCGGTGGTCAGGAAATAATCCACTCCATACTCAAGGCTGTCTGACAGGGTGATCTCGGCGATCACCGCCTGAATGTGCACCTGCTGGCGCGAACGATCGACCTTTTCAAGGAGCGCCATCAGGTCGGCGTAGTCCGAGGGAGTCGCACTAATCAACAGAAGGTCTTCGGTAGCTGACACGACGAGCCTCATGCGATTGTCAACAGGATCGTTCACATTTTTTTCGAGCCGGCCTTGGTAGAACGCAGTCAGCAGCACCTTCAACTCGTTCGGCTCATAGTTCTGAATGTGATACACATAGTCATAGCGCACGGGCATGTCCGGCCGTTGATCGACGCGCTCGACCCAATTACGAAGCATGGGCTGCAGCGACGAATCGCGAGCGATGACCATGAGCACGTTCGAGTTCGGGATATCGAGGAAGGTTGCGAGCGCCCCGCCGTCCACGCTCAAACCGCTGGCTTGGCCGAGCGCGGTCAGCACGCGAACCGCTTC
>CAYMQF010000005.1:24184-25640 GCA_964392425.1 uncultured Phycisphaeraceae bacterium
ACGCCTCCCACGCTGAGCAATGGCTTGAACACCGCGGCAACCTGAGTCGCCGAAATGTACTTCACGGGATAAACACGAACACCCGGTTGTTCCGACGGGTTGGCGGCGCGCGCCTTGAGAATCGGCGCTGAAGAAGTGGAGCCTCGCTTGAGCGCTGGCTGCACGATGTATGTCCCGCCTCGATCTTCGATGGACCAGCCGTAGACGACGCTGAGCGCGCCAACGAGGTCGTACAAATCCTGCGTGGTGAGTTCCGCGTCGACTTCGAGAGTCACCTGGCCGGCCACACCCGGAGCGATGACAAAGTTTTTATTGAGCAGTTCGCCGATGAGGATGCGCAGCGCATCTTTGGCGTCAAGATCGCGAAACGCCAGGCTGATCGGGCGGGCGTCACTGAACCCCTGATCGATCACGCCGACGCCAAGCCGTTCGGGCCCGTTCGCCTCCGCGTGCAGCCGTTGGCGGGCGAGCAGAGTCGTCGAGGCGTACCCATCGACCAACCCTCCCGCGGAGGTGATGATTTCCACGACCGGGCGCGACCGTTGAGGAATCGAAGACCCCAATGGTTTGGTGTCGAGGACCGCAGCCTGCTGATTGGTCTTCGTGTTCTGACACGCGGTCAGTGTGACACCCAGGCTTAGGGTCAGTCCCAGCGTGATGAAAGTTTTATACATCGGAGCATCCTCTAACTTTGCCAAACGCCAATCGGGCAGGCCCGTTCCACGGACCACACCACCTACAGAGCGCTCAGATCATTTATCGACAACATGCCTGCAATCAGGCTATATACGATCCACCCGACCATTGTGGCGAGCATGAGAATGATCGCAGGCTCCATCACGGTGAGCAAGCGGTCGGTGGTGATTTCCTGCTTTTCGACGCAGACTTCAGACGCCTGTTGGAGGGCGCCGACCAGATCGCCGCTGCGGGAGCCGATCCGAACCAGTGCGTCAGCCTCAGCAGGCAGCACTTTATGCTCGTGGAGGGCTAATCCGGGGTCCATCCCCTCCCGGACCGCCCGGGTCGCGCTCGCGAGGCGATCCGCAATAGTCGGGCTTGTCACCGCTTGGTGAGCCTGCTCCAGCCCGGAAAGGAGGTCCCCCCCGCCTTCGAGCATGGTGGCCAGCGTGTCAGCGATCACGGCGCCCTGCGAGAGAAGGATCATGTCCTCCACGACGGGCAGCCGAAGCCCCAACTTGTCAACCTGCCGGCGGAGCGCGGGCGATCGGTCCAACGGCCGGGACACGAGCGCCAGAAATCCAGCAATCAAAACAGGAGGCACGATCCACACCAACCAGTGCGACGCTTCAAGTGTGATTTTGGTCGGCAGGGGAAGCTCGGCGCCGGACGATTCGAGCGTCTCCGCAAACTTGGGAATCACGAACGTGGTCAAAATCCACACCGCCCCGACCGAAGCAAGCACGAGGATCGCGGGGTAGATCAGTCGGCTGACGAC
>CAYMQF010000005.1:25740-41639 GCA_964392425.1 uncultured Phycisphaeraceae bacterium
CCGCCCCGACCGAAGCAAGCACGAGGATCGCGGGGTAGATCAGTCGGCTGACGACGGTTCGGCGGAGCCGTTCGCTGGTGTTGATTGACCGCTCGATGAGTTCGACGCAATGCTGGAGTTGGCCCGATTGTCGCCCGACGCGCAGCAGCGCCAGGTGTTGGACGCGCGCCAGGTGAGGTGTCTGTTCGACAGCCTCCGCAAGCGACGACCCTGAACGCAGCGCATCAACCGTGGTCTGACACGCCTGCTTGGCTGCATCGGTCGACGCGAGCTCCTCCATGGTCGTCATCGCCTGCTCGATAGGCACTTTGCTCGCGAGAAGTCTTCGCAGAGTTTGAAAGAACCAGACGGTGTCCTTGCGTTTGATTCGGTTTTTCTTGAACTGAAGCTGAACGCCATGGATCGCGCGGTCGGGCTTGAGCTCGATGACGATCATGCCTCGGTCGCGGAGCGTTGCGCGCAGGGAGGACTCGCTGGCCGCCTGCTCCCGGCCGGTGACCATCGCTGACTCGCCCGATCCAGTTGGAATCGCTTTGTACGAAAACGTCGTCATAGTTCATCGTCGATGGCGCGGTTGGCGCCGAGCACTCGCAGGATTTCAGCCTCATCGGTGACGCCTTGCGCGATGAGTTCATCAGCGTGATGGCGCGTCGTTCTGAAACCATCCTTGACAAGCAGGTCGCGGAGAGTGTGTTCGTCGGCGCCTTTCACAAGAGCGCGCTTGACCGACGCGGGCATGCCACTGCGCTCCATCAGTGCGATGCGTCCCTTGTAGCCCAGCCCTTTGCACACATCGCACGTCCGCCGGGCTTCGTGATCGTTTTTGCACGATTTGCAAACCATTCGCACGAGCCTTTGAGCCGTGACTCCCTCGACGACCGCGTTGACGAGGTACGGCTCGACGCCCATATCAATGAGCCGAACAAAAGTACCGGGCACGTCGTTGGTGTGCAGCGTGGAGAGGACCATGTGCCCGGTGAGCGCTGCCTGAAACGCCATCTGCGCTGTCTCCGCATCGCGGATTTCGCCGATGAGGATCACGTCGGGGTCGTGGCGAAGCACGTTGCGCAGCATGGTTGAAAACGTAAGCCCGATGCTCGCGTTGACCTGAATCTGGTTGACGCCATCCATCGCGTATTCAACCGGGTCTTCGACGGTGATGATCTTCCGTTCGATGTTGACGAGTCGGCGAAGGAGCGCGTAGAGCGTGGTTGTTTTACCTGAGCCGGTGGGGCCGGTGATGAGCAAAATGCCATGACTCTGTGCTGCGGTGTCGACGAGCCACGATTCTTGATCTTCGGTGAAGCCGAGATCGCGTAGAACGATTTCTCCTAGTTTTTGCCTGTCCTGCACGCGCAATACTGCGTCCTGCCCGTACAGAGTCGGCACGATGCTGACGCGCATGTCGACCATTCGGCCGCGCAGCCTCATGCGGATGCGCCCGTCCTGCGCCTGCCTGCGCTGGGCGATGTCGAGCTCCGCCATGATTTTGATTCGGCACAGCAGCGCTTCATACAGCGCCAAAGGCGGCGCGGGCTGTTCGATCAACATGCCATCGACGCGCATTCGCAGCGACACATGTCGATCGAATCTTTCCAAGTGCACATCGGAGGCGCCAAGCTCCGTCGCCCGCTCGATCGCCTGGTTGAAGAACCGAATGACCGGCGCCTCGCTTGCTAGATCGCGCAACTGCGACACTTCGGCTGCAACGTCGAGGCGCTCTTCGCTTGCTCCAGCAGTCTCTTCGTCTGATCGGCGGGACTCTTTGAGCTGTTCCTGAATGTCCTTCTGCGTGCCGACGGCGAAGATGAACTCGCGCTCCATCTGCCCGACGAGCGAACGGATCACATGATGATCCGACGGATCGGCGACGACGAGCTGCACTGTTTCAGTGCGGACAGCGGCGGAATCTGTCGCGTCAAAGTCATCGGCTGATTCGAGTATCAACACATTGTTGGCGGCCATAAACTCCGCTGGCGCCACGTCACTGATGACCCGGTCCGCTGCGTCGGCAAGTTTCCATCGCGAACACTTGCACGCCTGCGCCAGTCGATCCGCCAACACATCTTCACTGAGCAAACCGAGTTCAACGACGGCGCGGACAGGTGTCTGCCCGTGCTGACGAGAAACCTCCATCGCGAGATGCGCGTCGGCCTCGCCTAGCTCGTGCGCTTCAACGAGCGAACGCAAGAACGCATCGGCGTCAAGTTGAGGCGGCGCTGAACTGGACATCGTGTCAATCATGTGTTGCGATTGTCGAGGTCGGCGTCGTCGCCTTCCCCGCCCGGCTGGCCGTCCGCGCCATATGACATGATGACGTACCGACTGTCCTTGCCCGCGTTGTAGATGAACTCATGATTCCACGCGTCTTTGGGGACAAAGTTTTTCTCGGTGTATGGGCCGTCCCACGCATCCGCTTCCACATCCTGAGGCTTGGTCAACAGGGCGCTAAAACCTTGCTCCTGTGTTGGGTACTTGCCGACATCAATCTGGTATCGCTCGATAGCAGTGGCGAGCAGTTGTATCTGCACTTTGGTTGCGCGGACTTTATTTTTGCCCAATACGCCTGTCAGCCGAGGCACGACTAACGCGGCGATCAGCCCCATCAAGACAAGCACGATGATCATTTCGAGCAGCGAAAAACCGGCGGCTGCACGCGAGCGACGGCTGAGTGGAAGAATGCGAATGCTTCCTGAATTCATGGTGATAACGCCTCCTTGAGTCGATGCGCTGTCGGGACTCCGCCGACCGGATCAAACTCGACCCGCCAGATTCTAACCGGCGAGCGAGCCGAACGAAGCGTCAGAGAGTCAACATTCGCTCTCCCACGCGAGTCAAAGGTGATTTGTGCAGACTCGGCGCCCTCCCCCGCTTCATTGAGCAGGTCGAGGGGCCAGTTCTTCCAAGAGTTCGCCGCATCGCCAGCTTGGAGCGTCAGTTGGCGGTTGGCGTCGAGAGTGAGTTGAATGTGAACGTCGTGACCCGAACGTATTGCGTCCAGACGCCTGGCAAGCATCGTGTTGATGAGTTCGCCGACGAGGCGTCGTTCTCGGCCTGCCCCTGCGCTGCGCGCGACGGTGGGTGTGATGAGGCCTGCGATGACACCCATCAAAACCAGAACAACGATGATCTCCAGCAGCGAAAACCCTCGATGCTGGGAGGCTCGTGCGAGTTGGGATGACATCGCCATACCACTAAGCCTACTAGGGCGTGAAGGGACGGTTGCGGATGATCGCAATCGCGTCCTTCGTGTCGACCACGCCGTCGCCGTTGACGTCGGCTGCAGCAGCCTCAGCTTCGGTGAGCCCACGGCTGGCGCCTGCCACGAGGCGAAGAACCACCGCTGCGTCGTACTTGTCGACGGTTCCATCACCATTGACATCGAGCGATGCGCCCGTTGGGGCAGCCGTGCCACCGGTCGTGGGTGTGCCTGTGCCGGGTGTGGGGACCGCGATGCCGAGCGTCAGGTCAAATGGGATGGTCGGTCCCGGGGCGCCGGGGAACGGAGGGGCGCCTGGAATATTGAAGGGAAATTGAAACGTCTCGGCGCCTTCAAACCCAACGGTGATGACTTCGCTGGTCGCTTGGCTTGTGGGGGCGAGATCAAGGCGAGTGGTGTTCGTGCTGGCGTCATAAAACTGGAAGGTGATGACTTCACCAGCGGTGGGGCCTTCCTTCGTGTTGGGAGTGGCGGGATCGTCGCCGAAGATGATCATGTCCCAAGCGAGCGGGTCAGCCTGGGTGCTGACGAACGTAAACGAAGCGAGAATCTGCTGCTCGAAGAACGCAGCGATCTGATCGCCTGGCTCTGGAATCGGGGCGCCTGTCGCGCTGAGCAGCTTTCCTTCCAGCTGCTCGACAATATTTGTCTGTGGCACGCCGGCGGAGAACTGCGCGACAGCAGGGGAAGCAACGGCGACAACTGAGGCGATTGAGATGATCGCAAGGTGCTGAGGGTGTCTCATGGGGTGCATCTCCTGGAGTGTTGCAGTCAGGCTAGGCCGGTAAAGGCTGAGAAGCAAAAGGAAAAACGGGGATCCGCCCGGTTGAGCGAATCCCCGCAAAGATTCAGAACCAATCAGAGAGTGTCAAACTTCGATCACTGCTTGTGAACGAAGATGGTGTCACCTCGGTTGATCTGCGTAGCGTCTCCGCCACCGGATGAGCTGAATGTCCTGATCGTCACAGCATTGTTTCCAGTTCTGCTGAAGATAATCAAGAAATCAGACGCATTGTCGGTGAGGAAACCAGCGAGGTTGGTTGTCGAGTTCGGAGCGGTCATGAAGGCCCAGCCGAGCGTAGTCAGGTTGTTGAGGAACGGAGAAGAGGAGAAGAAGAGAAGGTTGGGGGTGGACGTGTTCGCGACCATCGCTGGTCCAAACATGAAGATTCCGATGTTGTGGCTGTCGCCGTTGAAGATGCCTGCAGCGTAGCCGCCGGAGAACGCTTTGATGTCGTCTCCAGCTTTGACACCCTTGTCGGTCATCGTAAAAGCGATGCAGTTGTCGAGAGCATGGAAGCTGATGCGGATGCTATCGAGCGGGGTTGAAAATGAAGAGTCATCGTTGCTGGTCCACGTTCCATCGGCACTGCTGTCGTGGAAGAAGACAAACTGATCAAAGGCGTGGGTGTTGCCAAAGCTCGTTCCCGTGGTGATGTTGGACACGCCACCCGGAAGCTGAATGCCGTTTGCAAGGGATTGCCAACCGGAGTTGCGATCGTTGGGAACACCGTTCCAGCCTCTGAACAGATTGGTGTTGTGTACGTCTTGAAGATTGATATTGAAGGCGAGGTTGCCGTCGGAGTTGAACGGATCGTTGAGACGGTTAGCTGCTGCGAATGTGAGAGGTCCCTGAAGATCGACCGCATTGAGCAAGCCGGAGACGGGGTAGCGTTTGGCGTTGGTGTGCTCAACAACGACGATCACAGGCCAACCCTTGGCGTTGAGCTTGCTGTTGAAGGCGCTGAGCGGGGCGGTCATGTGCATCTGGTAGCTACCCATGCCGTCGGTGACAATCGCCTTGGAGGCGATGGGCTGTCCACCGATCTGATAGCCGGAAGTGAACAGGCTGAACGCGGTTCCATCGCTTGAACGAAGAACATCCCAGATCACGGTCGCCTGACCACTGGCGATATTCAGGATACCGCCTGCTGCGGAGGATGATCCGGTAGTTGAGCCGGATCCAGAGAACGTGACGTTCGTCGTGCTCAGTGTGCTCAGCGTGATGTCAACAATTCCGTCGGTAGTCCCGAATGAGGGATCGTCCTTGAGGTTGCTGAATGACATTTCCTCGTTGTCGATGAGCAGGTAGAGGTGATCTTCGAGACCGAGGAAGAAGTTCGTGAACGCTTCCATCGAATCATCATCATCGATCCACATGCCGATGCCGCCCATAGTGAAGGAGACCATCTTGATGCGGGGGACGCCGATGAGGCCGAAGACCTGCGTGCCGTCCGGGGCTGCGGTGGTTCCGTCCGTATCGGTGATCGTTCCGCCGATGTCCATGACCGCCATGAATTCGCCAGAGACGTCGACCGTTGGGACGCGTGCTTTGAAGGTGGTGTTGGTGGCGCTGACCGAAGCCATCGTTCCGCCGTTGGCGGTGATGAGGTCGGCGGTAGCTGCGGTAGCGGCGTTGTAGGTGACGTCGATGACGCTGGTGGCGCTAACGAGCCCGGATGCGAAGGTGAATGTAAGAGTCTTGCCAGAAAGGACCGGTGTGGGCGTGGTTGGCACGCCTTCGATGGTCCAGTCCGTTGCGGTCACGCCGGTGCCAGCCTTGAGGTCACGGCTGAAAGTCAGTGTGAGTGTGGTAGCGAAACCAGCGGTGTCCAAGCCGCCCAAGAAGGCGGAGTGAATCGGGTTGCCAGAAACGATGATGTTCACGAGGGGGATGTAGGGTGCAGTTCCGTCCTGAACGGTGAGCGACGGGGCGCCTGAGCCGCTTGATCCGGGGTACGCGTTGCCGTTGCTGTCGTTGAGGCCATTCGTGCTGGCGATCGTAAACGTATCGCCTGCTCCAAAGCCGCCGCCTGCAGCGTCAATGAAGTTGGCAATATTGGTGCCGGTGCCGGTTATTCCAGTCAAGTTACCTGCCTGGAATCGCTGGGCGCCACTCGGGCCGAAGCGGAACGCCGTCGGATCGACGCCAGCGTTGACCACTCCCTCATTGTAGATGACAGAAGCGACGTTGTTGGTGGCGCTGTCGCCGACCACGTTGTCCTGCTCGCTGGGCCTTTGGGGGGAACCGTTGTCGCCGGTGACGAAGTCAACGCGGCAAGCCACGGCGCCGGCGCCATCGCCCAAGCTCGCGCTTGTCGTGGTGGCGGCAGGTGTGGTCGATCCGTTGGCGAGCCCCATGCTGACAGCGTTGCTATCGGTGAGACCCGATGTGGTGCTACCGATCGCAACTGATGCGAAGTTGGTGTCAAACGTGCCTGGCGTGGCTTCCTGATCGACATCGAGGGCGCCGACGGTTCCGTCTTCGTCCCAGTCAACCGCTGCTGAGTCAAAGTTCATGACGAGCACGTTGTTCTGCTGGAGACGATTGGCGCCGGTGGTGTCCTGGCTCTGGCGAGTGAAGCTCGCTGCGGGGAACGTATTGTCGATGGGAGCCGTCGTGTCAAGAACGGTCGTGTCCTGGTTTGCAGCATCTGTCGGATCCAAAGTCGTTGCAAGGTTCGCCTTGAAAAGATCGAAGGGGTGAACCGTCGTAGCAAGCTTGGTCAAAGTGACGCCAGCGGCAGACATCGAGCTGACATCGATCGGCTCAGTGAAGTTCCAGCCCAAAGCGTCAATCACACCATCACCATTGGTGTCGAGTGTAAATGGATTGCCCAGCACGTCAGGCTGGATGCAGTCGGTGATAGTCGTGCTGGAGGTTCCCGTGATTGGTGTTCCAAGGAAGTCCTGCGGCGGCGTTCCGAGTGTCGCATCCACAGCAATGCTGTAGGTAGGTGGATTGGCTCCGCCCGTGATGTCGCCCTTTCCATCACTCGCCACACTGTCGACCGCTGCAGAGGTGACCAGCAAGAATACGCTTCGTGGGAAGAGGGGGTTGAATGCGGACACCGAGGTCACGGTGAGGTCGGTGGTGCCTGCGGAGGGCACGATCGAGGCGCCCACAGCACCTTGCCAGAACGTCAGGTCTCCGAGCGCTGCAGAGTTTACATTGGCGCTGAAGTCCACTCGGAGTGCACCAACACCGCCGGCGCCGATAAAGGTGTTCCACTTGGCGGCGACGATTGTCGGAGCGTTGACCGCTGCAATCGCGATTGGCGCCTGTGTATCAGTGGGGTTCAGTGCAAGGTCCTGCACATCGACGTTCTGGGCTGGCGCTCCAGCCAGAGCGATACGAACGAAGTTCCCGACGGCTGGCGCCAGGTTCTCTTGTCCGACAACGATCGGGAAGATCATTGCACGATTGTTGCTCGATGCGATGAACGCTGGGTTTCCAGCGAAGGCGCCTGCAACCAATGCGGCAAAAGTGCCACCAGATGTGGTGCTGGACTCGAAGTCAACGTTGGTGAGGTTGCCCAAGACCGAAGTCGAAATGTTGTCATCGAAGACGAAGATCAGTTTCTGAGCGCCCACGGTGGAGTCCCGGAAGACTTCCATCAGCACGGGGCCCGCATCATCAGCGTTGATGATCTGGTCTGTTGTCTCGCTGGCAAGGTCGAGGAGTGTGTCGGCGCCGTCTGCACCATCAACGGTGGCGTCATTGACAACGATGCCGATGCCGAAGGCGACCGCTGGGCCGCCACCTGTGACGACCGTAGCTGAGCTGACCAAGGCACGGGCTGTGTTGATGGCTACACCCAAGTTGGTGCCCATGCCCTGAGGTGCTCCAGACACGCTGAAGTCGATCACGGTCGCTCCGAGCGAACCGTCGCCTGCGGCTGAGTTCGCACTTGCAGCAACAGCTGCGAAGACCTGAAGTGACTGGACGACACCCGCTGCATCGCGCATGAACACGACAACGTCGATGGTCACCGCGTCAGCAGCGGTGAATGTTCCGGCTGGAGCGGTGATGGTGACAGCGGTCGTATTGGGACCGGCGACTTCACTCGTGCCGTCTAACGGCGTAGTGACGGTGATGCCTCCTGTTGTGAACTGCGATGAACTCGCAACGATTGGTGCGGCTGCAAATGCGCCGAAGGGCGTGAACGCCGCTACTGCAACACCTGTCAGCACTGTTGTAAAGCGCCTCATGAACTTGATTCCTTTCCTCTCATGCACGGTTGATTGGTCCTGTAAATGGTTCTGAATCGACGCAACGACGAGCATTCGTTCATCACGCCTGATTCGTTACATAGTCAAAAATCGGTCTCTCCCAAGCGAATTCGTAAAAAGCCTATGTGACAATCGGTGGTTTGGTTGCTGGACTTTTCCCGGACGTAGCCTCTGATCGTTGTGGTCTCTTCCCACGGGTTCGGAGCGATGATGGCAATATGACGAAGTCTCCCTATGTGGGTCCAGCATCTTCTGACGGTGCAGAAGCTAGCGTTTGCTTCGGTTGGATGCAAGCATCCCCAGCGGTCAAAATCAATCCCAAATCACAGAGCCTCACAGATCAGGCCTGCTCGCCGCGACGAGCGACGGATTATTTTCGGATGTACGATCGACTCCATCGGCCCACTCGGGCAAGTTAGCACAAACTTTATGACCTGTTCTGACCAAAAATCACACTTTTTGACAACTTTGCAGGCCGAAACCGGGCCGTTCCACCCGTAAAATTGCGATGGATTACTGCGTCCTGTGATTATCGGACTCGATATTATCGGGCGATGGATCGTTGGAACTCTCAACGCCTCCTCCATCAATAATAAATAGATTGACTGCCCCATCTGCCATGAGGCAACATGCGGCAATTAGCCAAACTCCCCCCATCCATCGGATCGAGCCGTCCGATTTGCTCGGCGCACACCCCACTTGGCGGCGTCGGCACAGAGCGACCTCTCCGCCCACCGCAGCCCAAGCTCCGATCATCCCGGACCGTCGCTCAACCGATGGGAAAGTGCTGAGAAATGACAGACGCAGATGGAACGGCCACAAGAGCGTTTGTTCGCTCAAACGCGAGCCAACGCCCGGCCCATAGATCCGCACCCCTGATGCGAAATGTCCGCGAAGGAGCCTGATCGCCATGAAGATTGATGACATATTGCGCGCCGCAGACAAGGCAGACGCTTCGGACATTCATCTCGTCTCGGGACATCCGCCGGTCATCCGTGTTCACACGGTGATGACGCCGATGGACTATCCCTCTCTGTCGCCTGAGACCACTGAAAAGATGTTTCAGGAAGTGGCGCCCGACGCAGCAATCGAACAGTTCAAGACACAACACGATGCGGATTTTTCATACTCGATTAAAGGGCTCGGACGATACCGCGTCAATGCTCACCGTCAGCGAGGCGCCGTCGCACTGACGATGCGCGCCATCAAGAGCAATGTCCCGCCTCTGGCTGATCTGAATCTTCCCGACGTGATCTCCCGGCTGACATACTTGCCGCGCGGGTTGGTGCTTGTCACGGGGGATACGGGATCGGGCAAGTCGACCACGCTCGCCGCGATGATTCAGGCTATGAACGAACGCTATCGCAAGCACATCATCACGCTCGAAGATCCCATCGAATATGCCTTTGAATCAGACCGTTGCCTGGTTGAACAGCGTGAGCTTGGCGCCGACATGCCCAGCTTCGCCTCCGCGCTCAAACATGCGCTGCGACAGGACCCCGACATCATTTTGGTCGGTGAGATGCGTGACCTCGAAACTACGGCGCTGGCGATCACCGCTGCAGAAACCGGGCACCTTGTCTTGAGCACGCTGCACACCGTCAACGCAAGCCAGACCGTCGAGCGAATCGTCGACATGTACCCCGCAGCGCAGCAAAACCAGATCCGCTCGATGCTTGCCAACACACTGCAAGCGGTCATCAGCCAGACTCTATTCTCAAGGATCGATGAACCGGGGATGGCGCCTGCGGTGGAGATTCTTCTGTGCACGCCCGCAGTGCGCAACATCATCCGCGAAGCGCGTTCCTTCGAGATTCCCAACGTCATCGACACGAACCGTGCCTCTGGAATGACCAGTTTGGACAACTCCATCGCGGAGCTCTACTTCAATGGAATGATCAGCCGCGAAGACGCCATTGCCCAGGCGGCCTACCCCGACAAAGTCGATCAGCAACTCGCAGCGTGACACGACGGCGACTTTGGATGCGTACAAGTTTGTGAGGAGTCAACCCGGTTATGCCCAACTACCGCTATCAAATCAAGTCCAACGCCGGACAGGTGAGCGTGGGTGTGATCACTGCAGAGAACACCTCTGCTGCAGCAGCGACTCTTCGCTCCAAGGGCGGCCATGTGCTCGACCTTGCGGTGATCGAAAAGGAGCAGGCTTCTACGGGGTTCGCCGCGACGCTCAAACGGATCAACAGCAGCAGACCGTCGGCGCGAAATGTTCTCGATTTCACAACGCAGCTGTCTGTGATGGTGCGCGCCGGCATCGGTCTTCGCGCCGCACTGGAAGGCATTGCAGAGCAGACCAATAATGCATCATTCAAGCGCATCATCCAGGGGATCAAGACCGACCTCGAGAGCGGCAAGCAGTTTTCCGAAGCGATCTCCCGCCATCCCAAGCTCTTCGGGCCTCTCTATGTGAACATGATGCACGCAGCCGAGGTGTCAGGCTCTTTCGGAAAGATGCTCGACCGTGTCGCACGCAACCTCACCCAGCAACTCGAAACCAAAAAGATGGTGATCGGCGCGATGATCTATCCGAGCGTCATCGCTGGGATGGCTGTCTCCGTCACGATCTTCCTGCTGACGTTCGTCTTGCCCAAGTTCGCCATGGTCTTCGAGGGCAAAGAGGATGTGCTCCCCTGGACGACGAAGTTCCTGATGGGGCTTAGCGACTTCATGGTTTCAAGCTGGCCGCTGATTGCGGGTTCATTTTTCGTCATTTTCGCAGCTTTCTTCTTCTTTCTGCGCACCGATATCGGCTCCTTCTGGCTCGATCGCATGAAGCTGCGCGTGCCGTTGTTTCGGACGATGTTCCGTTCGCTGTACGTCAGTCGTTCGCTGCAGACGATGGGTGAACTCATCAATGCGGGCGTTCCAATGCTTGACACGATCGCCATCACCGGCGACATCGCGGGCAATCGTCTCTATCGCCGACTCTGGATGACGGTGTACTCCGCGGTCAAGGAGGGCAAGAAGATCGCGATGCCATTGACGAAGTCGACGCTGTTGCCTCGCGCGGTCGTGCAGATGATCTCCGCTGGCGAGGAGTCCGGAAAGCTCGGCGAAGTGCTCGACGAGATATCGGCCTTCTATGCCAAGCAGCTCAAGGACAACATCAAGACGGTCACCTCGATGATTGAGCCGATTATGATCATATTGATGGGGTCGATCGTCGGATTTATCGCGATGGCGATCATACTTCCTATCTTCAAGATGAGTCAGATCATCAACTAACCGATGTTGTACCACGGCGTTGCGAGCAATCGCTTCGTCCCGGCGTGTCGGGGGAGCGCCGCCGGAGGTTAGTGAGATGATTCGACGAAACAGTAATGCATCAGACGCCAGCCGATACGCTCCCCGAGCCAAAGCTGGATTCACACTTATTGAGACCGCGCTGGCGACCGTCATCATCGGCGTCGGAGTGCTTGCGCTCATTGAGACCAACCAGTCACTCCTCTCTGCTAACTCCTGGTCGACGCACACCTCGACAGGCGCCCTCCTCTCAAACGAAATCCGCGAAATGACACGGAACTATCCGCGCCATGACAGCTTCGCGGGAGGCATCTACTTTCAGGATCCACAGACCCACTCCGGCTTTACCGGATGGGGGCCGGAGAGCGATGAGACCGACCCCTCGTTGTTTGACGATGTGGATGACTTTGACGGCGTGGTTTTCGGCGACGCCGCTGATGCAGACCTGCCCGGCCCCGTGGCAAACATCGACGGCCAGCCGTTGCGCTTCCCCGGCCCCATCAACGCTATGACACGAGTGGTCCCCCAGACACTTTGGTCGGGGCAATCCCAAACGAATGAGACGGGCGGCGTCGTCGCTCTCCCAGGATGGACGCAGTATGTGCAGGTGGAAAAAGTCGACCCACTCGATTTCACCATCGTGTTGGATGACGACTATTACGAGCCAGCTACGATCAGCGTTCCCGAACGTCGAGTCGAACAGTTTCCGCTGCGTGTCACGGTGACCACGCTCTACCAAGGGCCATACGAGACCAGCGCGCGGGTCATCGCGCAGCACACCTGGATCGTGCCTGATTGATGAATGAATCGAACCAGAAGTGGGCGCTCATGGCGCCCTCCTGCGCGCGCGGAGTGGAACCTACAGGGAGTGATCGGATGCGATGCACGAAGCAAAATACGAATCAGCGAGGCGGATTTATCCTTCGCAAGCTCCGAAGCCGCCGCGGCATTGTGAGCGTGCTCGCGATGATGTTCATGGTGTTGTTCGGCTCGCTCGCCGCCGCCATGGCGATTGTGAGTAAAGGCAACCTGCGCACCGCCCGAACGTATTTGCGCGTCACCGGTGCGCTGGGCGCCGTCGATGCGGGCATGGGGCTCGCTGAAGGCAGGCTCGCACGAGCTGCAGCCCAGCTCCGTGTCTGGAAAGGCAGCATGGACGCTGCGTATGCAGAAAAACTCTGGAATGGAACCTTCACCGAAGCGGACGGCATAGTCCTCAACGCTGCAGGCCAACCAACCTCACAGGGGCTGCGTGATGTGCTTGCAGCGATGCACCCGGCGCAGGGCGACAACGGAACCATCGACATCGACCCGGAATACACCGCGCAAAGCGACTGGCTCGTCACCGCGACGATCGCCCTCGAATACGTCAACGACCAACCGGTCAGCGCGTTTCAAATCACCTACATCCCCGTGCCGTTGACCGATCAGAACCAGCTTGGTGTGCGCGCCGTGGTCACCGGCTATTCATGGGATTACGTCTCCAGCCGATGGACCAAACGGTCCGCTCAGCAGATGTACGTTGTCAGCAAGTATCCCCAGCAGGCGGTGCTTGGCCCGAGCAAAATCATGATCGGGAAAAACGTGCAGATCAATGGGCCGTTGGGCGCCCTGTTCACCGGCGTTCAGTATGTCGGGGGCCATCCGCTCGTTGTCAAGAGCGACTTCTACAGTCTTGATCCGATCCTCGATCAAAAGCTCGACGACTTTTATGCTGCGGTCCTTGCGACCGACTCCAACGGGGACAACCGCCTGAGCACGCTCAAGTACGGCGAACAATCCCAACTCAGCACACTCGAATCCACCCAGTACGACGATGGCCAGGGCGGGCAAAACTCCAACATGGTCGGCGACTACACCGGTGACGGCCTCGTCGATGAGTACGACATCTTCCTCAAGCACTACGACTCCAACTCCGACGGCAGAGTCGCCCTGTCCGACACGCTTCGCTATGGCACACCCAACCAACAACTCACCGCTGAGTTCTCCAACATTGACGAAGACCTCGGGATGCTGATCGACAACGCTGTGCCCGACCGCAACGGCGACGACGAAGTGGACTTCAAGGACACCGCACTGGGATACCACGACGGTGTGCTGGACAGTCGCGACCGGTACGCAAAAATCCGCGGGCATGTGCTCTTCCGCACGCAGCGCGAACCGTGGGAACTGCAAACCAATGAGTTTGGCGTGCAGGTGGGCAATTATCAGAAGCTCGTCAAAGGCGTCATCATCCAAGGAAAGGGCGACCCCGTCGTCTTCGGAGCCGGGCCTGAACTCCTGCCCGACATCAGCTCCAACTCGTTTGACACAGCGCAAACCGAGCTCGGGCTCATCGCCGACGGCCCCGCGTTCAACACCCAGGCCAATGTGAGCTGGGTGTGGCAGCCCACCGTGGACACCAACGGCGTGGTCACCGGCCAAACGCTCAATCCCGATTTTCTCAATGCGCCCCAAGGCGCAGACATCGGCGTCGTCATCGAACCCACGCCATTCAGCGCGGCGACCCCGGCCGACTATTACCAGCGCCCCGTCTTCCGGAACAAAAATTTCAAGAACGTCATCATCCCAGAAGGGCTCAACGCGCTCTTTATCAACTGCACCTTCGCCGGCGTGACGCGCATCCAAACTTCCGCGATCAATACGCACGCCAGTTGGCAGCTCTATGGCTCTCAAAACGCCGACCTGTCCCTCGCCTACCCGCCGTTGCCCGCTGCGAGCGACGCGATGCTCGACAACGACTATTACCCCGCGGACGGCAGCATCATCCCCCCTCTCGGGTTCGATGTGCCTCGTCTGTTGGTCAACGGAACGCCCTACGTCAACACGAAACCTCTCTCAAACAACATCCGCTTTGAAAGCTGCATATTCGTCGGATCGATCGTCGCCGACCGCCCTGTCAACTACACCAACATCCGCAACAAACTCGAGTTCACCGGCAGCACCAAGTTTGTGACCAAACACCCAACGTCGCCAAACAATCCCGCGCTCAATCCCGATCCCGAGGATCTCGGCGCCATCTCCAAAAGCTCGATGATGCTCCCGCATTATTCGGTGGATATCGGTGAAAACAACGCCAGCCCCAATCAGGATGTCACGCTCAACGGCGTCATCATCGCCGGTGTGCTCGATGTGCGCGGCAACGCCACGATCAACGGCGCCCTTCTCATGACCTTCGAGCCGATGCCGTCTGACCCCGCGCTGCAGCACTATGGACAAGTCGTCGGCAACCCCGCTGACTTCAATGTCACGCTGGGCTACTTCGGAACCGATCAAGGCGACAAGGAAGGGCTCGCGCCATTCCTCTACAACAACCAACTCATTGTTGGTTTCGACACCAACAACGACGGCCGAACCGACACCATCAACCCGGCAGACGGCGGCACGCCCGTCCCCTTCA
The DNA here is from genome assembly GCA_964392425.1 of uncultured Phycisphaeraceae bacterium. Lineage (GTDB taxonomy): Bacteria > Planctomycetota > Phycisphaerae > Phycisphaerales > UBA1924 > CAYMQF01. The sequence goes on from CAYMQF010000005.1 coordinate 40,635, forward strand.
ATGGGTATTCACGACTGGTTCTGAACTTCAACCCCAAGCTCGTCATGCCCGACGGACTGATCTCACCACTTCAGATCATTCGCATGCCACACACATATCACGAAGGCCGAGTCATCGTGGAGGTGGCGCCATGACCGACCCAAACCAACCGCTGCGCGTCATGCATCGTCCCAACCAACTCACCGGAGACACCGCCGTGTCAACACTCAACCAACAACGCTCCAGCCAACATCGCGGCTTTTCCATGGTTGAAATGCTCATCGCGCTGACCATCAGCGCCGTGCTCATGACGGCCACGCTCGGCGCCCTCGACGCTTCATTCCAGCAATACAAATCGACGACGGAATCAGCCTCGACTCACGTCGTCAGCCGAATCGCGATGCACCGCATGTTGTCGATGATCCGCACCGGAGTTGAGTTTGGCCCCTTCCCCGCTGATGTCTACAGCCCTTCGCAAAATCCCGTGGTGTCGGACTACATCGAGTTTGTCAGCGAACGCGATCTCTCCACCGGCCGAAACCGCATCACGCGGATCGAGCTGCGACCCGGCGCCGACCCCAACGGCCCCGGTGAACTCTGGTACGTCCTGATCGACAGCTCCACAGACGTTGTCGAAATTGATGACGAAATCCTCGGCGATGACGGCTTGGTGGGTTTCGACAACGACGACAGTGACAGCGACGACCACAACGGCGACAGTCACAGCGACGACGATGACGATGATCACGATAGCGACAGCCACAGCGACGACGATGACGACGACCACAACGGCGACAGTCACAGCGACGACGATGATGACGATCACGACAGCGACAGTCACAGCGACGACGACGACAGTGACAGCGGCGGCGGCGACATCCCTTTCGGCACCGGCGGTGATTCGACGATCATCGATCAACGCCTGCTCATCCCCGGCGTGCAGAATGTCACCTTCACACTGCGCTACAACAGGCAGACGTACGCCCTCGATCTGGCGACCATTGATATGACCATCGCCCCCAACGA
>CAYMQF010000006.1:0-41064 GCA_964392425.1 uncultured Phycisphaeraceae bacterium
AGCATCTCAGCACCAACAGCGAACCTCGCGCCCATCCCCTCCCAAGGCTCGCCCGGCGCCAGCCGTTTCCAACTGGTCAAATCGAAGCGCCCTCACACCAGCCAGACGAGCAGCATCTCAGCACCAACAGCGAACTTCGCGCCCATCTCCTCCCAAGGTTCGCCCGGCGCCCGCTGCTTCCAACTGGTCACAACAAAGCGTCCCCGCTCCGGCCAACTCCAGACGACCAACCCGAACGTCCCAGCGCGTTGCGATGGCTTCGACAGCTTCCTCGGTTTCCGCTTTTGATCTCAGCCCACGAGGTGGCGGCGGCTCGCACAGCGGCGGCTCCTCACACGCTGGCTCCTCGCATCGTGGCGGTTCACGCAGCAGCGCCTCCCACAGCGGCGGCAGCCCGCGCCGAGTCGCCCACAACAACTCGCGCAGCGGCCGATCCCACACCGCCAGTTCGCGCGGCGTCTCCCACAACAGCTCGCGCAACAGCGCCTCGCACGTCGGCAGTTCACGCCGAGCCGCCTACGCCGGTGGACATTCAAACAACTCCTTCGGCAACCGTTCACACAACAGAGGCTCAACCTACTACAACGACGATCACAACAGCGGCTACTACGGCGGTTCGTACGGCGATCACAGCTACAGTCGCCGTCACAGCTACGGCTCCTACGCTGGCTCGCATAGTTATTCGTACTACCCCTATTCACGCCACGGCTACTACAACGACCACAGCTACGGATATGGATACGGATACGGATACGGTCTCGGCTTAGGACTCGGCTACGGCCTGAGTAGTTTCGGCTATGGCCTGAACTACGGGTACGGATACTCCCCCTACTACGACGGCTACTACTCCAGCTATTACGACTACTACCCGTCCGCAACGTACAACACCTACAACAACTACTACCCCACGTCCTCCCGCAACTCGTCGTACTACTACCCCTCCCGCGCCGACCGCGTCGTCACACACACCAACCGCAGCTACACCGCACTCGCCAGCGCCCCCGCCTACGTCGTCGCGAAGGATTACGACGACCAAACCTTCGGCATCGGCTGGAGCTACCTCGCCGGCGGCCGGGACCGCAGCGCCTTTCGATACTTCTCACGCCAAGCCTCCCGCAACATCGACGACGGCCAATCCAAGCTGGGCTACGCCATCGCCTCCGCATTCCTGGACAACCACGACCGCGCCATCTGGGCGATGCGCCGAGCCTTCGACGTCGATCCGTACAGCTTGAGCACCATTCAGTTCGATGAAAAACTGCTGAGCCGAATCGATCGACTCGCTGAGGAATACGCCAAGCTCGCAGACGCCGGCAACGATCCCGATGCGGACTTCATGCTCTCCGCTCTGAGCTATCTGCTCAAAGATTCAGAACTGGCGTCCATCGCAATCGACAGCGCGATCGGGCAAGGCGACGACTCCGACGCAGCGATCAACCTCAAGTCGATGATTACCGAGATCGAGCCCGCCGCGGGTGCGCTTCCATAACCAATCTTTCTGATTGATCTTCCCGGCAAGAGTCGGGGAACAAGAACACGACGCAGTGGAGCACGCAGCGGGGCTCTCCACTGCGTTGTTTGTTTGAGCCCGGTAGACTGCTTCCATGCTGAACAGCGTGGTCTTCGATGATGGATGTCCTGAGCTTGGAGTGTTGACTGATCTGCGCCCCGTCTTCCTCGTGCGCACCGGCCGGGTCACAACACTCGAGCGCATCGAGCGCACGCTCGGTCGCCAGGCTGACGCAGTTTTTGTCCCCGCGGATCTCGCATCGCTGACTGCAAAGGCTCACACGGCGCCGGTCAACACGCTGCCCAACAGCGATGATCTCCTGCTCATCAATGGCCGATGCGTTCTCCCCCCTGCTGATCTTGACTCGCTCGAACCCAACAGCGCGCTGATGGAGCCAGGCGCCGACGATCGCCCCATCGCTGTTCGTTTGAACCAGCAGGACGCTGCCGATTTTCTCAAGACCTTCGAGCTTCCCGCTACGGTCATTCGGCGCGAAGTCGCATCGCCCTGCCTCCTCCGCCGACCTTGGGATGTCATCCGCCACCGCAATACTGCGATAGCGAGCGACCTCGAATCGCTCACCTCTGAACCAATCAACAGCGCCCCCGCCGGCGTCACCACCATCGGCGACTCACCCATCCACATCCATCCATCCGCGACGCTCCTACCCAGCGTCATCCTCGATGCAACGATCGGCCCGATCGTCATCGACGAATCAGCAACCATCCGCCCCGGCGCGATCATCGTCGGCCCCGCCTGCATCGGCGCCCGTTCAACCATCCTCGAACACGCGCTCATCAAGGCAAACACCGTCGTCGGGCCGTCGTGCAAAATCGCCGGCGAAGTCGGCGGAACGATCATTCAAGGCTTTTCCAACAAAGCGCACGACGGCCACTTGGGTGATGCATGGCTCGGCGAGTGGGTCAACCTCGGGGCCGGGACGATGAACTCCAACCTGCTCAACACCTACGGCGAGGTCCGCGCCATCGCGAAGCCCGGCTCGCCGCGCGAAAAGACCGGGCTGACGTTCCTCGGCTCAATCCTTGGCGATCACGTCAAAACAGCCATCGGCACGCGACTCATGACCGGCTCCATCATCGGGACCGGCGCGATGATCGCATCGTCGGCGCCACCGCCCGTAAGCATCGACCGCTTCGCCTGGTTCACGGATGGCGGGCACAGTCTCTACCAACTCGACCGCTTCCTCGAAGTCGCCCAGCGCATGATGAGTCGGCGCGACATTGAGCTGACCGAGCCGATGCGCCGCCGCCTCTCACAACTGCACGCGTCCACGCCAGGCTGAATCCACATGAGTCCAGCCAGCAACGAGACGCCGAAGAAGGTTCTCTACCTCATCGACGGGCACGCGCAGTTTTTCCGCGCCTACCACGCGATTCGCACGCCGATGACTTCGCCCGTCACCAAGGAGCCGACCAACGCGACGTTCGGCTTTGTCGGCATGCTCCTCAAACTATTGCGCGAAAAAAAGCCCGACTACCTCGCCGTTGCGATCGACGCGTCAGGCGATCGAGGCACCTTCCGATCGCAAATGTACCCGGAATATAAGGCGAATCGCCCGCCGGCCCCTGAAGACTTGCCGCCTCAGATACAGCGATGTGTGAGCCTGCTTGAAGCTGCGCACATTCCAGTGCTCGCCGTCGAAGAAGTCGAGGCAGACGACACCATCGCCACGCTCGCGCGCAGGCTCGTGCGTGACAACGACGATCTGCTCGTGCGCATCGTCTCGAAGGACAAAGACCTGACGCAGCTTCTCGAGCCGGGTCGGATCGAAATGTACGACCCGTACACCGACGATCTCATCACCGCAGCCTCCCTCAAAGAAACGGTTGGCGTCGAGCCCGAACAGATCATCGACATGCTCGCACTCATGGGCGACACCGTCGACAACGTGCCAGGTGTGGAAGGCATTGGCAAGAAGACCGCCGCGATGTTGATCTCCCAGTACGGCGCCCTCGACAACCTGCTCGCCCACGCCGACGAAATCAAAGGCAAGCGAGGCGAACGACTCCGCGCCGCGACCGACATACTCGCGCTCTCCAAGGCGCTCGTCACATTGCGCGACGACGCCGATGTTGATTTTTCACTCGATGCTGCGCAAGTGGACGGGCTGGCGCTCGACGCGCTTGAACCAATCATGCGCGAGCTCGGCTTCAACCGCCATCGCAACGACCTGCTCGCACTCATCAACAAAGAGGACACTTCTTCGAACGAACAGTCGCCCAAAGCAGACGAATCTGCAGCAGCAGGCACACTCTTCGCCCAGATCGAATCTTCATCCGCCCCCGCCAACAGCGCCCGCCCTGTCAACGAAAACTACCGCGCCATCACAACGCTCGACCAACTCAATGAGCTCGTAGAACAACTCCGCTCCGCTGATCTCATCGCGGTCGACACCGAAACCACAAGCGTCGTGCCGATGCGCTGCGATCTTTGCGGCGTGTCCTTCTCCACCGCGCCCGGCGCCGGCGTCTACATTCCCACACGCTCGCCCGAACCCGACTCCCACCTGGATACACAAACGGTGCTCGATGCGCTGCGCCCGATCCTCGAAGACCCGTCGCTCCCCAAGTGCGGGCACAATCTCAAGTATGATCTGCTCGTCTTTCGCAGGCATGGTGTCGAACTGCGGGGAATCGCCTTCGACTCCATGATCGCCAGCTTCCTCATCGACTCTTCGCGCTCATCGCACAGCATGGACGCGCTGTCGCAGGCGTTGCTCAGTCACACCTGCATCCCCATCAGCGATCTCATCGGCTCGGGGAAAAAGCAGCGCACGTTTGACACCGTTCCTCTCGAACAAGCGGTTCCTTACGCTGCGGAAGACGCCGACATATCACTGCAACTTCGCAACGTGATGGCGCCTCAACTGAGCGCGATGAAGCTCGATGCGCTCTTCGATGATGTTGAAACGCCGCTCATCGACACACTCGCCGAGATGGAGTGGAACGGCGTGCTCGTCGATCCGGACATTCTCGATGAACAAGCTAGCCGACTCAACGCGCGTCTTGCAGAGCTGCGCGACGAGATCGCCGACAAGGCGCCGCGCGAGTTCAACCCCGATTCGCCCAAACAGCTCGCGTCGATCCTCTTCAATGCGACCGACGATCCCGACGAGCCGGGGCTCGGCTTGAAGCCCACCAAAAAAACAAAGACCGGCTATTCGACCGATGTCGAAGTCTTGACCAAACTCGCCGACGACACCGCGCTACCCACGCCGATCCCGAGGCTTATTCTCGAACATCGCCAGCTCGCCAAACTGGTCGGCACGTATCTCGTCGCGCTCAAAGAGGCGATCCATCCCGAAACCGGGCGCGTCCACGCGTCGTTTCACCAGACTGGCGCCGCGACTGGCAGGCTTTCTTCGTCCGATCCCAACTTGCAAAATATCCCGATTCGCACCGAGCTTGGTCGGTCGATCCGCAAGGCGTTCATCGCGCCGCCCGGCCGAACTCTCATTACGTCGGACTATTCCCAGGTCGAACTGCGCATGCTCGCACATCTATCCAAAGACAACGCGCTGACCGACGCGTTCCACGCCGGCGCCGACATTCACCGCGCCGTCGCAGCGCAGATCCACAATATTTCCCCCGAGGAAGTCACCTCTGAACAACGGTCAGGCGCCAAGATGGTCAACTTCGGCATCATCTACGGCGTCACGCCTTTCGGCCTGGCGCGCCGGCTCGGAGTCTCCAATGCTGAGGCTTCCCAGATCATCGACGAATACAAAGCGCGTTTTCCAGGCATTACGACGTTTCTTCAAGAGTGCGTCGAGCAAGCCAAACGGTTCGGCTACGTCGAGACGATTCTCAAGAGGCGTCGTCCGGTGCCACAAATCAACGCGAGCAATCCCCAGCAGCGCGCCCTCGGCGAACGCATCGCCATCAACTCCGTCGTGCAGGGATCCGCTGCGGACCTCATCAAGATCGCCATGATCGATCTGCACCGACGGTTGAGCGCCCATGCTGACGTTTGGAGGGATGCGAACGGTCTGCCGAAACAGCCTGAAATACCAGATGTAAACATGATCATCCAAATCCACGATGAACTCGTCTTTGAAGCGCCCGACGAACACGCCGAGCAGGTCCGCGCCCTCGTCGTTGAGCGCATGGAAAACGCGATGGAGTTGAGCGTGCCGCTCGTGGCGGATTCCGCCTGCTCGAAAAACTGGTTCGATGGAAAATGATCGGCGAAACATCCTTCCAACTGGTCCATGCATTTTCAATAGGAAGATCACACCTATGTTCAGACGACTAGCAACAACCGCTTTATTCCTGACCGCGTCCTGCGCACTCGCCCAACAGCCCGCGGCCACCCTTCTCATCGGCGCCCACGTTCTCAACCCCACCGGCGACGGCTGGCTCGACGACCAGGCAGTGCTCATCGTCGGCGACACCATCTCCACCATCGCACCGATATCGCAAATCAACACGCCGCCCGGCGCCCGCACGATCGACCTGCACAACCGCTATCTCATCCCCGGGCTCATCGACCTGCACACGCATCTCTTGCTTCACCCCTACAACGAAGCGTCATGGAACGATCAGGTGCTTACCGAATCGCTGGGGCTGCGCACCGCTCGCGCTGTCGTCCAGGCAAAAGCAACGCTCGATGCGGGTTTTACCACCATCCGCGATCTTGGAACGGAAGGCGCCGGCTACGCTGACATCGGCATCCGCGACGCGATCAAGCTCGGCGTCATTCCCGGCCCGCGCGTCCTCGCCGTCACACGAGCGATCGTTGCGACAGGCGCCTACGGCCCGAGCGGTTTTGACCCACGATGGACCATGCCCAAAGGCGCGCAGGTTGCGGACGGCGTGACCGGCGTTCGCAAAGTTGTTCGCGAACAAATCGCAGCAGGCGCCGACTGGATCAAGGTCTACGCGGACTATCGCAGACGCCCGGGCGATCCATCCACTCCAACATTCTCACAAGCAGAGCTCTCAGCACTCGTCGATGAGGCACATACTGCGGGGCTCCGAGTCGCTGCGCACGCCTCGACTGATCAGGCAATCCGCCGAGCCGTGGTGGCAGGCGTCGACACGATCGACCATGGGACTTTTGCTTCTGACATCACATTGCGATTGATGGCGCAAAAAGGCGTCGTCTTGTGCCCGACGCTCGCAGCCTCCGAAGCGATGGCGATCTACTCCGGCTGGACGCCCGGCGAGCCTGACCATCAACGCATCCTTGATGCGCGATCACTCATGCACCGCGCGCTTGAATCAGGAGTGACCATCGCGTGCGGCTCCGACGCCGGAGTCTTCAGCCATGGTGACAACGCGCGCGAGATCGAACTGATGGTGGACTATGGCATGTCACCAGAGCGCGCTTTGAAATCGGCTACCACGGTCGCAGCAACAACGATCAGGATGGAAGATGAGCTTGGGAAGATTGAACCCGGATTCCTAGCCGACCTCATCGCCGTCGAGGGCGACCCGCTTACTGACCCCGCCGCCCTGAGAAAGGTCCGATTTGTCATGAAAGCAGGCGTCATTTCAACGCCACCGGATTGAGAATCCCTGTCGCCCCAGCATCGGAGGGCATGCGTTCTCCGCTGAATCAGCTTGACACGCCCCCGCAGTCGGCTACATTTACCCACCGGTCAGGCTCTCCGCCCGGCCGACATTTCCCCACTCGGGGCGGTAGCTCAATTGGTTAGAGTCCCGGATTGTCGATCCGGTGGTTGGGGGTTCGAGTCCCCTCCGCCTCGCTTCCTAAGCCTTGGTATAGCCAAGGCTTATTCTTTGTAAACCTGTCGTGACTCATGGAAATATGGCCCAGTGCGCGCTGAGTGCGCGCTGGCCGCGTGGGCGACTTTAGGTCCTCGACGACTTCAATACAGACTGTGGTGGTAGTTTCGACGCCGAGCTGTTGACACATGTCGAACCATAATTCGCCACGCTAACAACTGTTCTCATTCGGCTACAATCCTTTGCTCGGGTCAATGACTGCGACGAATTCGCTCTTCCCAGAATGCGTCGATACGGGGATGCCAAGCCTCTGCAACCATCCTTCACATACCACTCCAAATGCTGCGCTTGCTCACGCATCATTGAAATCGCCATATCCATCACGAACTCTGCTCAGCGATCAGAAGGGAACAGATCGAGCGTGTAGGTGTTGTCGTACCATCGCTGCTCGTGGCAAGCGGCAATGCAGAAGCCTCCCTCATCGGTCTTGACGAAGCCAAGCGGCATGTCCCATCCGCCGGGGCCAAACGGGAAGCTCTCACGCATCAACATCGGAAGCTGGCCCGCGTGTGGTTGGTGACAGATATCGCATGCTCTTCCCTTTTCCCGGTTGACATGAACATAGTGCAGGTTCCTGTCCCCCTCCCGGAAGCCGGTGAGCGACGTGTACTCGCTCTCCACCAGAACCCGGTCGTGGCACTCAAGACACATTGCAAACGTCTCCGATTCAAACATCGCGTAGGCCCCATCGGGATAGCTGAATCGCAGGAGCGATCGTTGAGCTGAATAATGCGATTGGTGGCAGGTCGTGCATTCCCCATTGGCCGCTGGCTCGTGGACGACCATCGCTTCTTCAATCACCTCCTTGATGCTTGAAATCATGCGACCTGAAGGCGTCTCGATGTCTTGATCGTGGCAAGTGAAGCACAGGTCGCCGGGAGCGTCGCGAAGCAACCCGTCGTATTGGCTGGCATGGGACGCATGGCACACGGTGCACGCCTCCTCTCCCTCAAACGCTCCGTGAAGACTATTGGCAAGCGCAATTTCGCTGACCACCTCTTCATGACAACTCATGCACACCGAGCGCTGTCCGCCTGTGAGCATTGCGGTGTGGTCGCCGCCATGAGCAACGTGGCAAGCGCGACACCCCCCCTCGTCCAACGCCTGGTGCACTTGGACGGGCCGGCCGTCGTCATCCGTCCTCCCGACAAGGAGACGACCGTAGTTCTGATGGCAACCCATGCAAAGCTCTTTTTCGTCATACGCAAGCAGGTGCTCTTGGCGAGATTCATGGGCAGAGTGACAGGTCAGGCAGTCCCCCTCGACGACGGGATGATGCGGAAAACCAACAGCGATCTTGTCATGGCACGTCGCGCACAACTCCTCAGTGGTACGGGTCCGGATGAAGCTCTTGCGGTCCCCGCCGTGAGGATCATGACAGTCGCTGCACGCCCCCATCGCGAAAGGCTCATGGACTGACTCAGCGGTGTCGTCGAGGGAATGACACGGCAAACAGGCGCTTCCGTCATCAGCGACCGGCGCAAACTGGTGGAGGTCGGGTTCACCGATCGGTTCGTGACAGACCGAGCAGGCGCCAATCGCCCCGGGGGCATGCACCCAACGCGTCAAGCTGAGCTGCGCATGACAACCCGACGCCAAGCAGTCGTTGTGATACTCACGATCAGTCATGTCCGGGAGCGAGGCATCAGACACCAGTCGTGCCACGACTTGCTCATTTGAAGCAGATGTTTCTTCTCCGCTCGATGATTCGTGCGCAGTCGACGCCTCCTGACCACAGCCGGTAATCATCAGTTGAGCAATGATGACCATCAAGATCGCTGCGCCGGTGACGAGGATGAGGAAGACTCGATGACACGTTCTCCAGTTCATCAACCCCCCAATCAAACATGATGACATTGTCACACTTTCTAACTGCGTTGCGCCTGTTTGAAAGCCTAGTATCCGGTGATCGGCCACGACTTTGGCGCCATCCCATTGATGATCGGCAGAAAAGATCACAACGCCCGGCTCTCGCAACCACTGATAAGAGTTGGCCATGACTAGAACCAAGTCCTTTCTCAATCTATTGGCGATCAGCAAGCTCTCCATTCTAGGAGCCATCCTCGTCACCACGGCGGTGGGCGCCGACGCAATGCTCATCATCGGTGAACTTTTCATTTTTGAGAGCAATCCCTACATCGGGATCGTCGCGTATGTCATTTTTCCTGGAATCGCAGCGTTTGGCCTGATGCTGATTCCCGCAGGCTTCCTCCTCCGCGCGTACACCTCGCACCGAACCCACCCCATGGGAATCATGGTCAGGAGGTTGAGCCGAAATAAACTGGTGCGGCTGATCTTCGGTCTCACGTTGATCAACTTCGTGATCTTCGCCTTTGTCGGCTACCGGAGTTTCCACTACATGGAATCGCCGGAGTTCTGCGGTTTGGTCTGCCACCAGGTGATGCGCCCCGAGTACACCGTCTACCTGCGCTCCCCGCATTCGGAGGTGCCATGCGTGGACTGCCACATCGGGTCCGGCGCCAGTTGGTTCGTCAAATCAAAACTGGATGGCACACGCCAACTCGCTGCAGTCCTGCTGGACAACTACTCGCGGCCTATCAAGACTCCCATTCACAACCTCCGCCCCGCTCGTGATGTGTGCGAAGTCTGCCACCGCGTCGAAAGCTTCCACGACAATCGCATCAAGATCATTCAGCACTTCCAACCCGACGAAGAAAACACCCGGACGTACTCGATCCTCAATCTCCGTATGGGCGGAGATGGAGAAAACGGGCAACAAGCCAGCGGAATTCACTGGCATATCAGCAATAAATATCAAATTCGCTACTTCGCGACCGACCATCGCCGTGAAGACATCGTGCGCGTCGAGCTGACCGACACGGACGGCGCCACGCGCGTCTGGACCCGCCCGGGAGCCGAAGCTGAGTTGATCGACCTCGACCCCGAGTCCGCCCGCCTCATGGACTGCATCGACTGCCACAACCGACCGTCGCATGTGTACCTCCCACCCGAACGAGCGATGGATGATGCCCTGGCCAACGGCTTGATCGAGGTGGCCATCCCGTGGATCCGCAAACTCTCCGAAGAAGTAATCACACAACAATACGAATCGCACGATGCGGCTATGGCGGGAATCGCTGAGCTTCCAAACCTCTACCGCGAGCGGTACCCGCAGCACTGGGAAACATTCGAGGATGCGGTGCACGACGCCGTCCCCGTGCTTCAAGACATCCACAAGACTTTTGTCTATCCCGAGATGAAGATCGAATGGAACACGTACCCCTCGCTCATTGGACACCCCACGGCGTACACCTCGGGGTGTTTCCGCTGCCATAACGGTGTCCTCGTTGATCAAGAGGGGAAGAGCATCACGACCGACTGCGCAGCATGTCATTTTGTTCTTGCGGACAACGAGTTGGATCCCGTGATCCTGAGGATGTTGGAAAATCGCTGATCGCGTCCTCATCAGAACCGAGGTAAAATTGCGATAGAAATGGCGCAACTCTCTCGATTGGGCGGCCTATCCTAAGAAAGGCGTCGCAACGCGAACCCCTTGCCTCATGCGATGAGCACAGATTCGCAAAGAGCGATCACGATCTATCGAGAACGCTTTCAGGTACGGCGCGGGGAAGTGAATGATGGGCGATTTACGGAGACCCCTTCAATTCCTTGACGGCACGGCGCTCACCACCGTGAGCTTCATGCTCGCTGTCAGCGCGCTGGCGTTGCTCGCGCCCACCAGCTCGGCGCAAACCATCAACACACCACTGCGCGAGCCCGTGACGGAATCCGCACCACCCCCGATCGACCCTTCGCCTTCCACTGTGAAGAATTCGCGCAACGACAGGACGCTCGATGTAGAGCCTCCGACTACGGATGTCCCGCGCGAGAGCTGTGTGACGGCGGAGTGTCACTCGGGCAAGAAAGCACAACCCTTTGTTCACGGGCCGATCTATGCCAACGCATGTGACACATGCCACACACTCACCGATCCTTTGACACATTCGTATCAAGCCGCTCGAACGAGGGAGCAGTTGTGTGTGTTCTGCCATGAGTTTGACACGCCTGAAGGCTCGATGAAGCACGAGCCGTTTCAGTCTGGCGAATGTCTTTCCTGTCACGATCCACACGGCGGGGCAGGCCCAAACCACCTGCGCTCGGAACAGTACGCGGACATGTGCACAAGTTGTCATGCGGAATTCGCCGTTGATTCGACTCTCATCCACGGGCCCGTTCTGGCTGGCGCCTGTGGCGCGTGTCACGAGCCTCATTCCGCTGAGCACCGCAATCTTCTGGCCGCGGATGGCAAAGATATGTGCCTGCGCTGCCATGCTGAGATGGATATCAAGATGGAGACGATGCGACTCGTCCACGCCCCGGTGGAAGAAGACTGCCAACTCTGCCACGACCCGCACGGCACGAACAACGCGTCGCTGCTCATTGATGAGCCGATGGCGCTGTGTCTGAGTTGCCATGAGAACATCGCTCACACCATCGACACCGCGCTGACTCAGCACGGCGCGATCACCACCGAGCGCACCTGTCTCAACTGCCACGACGCCCACGCGAGCGACCATCCACGCCTGCTCCGCGACGATGTCATGGCGCTTTGTTTTGAGTGCCACAACACGGAGATCGAACTCGAAGATGGGACCCGACTGGCCAACATGAAGGCAATCATCGAGACCGGCTCCAGCCTGCATGGCGCCATCGCCGAGCGCAGTTGTGTCGCCTGCCATGAGATCCACGGGGGAGATCGCAGCCGGCTCTTGGCGCGCGAGTATCCCAGCACGTTGTACTACCCCTTCCAGGAGAGTGGATACGCCCTGTGCTTCAATTGCCACGACAAGGCGCTTGTCACGCACGAGCAAACAACCACCGTCACGGCATTTCGAAATGGCGCGATGAATCTTCACTATGTGCATGTCAAACGCGACCAGAAAGGGCGCACATGCCGCGTCTGCCATGATTCACACGCCGCCCGGCGAGAGCAACATATCAACGACACGATTCCCTTCGGGCCTGGTGGATGGGAGCTCCCGATCCGGTATGAACGAGTCGAAGAAGGCGGCCGTTGTGCTGCGGGTTGTCATCGCAGTCTTGTCTATAACCGATCCATCCCCGTGGTCTACCCCTTTCGCCCGAACAATGAAGACACGACGAACCAAGACATGCTGCCAATTGAACGGGAAGAACCACAGCGATGACGCACGAGCTCCAACAAGTTCGAACCTGAATCGAAAGGTGTTTGATCCGTCCAATGACCAACCAGTCAACGAGAGGGGCAGGAACCATGAACCGCAACATGAAGATGATCGCACTGGCGGGAATCTGCGCAATGATCGCAAGCCCTCCGGCGTCGGCAAGCACGGGTTCGCCGCGCAACGTCAAACTCGGTGAAGCAGTTCCGGCCTATCGCCTTCCGACCATGATGAAAACAATAGTTGACAGCGCCCAGACCGACGACCAAGTGGTCGTCCTGATCTACATCGTGGCCAGACAACGCAGCTCCGAGCGAGCGGCAAAGGATGCCAACCGGATCGTCAACGAGTTCGAAGGTCAGCCGGTCGAGTTGATCTTTGTGACGGCCAACACCGATCACCAACCCTACTTCGAGCAGTTCTGGAAAAACGAGTCGATCGACGCGCCCCTAGCGTTTGACACTGAACGCAAGCTCTACAGCGACCTCGGTCTGGTCGTATTTCCCACCACCATCATCATCGATCGCGAGGGTCGGCTTGCCCATGTGATCTCCACGCGAGGCGCCAACTATCCAAACATCCTCGACGGATACATCCGCCACACACTTGGGCTGCTCAATGACGCCGGCCTGAAGGAACGCATCGAAGCCCGCACCCTTCCTGCCAACTCACCCAAAAGCCTGGCGTCGCGGCATCGGACCGTGGCGCGATTGCTGCGGGAAAAAGGGTTGCTGCCCGCCGCGGAGAAGGAACTGCTTGAGGCCCTGAAGCTCGATCCGGACAATATCGATGCGCGTCTCGACCTCGCTGATCTGTGCCTTCGAGTTGATCGAGTTGACGATGCGAGCCGATTCGTTGATCAGGCACTGGAGATCAACTCTCGCCATCGGCGCGCCAAGCTCCTGCGAGGGATCACGTTTTTTCGGCAAAACAAGCTGGATGAAGCGGAGGCAATCCTGACCGAAGCGCTGGTTCTGAACCCTGATCCTGCCCGAACCCATTTTTATCTGGGCCGAATCAACGAGGCGAGAGGGGACAAGGACAAGGCAATCGAGCATTACCGCCAGGCGTTGAGGCGACTTCTGGATGAACCGATTGGCAGATCCCAGCCAAGCCCCGACATCTCTGGGTCTGAGACAGAAGGTGACCGAGTTACGAATACCCCGTCCTGACTCCTCCAGGCAGGCTCGACGATGCGCTCGTCTGGCGCCGACTCTGCCCCGAACACGGTCAATCGCTGGAAGCGCCCGGCGCCGGCAGGACAGTCAGCGTCACACTCTTACTGTCGTCGCCATGCGTGACGGTCACCTTGTATTCGCCCGGCTGGACAAACTCCTCCATGCCATGCGGATTGCCAAGTCGTTGCTTTGCCTCAGGCTGCAAATCCCACACGACACGGTTGAGCCCTCGTCGATTCGTGCCGGTGATCGTGCGAAGCGTCACGCCTGCTTCGTTGGCGATCTTCACATTCACCTCATCGTCACCGTAATCGCGAAGCCAATAAGTAATCACGGCGCCCATCGGCGGGTTGGCAGCGAGGAACATTCGATCCCCCCACAGCCCGCCATAAGGCAGCATGTATTTCGGCTTGCCCGCCATCGGCTCGAACACATGAAACGGCGACTCAACAATCTCTTCGGTCAGTTGCGAGATCGGCGAGATGTCATCCAACACCCACACGCTTCGGCCGTGCGTGCCCGCCACAAGGTCCATCTCGCGCGTCTGAATCTTCAAATCATCCACCGGAACGGTCGGCAGCGACTCCGTATTCAACTTCACCCAATGTTCACCACGATTGATCGTGACATACACCGCGTGCTCCGTGCCGACGTACAGAACGTCAGGATTTTTCGGATCTTCACGGACAACCTCGGGCGGAGCATGCAGCGGCAAGTCGCCCGCAATAGACCGCCACGATCGCCCAGCGTTTTCCGTCATCAACAGCACTGGTTCGAAGAAATCGCTCCGATGCCCGTCGATCGCTGCATAGGCAGTGTCCGCGCTGAACCGAGAAGGCTCGATGCGCGAAACGTACATGCCGTCCACTTCGTCAGGCGTGACATTGGTCCAGGTGTCGCCGCCATCTTTGGTCACATGGATCAAACCATCGTCGGTTCCCGACCAGATCATCCCCTCAGTCACGGGCGACTCGGCGAGCGTGACAACGGTGCCTGCTGTTTCTGCATCGGACCCTTCGGTCATAATCATGTCCGGGTCACGCGTGGAAAGATCGGGGCTGATCTTCTCCCAGTCGTCGCCTTGATTGGTCAGCCGAAAGACACAGTTGCCCGCGAGATAGAGCGTTGACGAATTGAATGGCGAGATAAAAAACGGCGCATTCCAGTTGAAGCGGAACCGCTCTTCGCCTTCCTTTGCAGCGGGATGCAGGTTGCGAGACTCACCTGTCGCGAGATTGACGCGTCCGATGTGCCCGCCTTGTGATTCGGCGTAGACGATGTTGGGATCGCTCGGATCGAAGGCGACATGAAACCCATCGCCGCCCCAGATGAACTGCCAATCTCTATTCGTGATGGCGCCTTTGCGACCCATGAATGAGCCGCTGTCTGAGGTGATCGTTTCGCTGGGGCCGATCCAAGTGCCGTTGTCTTGCAGGCCGCCGCCGATGCGATAGGGATCGGAGTTGTCCAAGGCAATATTATAAAACTGTCCGACCGCCATGTGGTTATGAAAATCCCATGTGGCGCCTTGATCCTGCGAAATATACAGCCCGCCGTCCGTGCCGATGAACAGGTGATCGGGGTCCGCCGGGTCGATGACCATCGCGTGAAAATCGACATGAGGCACCTTGGCGAACCCAGCTCGGAACGTTCGCCCGCCATCGTCAGAGACATACATCTGCCAGCCGAGCAGGTAGACACGCTGGTCGTCGGTCGGGTCGATACGAATCTTTGCAAAGTAAAACGGGCGCGGGGCAAAATCGCTGACGCGCTCCCACGTCACGCCATGATCTTCACTTCGGAAGACGCCGCCCGCGCGGGATCGGTTGGCAAAGCCGCCGAACGAACCACCCGCATCCGACTCGATGACCGCCATGACGACGCCTGGCTCGCTCATCGAAACAGACAACCCGATGCGCCCCGACTGTGGCGGCAGTCCATTTCCAAGCTTATTCCAAGTGTTTCCAGCATCCGTGGACTTGTAAATGCCGCCCTCCGGCCCGCCGCTCTGATAGCTGCCGATAGTCCGCCTGCGCGAGTACATGGCTGCGTACACCGTGTTTGCATCAGAAGGATCAAGAATGACATCGCAGGCGCCGGTGTTTTCATCAATCTGGAGAACGGCGGTCCATGTGTTGCCGCCATCCGTCGTTTTGTAGACGCCTCGCTCCTTGTTGGCGCCCCACAGATGCCCCAGCGCAGCGACGTAGCACACATCGGGGTCGCGCGGATCGACTGCAAGGGCGGGGATGTCGTGCGTGTTGCTCAAACCGAGTTGCGTGAATGATGAGCCGCTGTCGGTCGAGCGGTACACACCATTGCCCCACGAGGAGCTGTTTCGGCCGTTGCCTTCCCCCGTGCCGACCCAGACGATCTTTGCTTTGCCAAGCTCAGCGCGCATGTCTGCATCGCTTGATGCGGGATCGTCCGCATCGAGTTCGTTATCCCAGCCGGGCCAGTCAGCGGGCGCATCGACGACAGCGACACTGCCGATGGAGGAAGTTGCTTCCGTATCAAACAAAGGCGAAAACGTCGTGCCTGCGTTGGTTGTTTTCCACAAACCGCCGGTGGCATAGCCGATGTAATACGTTTTGGGCTGACCGGGCGCCACCGCAATCGCTGCGACACGTCCCCCCATGTTGGCGGGACCAACGCTGCGCCACGACAGCGCCTTGAGATCGCTCGGCTCAAGTTGACGCTTGGGCGCCGACTGCTGAGCTGACACTGATCCAACAGCAACAGCCAAAATCCCTGCAACAACACACGCGCTCCGACACACACCCATCAAACGATTATCGGACATCCTCGGTCTCCTTGAGAGGTTTATGAGACATACCGATCAATCGGTCGTTCGGTGGCGATGCATCAAGCGTCAACCCCTTGAAATCCCAACTGTGGCGCAGCACATACAAGCAGACGTTCGTCGACCAAACCAGCGTCTTGGCCGCATCTCTTCACTGCACTTTCTTCAAAGTTTAGCCAAAGCGCACATCGCCAAGATTCCTTCACAAGGCACTATTTTGACTGATTCTGCGATGATGACCCGACGGAGCCATAGGGATCAGCCTCTAAACTCAGCCAGAAGAGCACCACATGCAGCAGCCGATGAATAAGATTGCCTTGGGCACATATGGCGCCATCGCCCGAAAGTGATCGTAATACAGATTCGTCAGAGGAGGGAATGACCACACACACATCCCACGCCGAACACCGCCGCCCCGCCAAGTCGAAAGTCTGGCGATGGTTGTTCGTGTACTTCCTGCTTGCTGCGTTCGATCTGACAACGGTGTCGTTCAGTTTGTACCTCAACCATCGGATCACGCAGAGTTATCTCGATTCGGTCGAAGTGAATCGGCAGTGGGCGGATCGACAGGGCATCTACGCGGACCTCGGCCGATTGGCGTCCAGCGTCAATGCGCCGGGCAACGATGTTTTCAAATCGAGAGACACCACCAAAGAAAGAGATCGGCTCCATCAAGCCACCACATCCTTCCAGATCCGAAGCGAAGAAGCGACGCGCGAACTGCTCGCAGAAATCGGGCTCCCCACCGCCAAGCCCTTGCTTCTTCTGATCGAGCAAGCGAATACAGCGATCGCTTCACAGGTTAAATCTGCAGAGCGCATTTTTGTATGCATTGACGACGGCGAAGAAATGCAAGCTGGCGTGCACATGGCGACCATGGACCAACTCCACAAGCAGGCTCTTGCCTACATCACCGAGCTCGATGCCCGTGTGCGCCTGATCCAACAGCTCAACTTGTCCAAGCAATCCAAGAGCGCTGAATCCATCAGGCATTTTGAGTTCCTCATCGCCGGCCTGATCGCAATCATGATCGTCGGCGTCACTCTCTACGGCGGCGCTCTCGTCAGACAAGCGCAGCGCTCCGCACAACAGCGCGAAGAGTTCCTCGGGCGAATCGCTGCGAGTGAAGCTCGGCTGTCCGCGGTGTTTCAGACTGCAAGCGAAGGAATACTCACCGTGCTGAACGGCCGATCCATCCAATCGGCAAACCCAGCTGCGGGAGACATCTTTGCCTGCTCACCGTCATCGCTGCCCGGCCGGGCTATTTCATCTCTGCTTGATCCGGCAAAGTGGCCCCTCTCCACACCCTGTTCGGATGTGCAAATCCTCGCCACCCGCGACACCGGAGCCTCCTTTCCCCTTGAGCTGTCCGTCAGTGAGCCGGTGGCCGTCCCCGATGGTTCGTTGACCACCTGGATCGTTCGTGACATCAGTGAACGAAAGCACATCGAGGAGGAGTTAGCTCAATACCGCGAACATCTTGAGCAGCTTGTCAAAGAACGCACCCATGAACTTGAAGCTTCCCATGAGCATCTGCGCATCGCTGAACGGCTTGCCTCGATCGGCACACTCGCTGCGGGGCTCGGCCATGACATGAAAAATATTCTGTTCCCGATGCGATGCAGGCTCGATGCGCTCGACCGCATGTCGGTCCCTGATCGCGCTGGCGAAGAGCTTGATGAAATCCGGGCGAGTCTGGACTATCTCCAGCAGCTCACCAACGGTCTTCGCCTGTTGTCGCTTGATCCAGAAGACCACGAAGCATCGCCCGAGTCGACCGATCTCCACCAATGGTGGGGCGAAGTTGGCGGACTGTTGACACAATCTCTCCATGATGGAGTTCGATTCGAGCACGACTTTCCTGACGCTCTCCCCACCATCGCGACGCCTGCTCACAAACTCACTCAGGCAGTTCTCAATCTCATCGTCAATGCAAGTGAATCGATCGAAGGCGCAGGTGTGATCCGCATTGGGGCGACACCGATCCACAACGGTTCAGCGGTGCAGCTCACCGTTGCCGACACGGGGCATGGCATGAGCGATGAAGTTCGCCGACAAGCTCTTGATCCATTTTTCACCACGAAAACTCGGGGAATGTCGACGGGGCTCGGGTTGTCGCTCGTCAACGCGGTTGCTTCCTCCGCGGGCGGAGAAGTGCACATCGATTCTGAGCGGAACAAAGGAACGACGATCGTTCTGACCTTCCCAACGAACCAGGCGCCCATAGGTGCGAAAGACGATTGTGCAGATTTCATAGAACAACCGATGGAGGCATGCGCGATTGTGTCGCTCGATGATCGGCGCATCGGGTCGTTCGTGACGGCGCTGCTGGCCACCAAAGGCGCCCGGATTCTCCCCTCGACCAACTCCAATGGCTCCGCTCGCCCCGCGGTCTGGATCACTGACGCGAGCGACGAACATCTTTCGGACGCCAAACAGTTTTTGTCTCAGGACAAGCGAAATCGTGTTGTGGCAATTGGCGCGGACCCACATGGGTTGTGGGCACAAGCGGGCGCCGTTTTCATTGAGGAGAGCGTTGGGGTAGCCTCGATGCGCATGACCATTCTTGAAGCGTTTCATTCTCTTGAAGGGAGACACTCATGACGGACCGGACGATCCGCGTGCTGTGCGTAGACGATCACCAGTTCCTTGCGGACGGCCTTCGTGCTCGCTTTGAGCAGGAGCCTGACATTGAGTTTGCTGGTTGGTCCAGCTCTGCGGAGGGCTTGATACAGGAAGTGGAGCGGCTCGCAGTTGATGTCGTGCTGATGGATATCGAAATGCCGGGGCCTGATCCATTTGAAACGTTGGAAGACCTCTCCCGCATCCGCCCTGCGACGCGGGTCATCATGCTCAGCGCCTATGTGCGCGATCACTACATCGATCAGGCGGTCAAGTCCGGCGCGTGGGGATACCTCTCCAAAGGCGACGAGCCGGAGGAAGTCGTCCGCGCGATCCGCAGCGTCGCCAAAGGGGAGTTTGCATTCGGACGTGAAGTTCTCTCTCGCTCCCAAAAGCCGCCCTTGGCGCAGCGCAAAGGGAAGCCTCACTCCAAGCTCGAATCGCTGACGCCTCGCGAATTGCAGATTCTTCGCATGATCGGCCGGGGAATGTCACGAATCGAAATCGCTGACACACTGCATCGCAGCCCGAAAACCGTTGACGTTCACCGAGCTGCGATCATGGACAAACTCCAACTCAGTGATCGCGTCGATCTCGTTCGCTATGCGTTGCGCGAGGGGCTTGCGGAGCTGTGATCCGCTGTGACGAACGATTTTCAGGACTGAAATGAAAAAATAGGGATTTCGCCCTACTTTGCCTGATGTCTTGCCTGATGTCATTGATCGTCGCGATCAGACTCGGCTGAGCTTCGTAACACAAGGCCTATCGTCGATCCTACGATTCGAAGCTGAATTGTTGAGTTCCCGGACCAGAGAGAACCCCCGGCCAAGAAAGAACAGCAACTTTTCTTTATAGCTGCGCTGCGAATCACGACTGATGCGCGGTACTCTACTTAGAGTGAAGTGAGGCGGAAGGATTAGATTCACGACATTTCCACAGGATTTTTTTTTGAGTGTTCGATTTTTCAATTTGGCTCCTCGCCGAATCCGCGCTCGTGGATTCACACTCTTGGAGTTGTTGATCACTCTGGCGATCATCGGCGTCTTGATCTCGCTGCTGGGGCCCGCACTCTCAAAAATAATGAGCAACGCGCGCAGCTTGCAATGCCAAGCGTCGCTGCGAACGGTCACGCTTGACTTCGCCATGTTCGCGACCGATGGGATGCACACCCCGCGCGGCGATGACGCGCGACTGGGCAATCGGTTCCGCCTTTCTACCTTCCAGGAAAGCGAATATGAGATCGATGAGTTCTGGTCGCACGGCGACGCCACCACGGTGACGCTTGATGAAAAAAGTGAAAGCGACCCACTGAGATGTTCCGAAGTTCGGGCGGCGGTCAGCGTCACGCAGAACCAGGCATGCACCAGCAGCGGAGCCATCAACCCGCCCCAAAATGTTTCTTATGGGTTCAACTCTCGCTTGCACCGCGCCGAAGTGGAAGGCCCCGGAGGGTTCCAACTGCCACGCCCGGTGTTTCTGACCAGCGCAATTCTTCAAGAGCCTGACGTGCCACTCGCTTGGGATGTGGATGGGAAAGAAGCTTTTTCCAATCACGTTTTGCCGCAGTTCTCCGCTCCGTCGCTCGACAGCCAAGCGGTTTACGCTGGCGACCGTTTCTGGTTCCCCTCGTTCAGGCATGGCGGCTTGATGAATGTGGCGTTTGTCGGCGGACAAGTTCTCTCGACACGGGCGCCACTCGAAGAGCCGGGCTGGAAATGGGCGTATCAACCCGTGCGATGAAGTCATTATTTCAATGGGGAATACGGTCGATTACCCATAGTATTTACCGCCTGCCCAGCACATACTGAGACATAATGAGTCGATCATTCTCGCTAATCCGCACTCGAATAACACGATGTGTTGGGAGACCCAATCGGCCTCAGCGGTCGATGGTTTCTCTTCTTGTCAGTTTAGTGTTCGTTGTGGGTTCTACCCCAGCCGTCCGGGCGAGCGACAGCGGCAGCGTCACTTCCGATCAGTTCAAAATCACATGGTCGGATGAATCAGACGAACATCAGTTGCGCCCGACCGGGTCCATCTCTGCTTCTTTTTTCAACCAGACAACGATCGATCTTCGCTCACTGACGATTCGTGGTTGGGCGCCATCCGGCCCGACCGATCCTTTCACCGGAGCCGACGCCGTTGCAGCATCAGCAAACGTGTTCCGTCTTGATCTTGTTGTTGACGGTTTAGTGAACCCGCCCGGCCCGCTCGCACTGGGCGGCAGCCCGTGGGATCCAGCCCAGTTCGGTTCGATGCCGATCTATGGGTTCATCGAGTTGGACGTTGACAACCAAAAAAACTCAGGCGGCGAACTCGAGCCGATCACCTTCAATCGCTACCTCGCCAACGTCGCGCGTTTTGGTGGGCTCCCCAAAGGGTCCATCGGAGCTCGCGCTGCGATCAGCCCGCAAGACTACGACGGTGTGTTTTCGGTCGGCCCGCAGTTTGAACGCTCCGGCGCCGAGTTCGTTTTGGTGCTGTGCGGTTGTTTCACACCGACACTCGTCTCAGAAACCGGCAACGGCGATGGTTTGTTCGACGCGGGTGAATCCATGATCGTGCGAGGCCGATTCTTTGAACGGATGCAATCCGTGGCGCCTTTCGCTGGAGCTTTTGGGGGGAGCGACTTTGGCTTATACGACCCCGAAGTCAACCTGCTCTTTCAGCACAACGCTCTCACCGACAAGACCACCATCTCGCTCGTCTACGCTTTGGATCAGGTTGGCGCCGCGATGCTGACGGGTGAACCTCAACAGCCGATGGACCTGAACGTCCTGAACCATGTGAGCATTGCGGAAAGCCTCAACGATCTCATCTTCACGGCTGCCGGCGCGTTCGGCCCCATCACCGACCCCGCCGTGGCGACACTGATCTCCCAATGGCAAGGCAACAATCCGCTCGCTGATCTGGACGTGACGAAATGGGATGCGACGGCGCTGCTCGGAACGGCGTACACCACGCAAGGCAACGACCTCTATGTCTGGTCCGACGTCGGCTTCAACTTTCGATTCGGTGATATGAACCGAGATGGTTTTGTCACCGCTGCCGATGTTTCCGCAATCGTGACAGCAATCAGCAACCAGGACGGCGGGCCAACCGATGGAGACGGCATCGTCAACGGCACGGTCGTGCTTGCCAACTTCGGGCCCAACTTCAGCCTGTACGACGTCGACTATGACGGTGTAATCGATTCGCAAGACGAGAGCGTGATCCCAGCCATCATCTTGGGCGATCTCAACGGCGATGGATTCGTCAACAGCGCCGACCTTGCCAACCTGCTCGCAGTCTGGGGAACCAACACACCCTCGGTCGACTTCAACAGTGACGGCACGATCGACAGCGCCGACCTCGCCACTCTGCTTGCAAACTGGACGGGCTGAGATTGGTGAACGCAGAAGGTTCCCAATGGCTTTTGTGCTATGAATCTGCCGAGTCAGCCTTGACATACGAAGGCGATTCCTTGGAGAGAGAACGCCCGGTTTGGCGGATCTCTTCGAGCGCAACGTCGATGTCATCAAAAGTCAGATTGGGATTGACGAAGGGCATGCGGATCACGTCGCGTTCGTCCACTTCGCCGTAACCGACGACCAGCCGATTTCGCCGACGGAGAGTTTCGCAAAGCTCCGGGCTTGGCGCCCCGTCAAACTCAAAGCACACGTTGATGGATTCCGGCTCTTTGCTCAGCGTCATTTCCGAGTCATCACGAACCGCGTCAGCGGTGTACGCGGCAAGTTCGAAGAGGTGATCGATCCGTTTACCCAGCCCGATGTCTCCATGCTTTTTCCACAGCGCCCACAGCTTCAAAGCGTCGTTTCGCCGACCACACTGCAGGCTTTTGGCGCCAAAGTTCACATCATCGGAGTCCGCCTGGAACAAGTACCCGGCGTCTTCATTGAAATGCTCAGCGAGCTTCCCCTTTTCGCGCGTCAGCACAACCGAGCAAACCAAAGGCACCGTCATCATTTTGTGCGCATCCCAGGTGATGGAGTCCGCAAGTTCGCTTCCATCGAGAAGATGACGATGCTCCTCAGAAAGAATCACCGCACCGCCCAAGGCCCCATCCATGTGCAGCCAAAGATCGAAACGGCGAGCGATCGCCGCAATCTCGCGGATCGGATCGAAGGCGCCGAGCACGGTCGTGCCCGCGGTCGCGTTGACCATGAAGGGTGTCGCGCCGTTCTTGATATCCCGCTGGATCGTTTTTTCGAGCGCTTCGGGGATCATCCTTCCCCGGCGGTCGGTTGGGATTCGCCGAACGTTGTTGCGTCCGATTCCCGCCAGCGCTGCGCCTTTGTTGATTGAGTAGTGACTGAGATCGGAGGTGTAGAGCGTGAGTCGGGCGCCGGTATGGCCGTCGTCTTTGAAATCGGCTGCGGACTGATTTCGCGCCATGATGATCGCTGCAAAGTTGGACATCGAGCCGCCTGCTGCAAAGACGCCTTCTCCATTGTCGAAACCCATTTTCTTCGCCATGTACACGGTGAGTTCGCGTTCGATGACACCGTGCGGCCCGGACGCTTTGAACGTGTACATCGAGGAGTTGAGCACGACGGAGAGAAGCTCCGCAGCCGTGGCTATATCGTCCCGCCCGCCAAAGAGTTGATTGAGAAAACGAGGGCTCGACGTGCGAGGCGTCGCCGCAGCGATTCCATCAAGCAGACCGCTGACCACGCTTTCTTCAGCGCCTTCAGCTCCGAGACCGAGATCGAGTTGGGCAAGAAGCTCGTCAGGCGTCGCAAAAGGCGCCACCGGCACATGGTGCTCGCGCTCGAGCGCCCGCTGAATCAGATCAAAAGCATTGCGGATCGTCGGAGAGGGATGAGCCACGGAAACCTCATAAATAGGGGTGAACACCGATCGTCACACACATGGACCAACCATACTACACGGCCAGCCAATGAATAGCACCACTCGTTCACACAGCCTGAGAGGCATTTTTATTGAGAAAAGCCCCGATCCTGCGTCACGGTCGAAAGAAGATCATCGCAGTGAATCGCCGATCAAGCGGGCTCCGAGAAAGCTGGGGAGCACTCCATCGAGGCTGCGGGCTCGTCACACACCGCCGTTGGGCAGCCCACCGACTCGCGTGCAAGCGTCCGGAGCTCCTCCAATGCTTCGCGCACCTGAACCTCAGGCACATCCAGCACCATGGATATTTCTGACACCGTCAGATCCTCAGCGTAGTGGAGAACCAGTACTCGGCGTTGCGTCAGACTCAGCCTTTCGACCGACTCGCGCAAGGCCACAACCTCCGTGTCGCCCATCGCATTACTCCAGCCCGACCCAAGGTTCATGCCCAGCGGCTGCGTTCCGTGCAGTCTCGCAGAGGCTCTCGTGCCAGGTTCACTCGTTCCGAACCGAGAGTATAACACACCGTGGACCCACCGCCCGTCAACTCCACCTCCGCCGGTGGACGGATTGTGCACAACCTGTCGACAACTCCATCTCGCCATATTCGAGTCTGAAAGCTGGCTGCTCGCCCCGCATCACGCCTCACCGTCGACGCAGCATCAATCGAAGCTCCGTCATGTCCTCGACCGAATAGCGAGGCCCTTCGCGCCCGAATCCTGATTTCTTGACACCGCCGTAAGGCATGGCGTCCAGCCGAGTTGTGGGAATATCATTGATGACCACGCACCCCATCTCCAGCCTGTCGAAGGCTCGATACGCCCGGTCGATGCTGGGGGTGAACACGCCCGCCTGCAATCCATATTCGCTGTCATTGGCGATTGCCAGAGCCTGATCAAACTCCTTGAAAGGCTCGATCGTCATGACCGGGCCGAAAACTTCTTCGCAGCTCAGACTCACCGACCCAGGCGTATTGCTCACAACGGTCGGCTCGAACCATGCCCCATCGCGCTCGCCCCCGGTCAAAATCTCCGCCCCAGATTCGACCGCCTGCCCCACCCACTGCTCCACTCGAACCGCATCTTTTTCACTGATGAGCGGGCTGAGCAAAGACGCCTCATCGAAAGGATCGCGCGCGGTCAAAGCGTTGGCGCCCGCCACTAAAAGTTCGCACAACTCCACATACACCGACTCGTGTGCGATCACTCGCTGAACAGAAATGCAGCTCTGCCCTCCATACGCGTAGGCGCCGAAGATGATCCGCTTGGCGGCGAACGACAGGTCAACTCCGGCATCCACGATGCACGGCGCATTGCCGCCCAGCTCCAGCACGACTCGCTTGCGACCCGCTGCAGCTTTGAGCCGCCACCCCACCGTGGGCGACCCTGTAAAGGACAACATTTTGAGCCGATCATCTTCAGTAAAAAGAGATCGCGCCTCATCCAGACAAGGCAACACACTAAAGGCGCCGACTGGGAAATCCGTCTTCGCCAGAATCGCTGCGAGCATGATCGTCGTGATCGGCGTGCGCTCGTCAGGCTTGAGAATGAACGAGCATCCCGCAGCAATGGCAGGCCCGATCTTGTGAACCGCGAGGTTCAACGGAAAGTTGAACGGCGTGATAAAGCTGCACGTCCCGATCGGAACTCGCTTGAAGATCGCCTCATACGGCTCGCCGATGGGCGTCACATCCAGCGATTGGCGCCCGCCATCCTGATGCAGCGCTTCAACGGCGCACAGCCGCAGTGTGTCGATCGCGCGGACCACTTCCCCCCGCGCCAGCGTGATCGGCTTGCCAGCCTCAGCGACCAACGCCCGAGCAAACTCCTCTTGATGCTCGCCCATCTCACGGGCGAGTTGCTCAAGCACGTCGCGCCGAGCGTGGGCAGGCATCGCAGCGACATCACCTTGAGCGCGGCAGGCTAGGTCGATCGCCTCGTCCACCTGAGCCTTGTCCGCAAGCGCGATCGTCGCAGTCGGCTCGTGCGTATATTTATTCAGCACCTCAACCGACCGTTCAGCTTGGGTCGGCCTCGAACCGAGATAGATTGGATGATGGGCGATGGGCATGAGCGCGCTCCACAGAAGGGACAGATCAAGAGCCGAACTTCGGTTCTCATCGGTGAAGATCATGGTACGAGCATGGCGACTCGATCGAAATATTCGCCTATAATCCTGCTCTGTCCTGACCTGTCAGATCACCCGCGGTCGGCGCCTGCTCACCGGGTCGCCCCCATCAGCCTTTTGAGAAGCAAGGGCGGCAACACTGCGCCGGCGGATGGATCGCCACGCCGCAGTCGTGAAGGAGTTTTGTTGATGCGGAGCGTGTGCTGAATATGACGCAGGACCCAACGAAATCGAAGGTCGATTCGACTCGGCGAATCCTCATCCGCCTGGTGCTGGGGACGGCGTTCCTCATCGGCGCCTCGGGGATTCTGTGGGTGCTCAAGACGACCAAGCCTCACCCGATCAGCGTCGCTGCGGGCAATGGCGCCCTGACGGTGCGTACGATCCCCGCCACCCGCCGGACTGTCGCTCGCCAATGGATCGGCTACGGAACGGCGCGCGCCATCAATAATGCCGACGTCGCAGCACAGGTCGCCGGGGAAGTCATCACGCGCCCGATCACGATCAACGTCGGCGTCTGGGTTGAAAAGGGTGACCTCCTCGTCGAATTGGATAGCGGCGAACTTGCCGACCGTCTCGATGGCGCCGAGCAAGCCGCCGTATCGCTCGAATCACAACTGGAAAGCCTTGATGTTGAATATACCTCGCTGGTTGAATCCACTGCGTTTGCAGAGGAAGCCGTCAAGCTTTCCATGCGCGAAGTGGACCGCGCCAAACAGGCGCTCGCGACGGGCGCCGCGACGGACAATGAGATTGATCGGCTCTTGCGCGACCTGACCCAGCTTCGCCAACAGGCCTCGGACTTGCGACAACGTCGCGACCAGATCCCCCTTCGCAAACAAGAGTTCGAAGCACAGATACGCCAGCAGAAGGCAAACATCCGCCTGGCGCAGCGCGATGTCGACCGCGCACGGATCACCGCGCCGATCACCGGCATGATTCAACAGATGTCTGTTGATGTTGGAGACTGGGTCAGCGTGGGAAGCCCCGTCTGCCGAATCGTCGATCTCAACCGGATCGAGGCTCCGTTGAAAATGCCGATCTCCGCTGGCTCAGAGGTACACGTCGGCGACGCTATTTCACTCCGCGCCGACAGCCCAAGCGGGCTGAACTGGGATGGGCGAATCGCGCGCATCGCCCCGGAAGGTGATCCACAAACGCGCACACTCACCATCTTCGCCGAGATCGAACAGGACGGCCGATCCATCCAAAGCGCAACGCTTCTTCCCGGGCAATTCCTCATCGGGTCTGCGCAGTCACGACATCCCCAGTCTCGGTTGATCGTCCCCCGCTCAGCGATCAGTGATGGACGAGTCGCGATCGTCGGCGCCGACCACACCGTCGAGTTTCACCAGGTCGAAGTGGCTTTCTACATCGACAAAGAGATTGCAGAGCTGGATCAGTCCACAACGCAATGGGCGGTCATCTCCACCGGACTCGATGCGGGCGACCTCGTCATCGTGTCGAACTTCAGTGAGCTGCAAGAAGGTTTGCCTGTCGAACGAAGTGAACCCACCATCGTCGGCGCCGTCTCCGCTCCTTCCTCTCCGGCGCGGAGTGTGCGGCAATGAACCTCTCCGAGTTCGGGGTTCGGCGGCCGGTCCCGGCGAACCTCCTGATGTTCGCCGTCATCGCGGGCGGCTTGATCCTCGGCGTGAACCTCAAACGCGAGTTTTTTCCTGAAACGCGACCCAACCAGGTGATGGTGTCGGCGCCCTATCCGGGAGCTTCGCCCGACGAAATCGAAGATTCCCTCGCGATCAAAATCGAAGACCGCATCGCTGATCTCGACGACATCAAAGAGATCAACACGACCGTCGTGGAAGGCGCCGCGACTGTGATGATCGAGTTTGAATCGGGCGTGCGCATTGACGACGCTGTGGCGCGAGTCAAACGCGAGGTCGATGCGCTGCAGGATCTGCCCGAACAATCCGAACGAATCACCGTCAAGGAGTTTGAGCCGAACATCCCCGTCATCAGCGTCACGCTCTTCGGCGACATCGACGAGCGCACGATGAAAAACGCCGCGAGGCAGATGCGCGACGACCTCCTCTCCCTGCCCAACATGGGCGATGTGCTTCTCTCGGGAGTGCGGCCGGACGAGCTCTCCGTCGAAGCGCATCCTGACGCGATGCTCGAATACGGCTTGAGCCTGACGCAGATATCAAGGCGTATCCGCGAGGGAATGTCTGAAACTCCAGGTGGCGCCGTGCGAACTCCATCGAGCACCGTCATTCTCAAAACGGTTGGCGCCGACGATAAAGCCGCCGAAGTGCGCGACATCGTGGTGCAATCGACGCCCAATGGGCGCCCGCTCCGCGTCGGCGAAATCGCCACAGTCACCGACGGGTTTGCCGATGTCGATCTTCGCACACGCTTCAATGGGTCCTCCGCAGCGTCGATCACGATGTACGCCACCGGCGATCAGGATGTCATCGACATCGCATCGTGGGTCAAGGCGTACGTCGCCGGTCGCAATCGCTTGCCGTTGAATATGACATTGAAAGAGCGCCTCGCGCAGCTCACAGCGCGCCCAAGCGCGGCGCCCAAACTCTCCCAGCGCCAGGTCGCCTACGAACTTGGATTGCTTCGCCCAACGATCAACGGGCTCACGATCACAGCGCACAACGATCTTGCTCGATTCGTACAACAACGGCTCAGCCTGCTCTCGCGCAACGCGCTCTGGGGCGGGCTGCTCGTTTTCGGCACACTGCTGATCCTGCTAACGCCTCGCGTGGCGATGTGGGTCACGCTGGGGCTCATCGTCTCACTCTTGGGCACGCTCGCGGTGATGGATCTTGTCGGTCTGTCGCTCAACTTCCTCACCATGTTCGGCCTGATCGTCGTGCTCGGGCTGCTCGTCGATGACGCGATCGTCGTCGCTGAAAACATCATGTCCAAGCATGAACAGGGAGAACCTGCGCTCCAAGCGGCGATCAACGGCGCCACGCAGGTGCAATGGCCCGTCTTTGCCACGGTTCTCACGACGATCGCTGCGTTTCTTCCGCTGCGCGCTATTGACGGACGGATCGGCGACTTGATGGGCGCGCTGCCTGTGGTCGTCGCTTTGGCGCTGGGGATGTCGCTGATCGAGTCGCTCTTCATCCTTCCCAGCCACATGGCGCACAGCTTGAAAAACGCTGACAATAAAAAATCGCGTAAACGAAAAGCTGCTCCAACCAACTCCCCGATTCACGATGAACCAACGTGGCGCCAACAGCTCTTCGAGAAAACCGCGATGCGCGCCTATGTGGCGATTCTCGAATGGGCGCTGCGTCGCCCGTTCCTCACGACCGCAATTGCGATCGCCGTGATGATTGCCTCGTTTGGAATGGTGGTCGGCGGACGCGTTCACTTTGAGTTTCTCACTTCCGCTGACGCTGAACTCGTCGTCGCCGATGTGGGCATGCCGATCGGAACGCCCATTGAAAAAACTGATGCGATCATCCGGCGCATCGAGCGCATCGCGCTGGCGATGCCCGAAGTGCAATCCGCATTCTCCGTGGTCGGCGCCCGGCAAGACCTCGAAGGGGGCGGCGAATCTCAACAGGGGCATCTCGGGCAGGTCTACATCGAACTCAAACGCGTCGAAGAACGAACCCGCCGAAGCGATGAAGTCATCGACGCGATTCGTGCTGAGCTTGGCGACTTGCCCGGCGTAAAAAGCCTGCGCTTTGAAGAAGCATCCGGCGGCCCCGGCGGTTCGGACATCTCCTACGCCGTCGTGGGCGATTCGATGTCGACCATCCTGCCCGTCGTCAAGAAGATCAAAGATCGGATCGCTGAGTTTGAAGGCGCCTATTCGATTGCTGATGACGCCGACGCAGGGCAGCGCGAACTTCGCGTCAAACTTCGCCCCGGCGCCAGCGAGTTGGGCTTCACCACGCAGAATCTTGCGGACCAACTGCGAGGCGCTGTCTTCGGACTCAAGGCGTACACGTTTGCCGGCGATCGCGAAGATGTGGACGTGCGCGTCAAACTGACCGAGCCTTACCGGCGCAGTCTTGCCAAACTGGAAACGATGCACGTCTACACGCCGACCGGCACGCCCGTTCCGCTTGCGGAAGTCGCCCACCTTGAAGAAGGCGAAGGGTACGCAACGGTTCGCCGCCTCGATCGCCGCCGATCTGTCTCCGTCTCAGCCGACGTCAACCGTTCGCTGGCCAACCCCGAAGAGATCGTCTCCGCGATGAGCAGCGACCTTCGGCAATACCAAGCGTCGGCTCCTGGCGTGCAGATCATCGCGCGAGGCAGGCAGGAAGATATGGCGGACTCCTTCCGGTCGATGCCGATGGGAATGCTTGCAGCCGTCGCTGCGATCTATGTCATCCTCGCCTGGCTTTTCAGCAGCTACATCCAGCCCGTTGCAGTGCTCATGGCCGTCCCCTTCTCGACGGTCGGCGTTATCTGGGGCCACCTCATCATGGGCTTTGACATGACGATCCTCACGATGATCGGCTTTGTCGCGCTGATGGGAATCGTCGTCAACGACTCGCTCATCTTGATGGAGTTCTACAACCACAAACGCACCGAGCATGTGTCCATGCACGATGCGCTGATGGCGACCGGGCGCGCCCGCCTGCGCGCGATCCTGCTGACCACCATCACGACGGTCCTCGGGCTCAGCCCGCTCATGCTCGAACAAAGTTTTCAGGCGCGATTCCTGATCCCCATGGCGATCACGATCAGCTTCGGGCTCATCGCTGCAACGGTCGGGACGTTGATCGTTCTGCCTTGCCTGCTGATCATCGGGCGCGATGCGCACCGTGTTGCGTATTTCCTGTTGACGGGTAAGCGTGTCTCAAGCGATCTGGTGGCATGGGACGAAGCCATCCATGCTGATGAAGAGATCACGCCGATCGGTTGAGCTGACTTACCCGAGCCGACTTACTTGAGCCGGCTTACTTGAGCCGGCGGAGAATCGTTTCATAGATCGCGTCTGTATCAGCAAGCCGACCGGGGCCGACGGCGCGACATGCCTGCCAACCTTCTTCGGGGCTGATGAACTCAAAGCCGTCCTCGCGGAGCTGCGCGATGTTGCGCTGCGTGGCGGGCTGAGACCACATCACCATATTCATGGCAGGCGCCAGCACGACGGGCGTCTTCGTTCGGTCGATCGCGCTGAGTGTGAGCGAAAGAAGATCGTCCGCGAGCCCCACAGCAAGCTTGGCGAGAAAGTCCATCGAGGCGGGCGACACCAGAGCCAAGTCCACCCGCTCGGTCAACTCGATGTGCAACGGTTTGGCGGTCGGCCCCGCTTCCCATTGGCTCGTGTAAACGGGAAAGCCGGAGAGTGATTGGAACGTCAACGGCGAGACGAACCGGGTTGCCGCGTCGGTCATCACGACGGTGACCTCGGCGCCGCTCTGCGCCAGCCGACTGACGAGATGTGCCGTCTTGTACGCAGCGACACCACCCGTCACGCCCACCATGAGTGTGCGACCAGTCAAAGCATTCGATTCATCGTGTTCCATGGTCGATCCGTGTGCGTCCACTCAGCAGCCAAGGCAAACGCGCATCACTCCGGCGAGATATTCATCCCAGCTTCTGGAGTTCGAGTTCGTCAGCCTCGTCGTTGCCATACGAGATGGTGATCTTGTCCTGCATGATCTCTTCAAAAACCAGTTCAAGATCGGACCGTCCTTCGCGTTCGACGAGAGGGCGGGCGCCGTCCATCAGATCGCGCAGCCGATTCTGGACCAGCACGCACAGCTTGAACCGTCCGCCGAACTTGGAGAGAACCGCATCGTCTTTGAGGGCTTCGATCATGTGCTGCGTGACTCCTTCGTAGCCCGCTCAAAAAGACGCCGATCGGGCAGAGATCGGTCGCTGAGCGAAGCTAGGTATAGTATCATCAGCAAGCCGACTGGGCAATGCCCCCCGATGAGTCTCTCTCTGGAGAGGACCTCCCGGGAAGAACGGCTGAGTATCGACGAGGGAGCCGATTTATTGTGACATTCAGATCAGGTGTGAAAGTTGTCCATCAGGATCGTCCTGAGTGGGGTGTCGGCGTCGTGCTCACCGCCCTGCGAGCAGGCAGTGACGGCGCCACTCGGCTGCGCGTCCGGTTCGAGCGAGCTGGGCTCAAGACTCTCAGCGTCCCACCCGCAGCGATCCAGGCGGTGGACTCCATCGCGCCAGCCGAAAGCCGGGATCGACTGGCCGGGCTCGACGACGCGGCAGCGACCGAAGTCATGGTGAAACTGCCCGAGGCGGTCCGGGATCCATTTTCCTCTCTCGAAGACCGAGTCGCAGCGACGCTCACCCTCTACCGCTTCGCCCCTGATGCAGGCTCACTCATCGACTGGGCAACTGCTCAAAGCGGGCTGGTCGACCCACTCTCCCGATTCACACGCCAAAGCCTGGAAGAAATGTTCACCCGCTTCGCAAGGCTTCGCGACGACCATCTCAAGGAGTTGGTCCGGGAGTCCCGTAAAGATCGCCTCGGAACAATCGTCAAAGTCGCCCAGTCCGCCTCGCCTGCGGCGCGATCGGCGCTGCGCAAGCTCATCGGCACATGATGCCCCCCTGCGACATCCCTCACAATCGGGCGGATGCTCCAATCGCTTCTGGGACGACACTTTTGTATTCATGGTGATCCGCGCCAGAAAACGCTATTTTTCCCGGTCTATTGTGCCATTGGCGCCAACTCTTCCCCATCGGCGCCCCAGTTGAAGGTTCTTTCCTTGTCACACCAGCACTGGAGCTGGCCAACATCTGAAGAGGAGAGACCCCCATGAACGAGCAAGACTTTGACACCCGACTTACAACCCTTCTGACCCAGATCGAGCACATGCCCGAGGCGGACCAAGGCCAACTCCGCAAGCTCGCTGAGGAGACCAAGCAACGCCGGGAGCGAATGAACTCCACCGTCAGCCAGCTTCAGGAATCCCTCGATTATCTTCGTTTGAGCGTGAAATATCTCGTCTTCGACCTCGAAGCGACCCGCCGGGAGAATCAATATCTCCGCCAGCTCCTTCGCGACAGCACCGGCGAAGAAGAGCGGGAAGGCGCCGACTGATCGACCGCGATCATGACCAGTCGGGGGGCTGGGCATTCGCCTTTTGCAGCAGTGGGCAGGACAAAGAAACCGTTTTGACAGATGGGTGGATGGAGATGTCGGGCCGATCGTTGGCAAGCAACGACGGCGCAGGAGGAGGCGGTCCGGCATCTCGCCAACCATCTCGAATAATCCAGATGAGCAGTGCTCTTTGAGAAGCAGCCCGATCGTGCTAAACTTCTGGGCGCGTCGATCGGAGCTGTGCTCCGTTGGGCTGCGTCACTTGGAGAGGTGGCCGAGCGGCTGAAGGCGCCGGTTTGCTAAACCGGTGAGGGGAGCAATCTCCTCCACGGGTTCGAATCCCGTTCTCTCCGCTTCTTCCCCTGCGCGCACCGTGGGGCTCTTCTGCGCATTATGCCACGCGATTACACAGACATCATCCGATCGCTCCGCGCCGCGTCTTCATCGAACGATGCGAACCGCGATCGAACCATGCAGCTCGTCGTTGACGCGATCTGGGAAGCGCACCGCAATACCGGCGTGTCGTGGGTCGGCTTCTATATCGCTGATGAAACAGTTGACGCCGATCAACGCCTTGTGCTCGGCGCCCGGCGAGACTCACCCGCCTGCTCCCCCATCGGTCTCACCGGTGTGTGCGGCTCTTCGTACACCTCCCGCACCATCCAAATCGTTGACGATGTCGCAACGCTCGGCGACCAATACATCCCCTGCGATCCGCGCGACCAATCCGAAATCGTCATCCCACTACTAACCACATCGCCCGCTGGTGAAGAAGCCTGCTGGGGTGTGCTTGATCTCGACTCCCACAAGGTCGGCGCCTTCGATGAACACGACGCGCACGGGCTAGCCGATGTCCTCCGCGCAGTGGGTTTCGTAACTCCCTCTCCCCCCGAGAGAGGGCAGGGGTGAGGGGTCTGAGTCCAGCCCCAAACCGCGCTACACCCAACGATCCACCTCTGTTGAGTACAATATGCGCATCCCCAACTCGCAAGGAGCCACCATGCGACTGACTGTCACACAAGAGCAACTCTCCCACGCATTCGATGTCATCGCTGACGATCCATCGTTCCAAGAGAGCGCCGATCTCGTCAAAGCAGGCAAGCAGCCCTCCGAAATGCTCCAGGCTTTTGCACTGCGCCCCGAGATCCTCCGCGCGTTCGCTGGTTTTTCCAGTTGCCTCTACCCCGGCGGGCTCATCGAACGAAAGATCAAAGAGCTGGTCATCATCGAGGCCTCCCGGCGCAACGCATGCCAGTTCTGCCGGGACTCGCACATCGCCGTCGCAAAGATGCTGGGGATCAGTGATGACCCGCTCGATCTCATCGCACATCCCGAACAGATGAATGCGCGCGAGCAGCTTGCCGTCCAATACACCGGCGCCGTCATGGAAGATTCAACGCGCATCCCCGACGAGCTGTTCGATCAACTTCGCCAGCACTACACCGACGCCGAAATCGTCGAGCTCACCTTCTCCATCGGCTACATCAACATGCTCAACCTGTTCAACAACTCGCTGCAGGTTGCCTACGCTGGGGAGTTCCAGTCGCTCGCATCGGAAGACTCTACTTCTTCGTCGTGACGTAGCGCAGAATCTCGACCACCTGTTCAGCCGTCGCGCAGACCGCAAGTGCAGCAGCATCGACTTCCTTCAGCGCGTGATTGTGCTCGCTCGAGTGAATCGTGATGAGCTTCTTTCCAAGGGCCGCTGCATAGCCTGCGTCGAACGCTGCATTCCACTGCTTGTATTTTTCGCCAAATCGGACAACCACGATGTCCGCCTTTTCGATGAGCGTGCGCGTTCGGATGGCGTTGAGCGAGGCGCCCTTGTGATCCTTCCAGATCGGCTCGATTTCACTGCCAAGCGTCGCCACGCCGCACTCATCGCTGGCTTCGTGATCGGTGACGGGGGCGTACAGATCGACCGGCAATCCCGCCTGAGCAACACCCTTTTCGATCTGCTCCCGCCAGTCAGAATGTATTTCGCCCGACAGATAGACACGCCAGCGATCGTCCATGGTGAATCCTCTTTTTCAGTAGCGAATCAGCCCAACCTTGCCCGTTCACAGGCTCGACGCCTCATAATACGCTACGATTCATGCGTTGGCGACGATTGATCGGCCGCCACATCACTGCACCAACTCATTAGGAGATGTTTCCGATGCGCCACATGTTCCCAGTCGTCCTCGCACTCACCGCTGCGACCGCCTCCGCCGCGTTCGCTCAAACGGTGACGGATTTTTCAAAGCTCCCTCCCAAACCCGCTGAGGTCATGAAGACGCTCGACGCAGCAAGCGTGTCCCTCGCCGACGCGATCGAAATCGCGATCAAGCGGTTCGACGGCAAGGCGCTCTCCGCACGCTTCGACTCCAGCAGTAGTGGCGCCATCTACACCGTCGAAGTTTTCTCCAGCAACGAATCCCACACGATCCGCATCGACGCCTCCACCGGCGAAGTTCGCGTTGACACACCCAACCCCGTGCTGGACATCCCCGGCTGGGCCGTGCCACTCGGTGTCGAAAAGATCACTACCGACACCGGGCTGATGTACTACGACATCGCCGAAGGGACCGGCCGAAGACCAGCCGACGCAACAGCCAAAGTCAAAGTTCACTACAGCGGCTATCTCGTGGACGGCAAAAAGTTTGACAGCTCCGTCGATCGCGGCCAGCCCATCACCTTCCCACTCAACGGCGTCATCAAAGGATGGACCGAAGGGGTTGGCTCCATGAGAGTCGGCGGGAAACGAAAACTCATTATCCCCTTCCAGCTCGCCTACGGCGCCGGCGGACGACCCCCGCTGATCCCCGCCAAAGCAATGCTCGTCTTCGATGTCGAACTGCTCGAACTCCCCGAGTGACACCGACACCATGAACCGTTCCAAAAGCCCGCAGTCTCAACGCTGTGGGTTTTTTTCTGCGCTCAGCTCAGTTGATCAGTCCTGGGTTCGAGATCCATCAAGCTCATCGATCAGTGCGTCCGACGCGGGGCGCAGGCGCTGGAGCCGACGCGCAACCCGCTCGGTCTTGTGCATGACACGAAGCAGGTTTTCCCCAGCGATTTTGCGAAGATCGTCATCGCTGTACCCCCGCTTCATCAGCTCGATGAACAGGTCGGGATAGTGGGAGACATCTTCGAGCCCCTCTGGCCCAGCGTCGATGCCGTCAAAATCACCGCCGATCCCCACATGGTCGATCCCAGCGATGAGTCTGATGTGGTCGATGTGATCCGCCACTTGTGAAAGTGTCGCGACCGGGCGGTCGTGCGACTTTTCCCACGCTGTGAGTCCATCGCGCACCGCGTCTGCGTCGTCGCCATGCTCGATTTTCAAACGATCCCGCTCTTGATTGCGCGCGACATACCACAGGCGAAGGTCTTCAGAGATAAAGCTGGGCACGAACGTCACCATCACCACGCCGCCGTTAGCCACGAGCCGTTGGAGCACCGAGTCAGGAACATTGCGCGGATGATCGCACACCGCACGTGCCGACGAATGCGAAAAGATGACGGGCGCCTGCGTTGTATCCAGCGCATCATTCATCGTTTCAGGCGACACATGCGATAGATCAACAAGCATTCCAAGTCGATTCATTTCGCCGATCACCTCTCGTCCAAACGCCGTCAATCCGCCAATGACGCGCTCATCCGTTGACGAATCCGCCCAAGGCAGGTTCTTCGAGTGAGTGATCGTCATGTACCGCGCGCCCAGTTCGTACATCGCTCGCAACGAAGCGAGCGAGCTGGCGATCGAGTGTCCCCCCTCCATGCCAAGCAGCGATGCGATCTTGCCGTCCGTGTGGATTCGTTCGATGTCATCCGCAGTGAGGGCCAACTCCAGGTCGTCATACTTTTCGATGAGCCGACGCGCCAGGTCGATCTGTTCGATCACCGTTCTGACATCGCCGTCGGCGCCTCCCGTGTCATTGACCGGAATATAGACCGACCAAAACTGCCCCCCAACGCCGCCCGCCCGGAGCCGGGGAATATCGGTGTGCATAGGCTTTTCAATCTTGGTCAGGTCCGATGCAAAGTCGATTTGATCCAGATGATTCTTCACGCGATTGCGATACGCCCAAGGCACATCGTTGTGCCCGTCGATCAAAGGCGTCTGTTCAAGAAGCTCCATGATGTGCGATCTTGAATCCGCATCGGACCGCTGGACAGCAGGCGTCGTCGCACACCCACCAAGGAGCAAAGTAAAGCTCATCCAGCCAACGACCTTACATCTTCGGCCCTGTATTCGCATTGCATTCTCCATTTCAGATCATGTCAGATCGGGAGGTCTTGGTGTGAACTCTCTTGGCTTTTCTTATCAACGGGCAGCCAGGTTTCATGCACATGGAGCCAGACAAGCCCATTGGGCGCCGACGCATCGCGCGCAAAGACAACCGTGCTCAGCCGACCCTTGGCTATCTGTCCCGCTGATTGCTGCCATTCTTCATACGTCGCAACGACGGTCTTTCCAAGTGTATGTCGAATCTGAACGCGCTCGATCCAGATGCGGGCGCCAGCGTCGTTCCCATGCCCACTACGCACCGCATCGATGATCGCCTGTCGATCAAGCTCCACGCCACCGGGCGTGACCATCGTAAAGTCGTCAGTCAGAACATCTGAAAACCGCGCAAACGCATCGTCACTCTCAGCAAGCGAACCCGCAAACCATTCCTGAAAGAACTGGTGCAGTTCGTGGATCTCGCGATCGACCTGCACGGCATTATCATCATCTAAATCGTGTGGATTCATACTGACGCACCCCGACAGGCATAGAGCGGCCGCCAAAAACATCACCACTGCACAAACCCATTGCGAATAAACGTGATGAAGCCAATGCATGCGCACCGGAGCACTCTATCAGAGGATTGTTATCCCCGGATCGGCACTCCGCGATGCTCAGTTGGCCAACATGTCAATCGACGCGATGTCGCCATGCTGATTCCAGAAGGTCAGCCGGCGATACCCAACAAATGGCGACGCACCATGCGAAATCATATAGCCCGGCGCGACGAACCAATCCGCGCCATCACCCGTGGAATGCGCCCCCCACCCGGCGCCCCACAATGAAAACACAATCTTCGTGTCGCGCACATCCACCACGCCGTCCCCGTTGAGATCCGCAGAGCCAGACTCCCCCCACTGGCTAAACGCGACCGTGAGATCACGACTGTTGATCACACCATCAGTATTCAAATCTGCTGCAAGAATCGCCAGCGCCAAAGTCAAACTCACCATACCGATCTCATACCTCGTAAAGCCGCGGCCTTGCACAGATAGACACATCCGAACACGTCGCAAACATTTCTCATGAAACCAACTGCAAATCATCAATCAACACATGACGATCCACAATGTGGTTCACCAAGCACGAGCGAGAGCATAGTCAATGCGCAACAGAAATTTTCGCATTCGCAAGACGCGCAAGACACACTACCGTCGGTTTCCGGGAGTGTTCATCCCTGCGCGCCGCTCTCATCGTTCGTCAAGCCACATGCACCGCGCACAAAAGAGCAACATATCGCTCATCCATATCAACAAGAATGTCCGCGCGCGATGAAAGGAGCAGTTGATCGTTTGGCAGAAACGGTGCGCGCGCGTCTCACCGGTATGCAATGTCTGCACCGTCCGAGTAACAACGCTCCGCGAAAACGCATGGAACGCAGCTTCTCAAGCCCCCTCAGCGAACCGAATGAGTCTCACCAACGCTCACACAGGGAGGCGAGATGGATTTTCTCAGTCCGGGAATGCTGCTGTCGGGAATGGTGATCGGCTCGGTCGGCCTCGGGCTGCTTATCTACGGAAAAAAGTCGGGCGATATGAAATACTTCGGCGCCGGCCTCGCACTCTCCGTCGGCCCTGTCTTCGCGCCAACCGTCACCGTCATGTGGATCATCGCAGGCGCCTGCCTCGCTGGCCTGTACGGCCTGGCGAAGTGGTCCTAACCAACCGCCGCCCAAGCTCCTCATCGCACCAGTGCATGATGGCGTGAATGCCTACAAAACCCGTCAAACACAGCCTATAAACGGCTTTGATCGTCTGGCAAAACCGTTCGATCACACTGCGTCTCGCCCGTGTGCGATGTCTTGGCAGGCTCGAACAGCAACACATGG
Source organism: uncultured Phycisphaeraceae bacterium (assembly GCA_964392425.1). GTDB lineage: Bacteria > Planctomycetota > Phycisphaerae > Phycisphaerales > UBA1924 > CAYMQF01. The sequence goes on from CAYMQF010000006.1 coordinate 39,147, forward strand.
CATTCCTCGTCAGCAACCGGGCAATGCTCCACGCCGCGCTGCACAATGAAAAATTCACCCGCCCCCACCGTCACCTCACGCTCACAAACTCCACCATTTTCAGTGGTTTCGCGCAGCCGCAGCGTCATCGAACCTTTGACCACAAGAAACAGCTCGTCCTCATCTTCATGCGCATGCCAGACAAACTCGCCCTGAATCTTCGCAAGTTTGACCCGCTGCCCGTTGAGGGCGCCAACCACGCGAGGCGACCACTGCTCATCGAACAACCCAAACTTCTCCGCAAGGTTCACCACATCAACAGGCCACGCAGCTTCAAGTTGTGAATCGGATGCATTGTTCATGGACACAGTCCTCCCTTGGTAAGCCCCATCATAGGTGGGCGCGCGAACGAAGAATCTCATCGCAATGGTCCGGCGTCTTGATGCAGTCCACCGACCGACCGGCGAGGGGAGCATCCATCCACCGTCGCTCGTATGATCGCCGACATTATGACACACACCCCTCTTTTCTTCAGTCAAACTGACGCCGCCCGCATCGAACTCGCCGACGCTCAGCTCACGTCCGACGGCGCCGAGGCAATCATGCGTCTGCATCCCAACGATGGAGTATTTATCAAACCGATCGCCGGTGGGGTGGCTGTGTACGCCGGGGAGCAATGCCCATTCAACAAAATCGCCGGGCTCGGCTTTGCTGGTGATGTGGAAGAGTCGCAGCTCGAAGAGATCGAAAACGCCTTCGCCGCGGTCGGTTCACCGGTGCAGGCCGAACTCTCGTGCTTGGCGGACCCCGCGGTCGGCGCCATGCTCACGCGACGAGGCTATCAACTCCTGAACTTTGAAAATCTTCTCGGATGTCGTTTGCCCACTCAAGCGACCACTCCAGAAGTTCCAAGTCAAGGCGACTCCATCACGGTCGCTGAGTCCGGCGATGAAAACCTCGAAGATTGGATCGACCTCATCATCACCGGGTTTCTCGCGCCCGACACGCAAGGCGTTCAATCTCACGAATCGTTCCCCCGCGAAATACTCGAGCGAACCATCCGAGGAATGACGTCGATGGAAAAATTCACGCGATTCGTTGCCTCGCGGGGCGATCAACACGCCGGCGCGGGAAGCATGCGCATCACCGACGGGATCGCCCAGTTCTGTGGCGCCGCCACTTTGCCTGAGCATCGCAGGCAAGGAATCCAAAGCAGGCTCCTGAGTCATCGGCTCACCGCCGCTGCGCGAGCTGGCTGTGACCTGGCGATCATGACCACACAGCCGGGCTCCAAATCGCAGGAAAACGTGCAAAAACATGGCTTTGAGCTGATCTACACACGCGCCATTCTGGTCAAAGAAATCAACACCGACTGAGCTTCGATCCAGTGAACAAAAGTGTCAATCTGCAGTGTTTGCCTCTCCCATCGGCCGCGCCGTGAAGTGAAACAGGCAGACCACGGTAGCCTCCGCGATGCTATCCGCGATTGCTGGCAGTTCCCGCTGCGCATAATCAAAACGATTTCAACCCTTCAACAATTTAGGTATCCGCAACAATTCTTCAGAAGAACCGCTTATGTCAACGAACCGATAGTTATCAGAATGCTTCCGCAATAATCGACCAGCGTCATTTTGACGATCTGACGTTATCCCAACATGAAGGACAATTGCACCGCGTGGAATATTCGATAGCAAGTGATCGATTTCGGCAGTGTCAGGCTCTCGTGCGGATAATCCACACAGAATGACAAAGTCGCTTGCGGCCAGACTGAGAGAACATGCCTGCGAAACATCTCCAAAGTTGTTGACAAGATGGATTTTAGAATGCCCGGGAGGCACCAAATCGGGAAGACTTGGGCATTGATCCGGAGGGTAGCAGTGAGGCGGATTATAGCCGGGATATAATATGTTTTTCTGATTACATATTTGTATGCCATCAT